>JACRLI010000015.1:0-265279 GCA_016235265.1 Candidatus Eisenbacteria bacterium
GCCGTACCCCGGTCGCGACGGGCCCTGGGCCCTGCCGCGCGGCCCGCCCACCGCACCCTGGCCGCGGCGCGGGGCTTCATCCGGCCTGCGCGGGCCGCGGCGCGGGTCGGAGGTCGCAGCCTGTCCGCCGCGATACCCGCGGCGCGGCTCGGAAGAACTTGCCTGTCCGCCGCGGTAGCCGCGGCGCGGCTCGGAGGAGCTGGACGGGCCGCCGCGGTAGCCGCGGCCCTGCCCGGAGGCCGCCGCGCGCGGGGCCGGTCGGCCGCCGACACGCGGGCCGCGCGGGCCGGCCTCGCGCCGTACCGCCGGCGCGGCGGTCGGCCGCCGCTCCCCCAGCATCTTGCGCACGAACACCGGGATCTCCGAAGGGATGCCGGCCACCGGAACGCCCACGTTCTCCAGCGCCGTGATCTTGTCCGCCGCGGTGCCCGAGCCGCCGGAGACGATCGCCCCGGCGTGGCCCATGCGCTTGCCCGGCGGGGCGGTGAGCCCGGCGATGAAACCCACCACCGGCTTGCTCATCTTCTCGCCGATGAAGCGTGCCGCCTCCTCCTCGTCGCTGCCGCCGATCTCGCCGATCATCACCACGGCCTCGGTGCCGGGGTCGGCCTCGAAGGCCTCCAGAGCGTGGATGAAGCTGGTGCCGATCAGCGGGTCACCGCCGATGCCGATGCAAGTGGACTGGCCGATCCCGTTGGTGGTCAGCTGGTGCACCACCTCGTAGGTCAGCGTTCCGCTGCGGCTCACCACGCCCACGCGACCCTCGACGTGGATGTGGCCGGGCATGATGCCCACCTTGCAGCGGCCCGGCGAGATGAGGCCGGGACAGTTGGGCCCGATCAGGCGCGGCGGGCTGGGCCGGCGCTTGAGCTGGTCCATGACGCGCGCGGTGTCCAGCACCGGCACGCCCTCGGTGATGCACACGATCAGCTTGATGCGCGGCGAGGAGGCCGCCTCGAGTATCGCGTCGGCCGCGCCCGCCGGGGGCACGAAGATCAGCGCCGTGTCCGCGTGCTGCGCCTCGGCCGCCTCGATCACCGTGTCGTACACCGGCACGCCGTCCTGCAGCGACCCGCCCTTGCCGGGGGTCACTCCCGCCACCACCTGGGTGCCGTACTCCATCATCGCCCGCGAGTGAAACGAGCCGTCGCGACCCGTGATGCCCTGCACCAGCACGCGCGTGCGGCGATCCACAAGGATGCTCATGTCAGGCCCTCGCCTCCCGGGCGCTGGCGATGGCCGCCTGCACCCCTTCGTCCATGGACGATGTCGCCTGGAGGTTCACGCTTTCCAGAATCCGCCGCGCCTCCTCTTCGTTCGTCCCCGTCAGGCGAACCGTGACCGGCAGGTTCACCTTCATGTTCTGCAGCGCCTCCACGATGCCCCGGGCCACGTCGTCGCAGCGGGTGATGCCGCCAAAGATGTTGAACAGGACGGCCTTCACGTTGGGGTCGGAGAGGATGATCTTCATCGCGGTGGTGACCTTCTCGGGGCTCGAGCTGCCGCCGATGTCGAGGAAGTTGGCGGGTTTGCCCCCGAAGTGCTGCACCAGGTCCATGGTGGCCATGGCCAGGCCCGCGCCGTTCACCACGCAGCCGATGTCGCCGTCCAGCTTCACGTAGGACAGACCGGCCTCGCGCGCCAGGCGCTCCCCCTCGGTTTCCGAGGGGCGGTAGCTCGTGTGCACCTGCAGGTGGCGCATCTCGGCGTTGTCGTCCAGGCCCACCTTGGCGTCCAGGGCCAGCACCCGGCCATCGGGCGTGACGATCAGCGGGTTGATCTCCGCCAGCGAGCAGTCCTCGCGGCTGAACACCTGGTAAAGCTGCACCGCGATCTTCGCCATGGCCAGCCCGGCCCTGGCGTCGGGAGCCACGCGCATCATCACCTGCCGCGCCTGGAAGGCCTGCAGGCCGTAGTCGGGGTCAATCGCAAGGGTGAGGATCTTCTCCGGGCTGCGGCGGGCCACTTCCTCGATGTCCACGCCGCCCTCGGCGCAGGTCATGAGCAACGGCTTCTTGCGGCGGCGGTCCACCAGGATGGCCAGGTACACCTCGGTGGCGATGTCGGCGGCCTCCGCCACCAGCACCTCGCGCACCGTGAGGCCCTTGATCTCCATTCCCAGGATCTGCGCGGCCTTCTCGTGCGCTTCCTGCGGATCCTTCGCCAGCTTGATGCCACCGGCCTTGCCGCGGCCGCCCACCAGCACCTGGGCCTTCACCACCACCGGCTTGCCGATCCGCGCGGCGACGTCGCGGGCTTCTTCGGGAGTGCGCGCCACCTCGCCCATCGTGGTCGGAATGCCGTGGGCCCGGAACAGCTCCTTGGCCTGGTACTCTTGAATGTTCATGGAACCCTCTTCCTCCGCTGCGCCCCTCCGGCGCGCGGGTGGGGACCCGCGCCGGGCCGTTGTCCGACCTCCCGCGGGGTGCGGGCGAGGCCGGAAATTGTACGCAAATTCTTTCGCCGCTAGTGATTCCAAGCCGGCTGCATGCCGTGCGCCGGGGCCGCGGAGAGCGATCGCGGCTTCCTTAGGTACCCCCGCACAGGCCGGGGGCCTGCGGGACCGGGTACGCGCGCTGGGCGGGAATGGCCCCAAGGTAGCAGCGGGGTCGCGGCAAGGTCAATCGCGTTTCCTTGCCCGGCCCAGCAGCCGGGTGGTGGAGGAGAGCCGTCCGGAGTGCAGCGGCACGCGCACCACCCTCCCACCCCATCCCCGCACCAGGTCGGCGCCCACGATGGCAGCCACCTTGTAGTCCGCGCCCTTCACCAGCACGTCGGGGCGCAGGGCGCGGATCAGCTTCAGCGGCGTATCCTCCCCGAACGGCACCACCAGGTCCACGTCGCGAAGCGCTCCCAGCACCGCCGCCCGCGCCGCCAGTTTCTGCACCGGACGCGCCGGCCCTTTGAGTCGTCGCACCGAGGCGTCGGTGTTGAGCCCCACCACCAGGGCATCCCCCGCGGCGCGCGCCGCGCGCAGGATGCGCACGTGCCCGGGATGGAGGATGTCGAAGACGCCGTTGGTGAACACCACGCGCAGCCCGCGGCGTTTCCACGCGGCCACGCGCGCGCGCGCCGCGGCGGGCCCCAGCACCCGCTTCTCAGGCCTGGCCATGGTCCTCCAGCGAGGCCGCCAGCGCGGCCGGATCGGGCACCGCGGTGCCCACTTCGCGGATCACCAGCCCCGCGGCGTGGTTGCTCACCAGCGCCGCCTCCAGGAAGTCCCCGCCCGCGCACAGCGTGAGCGTGAACGTGGCCACCACCGTGTCGCCCGCGCCGGTCACGTCGTAGACCTCGCGCGCCACCGCCGGCAGGTGGGTCACCTTCGAAGGCGGTTCGAACAGCGACATGCCGTCCTTGCCGCGCGTCACCAGCACCGAGCGCGCCCCGGTGACGCGCTGGATCTCCCAACCGGCGCGCAGCAGGCTCTCCGGGTCGTGCACCCGCACCCCGGCCACTTCCCCCGCCTCGGCGGTGTTGGGAGTGAGCGTGCTCACGCCCTGGTAGAGCCTCACGTGCCGCTCCTTGGGGTCCACGCACACCGGCAGCCCGCGTTCACGGATCAGGGGCAGCAGACCCTCCAGCACCTCGGCGGTCACCACGCCCTTGCCATAGTCGGACAGCACCACACCCTGGGCGCGCTCCAGCAGCGGCCGGATGCCGTCAATGAGGCGGGCGGCCTCGCGCGAGTCCAGGTCCAGCCGCCGCTCCTGGTCCAGCCGCAGCACCTGCTGCTGGTGCGCCACGATGCGCGTCTTGAGCGTGGTGGGCACCTGCGGGCGCACCACCAGGTGCGCGGCGTCCACGCCGGCCCGCGCCAGCGCGGCGCGCAGTTCCGCGGCGCGGCCGTCGTCGCCCACCGCGCCCACCAGCGCGCACTCGGCCCCCAGCGCGCGGACGTTCCACGCCACGTTGGCGGCCCCGCCCAGCCGGTCGCTTTCCCGGTCGGCCTCCACCACCAGCACCGGCGCCTCGGGGGACACGCGGCTGGCCTGGCCCCACACGTAGCGGTCCAGCATCACGTCACCCAGCACCAGCACGCGACAGCGCGGGAACTCGCCCACGCGCGCCGCGGCCCGGCGCAGGATCTGCTTCTCGCTCATCGCACCTCCGCCGCACGGCGCAGCGCGCGCACGGCCTCTTCCCCGCTCATCGGGGCCTCCGGTTCGAATCGCCCCGCGGCCCGGGGCGTCATGAGCCCCCGCCCCAGCGCGCGCTCCACGGCGCCCCGGCGGTAGTCGTGTGAGGGCACGTCCGCGCACTCCGCGGCCGTACCCGTGGAATCCGCGGGCCAGTCGAACAGGTCCAGCCACAGCGCGAACCGGCCGCGGGACACCTGGTCGTCCGGCCGGAACGAGCCGTCCGGGTAAAGTTCCAGCCCGCCCTGCATCACGGCGCCGCGGACCAGCCCCACCCACGGCGTGCCCTCCATGTCGCGCAGGGAATCGCGCGCGGCGCGGAAGTGCGTGAGTTCCGGCGCCGGGAAGCGCGGCGGGCGCGGCGGCGCCCCGTGCGCGCGCAGCAGCGCGGCCCATTGCAGCCGCGTCAGCGCGGGACTGGACGAGGCGGCGGCCAGCAGGCTCTCCGCCGGCGTGGGCGGCGGCGGGGGCGTGAGCCGCTCCGCGACCCGCATCGCCGAAGTGTCCCCCATCGCGGCCGCTCGCACCAGCAGCTCGCGCGCCTCCCGGGGCGCCCCCCGGCCCGCCAGCAGTCCCGCGGCACGGAGGTACGGCGGGGACCACGTGGAATCGGCGGTCCGGGCACGCGCGTAGCGGTCCAGCGCGCCGGAAGTGTCGCCGCGCACTTCGTCGAACCAGCCTTCGGCGAGCAGCACCTCCGGCTCGGGGGAATGCGCCAGGCCCATGACCAAGGTGTCGGATTCGGAAATGCGGCCGGAGAGGCGGTAGCTGAGTGCCAGGCCCCAGCGGCCGCCGGCGTCGGGGGTGTGCTCGGCCCCGGATCGGGCCAGCGAGCGCTGAAAGAGCACCAGCGCGGAATCCGTCCAGCCTTCCATCAGCAAACCGTAGGCCTGCAGCGACGCGATGCGCGCGTAGTCCACGCGCGCCGAGGCGACCCGGCGCGTCTCCCCGGGCGCTACCTTGTCCCCCGGGCCGGACTGTCCGTCGGCGGGTGTCGGCGGAGATTTCGGCGTGCCCGCGCAACCCGCGGCAAGGGTCGCGGCCAGCGCGGTGAGGAGCGCGGCGCGCGCCGCGGAATGCAGGGTCATGGCGCCGCGGAAGGTACCACAGGAGAGCGGGGGCGTCACCGAGCGGGCGATTAGGCCGGCGGACCGGTGGGTCGGGGCCGGGCCCGGAATGCGAAGGGCCAGCCGGTAGTGCAAAGGGCCGGCCGCGTGGCGGCCGACCCCGGTCCGGCGCGGAAGGGAGGACGCTCAGGCCGCGTCGCGGCGGGCCAGGCGCACCGCCTGCCCCAGCACCCGCAGCACGTCCTCCATCTGGAAGGGCTTGGAGACCACGAAGTCCACGTTCTGGTTGCGGGCCTCCTGCAGGTCCAGCTGCCCGCCCCAGCCGGTGATGAGCACCACCGGCACACCCGGCCATTCGCACTTCACCGCCTGCGCCACCTGCCAGCCGTTGAGCCCGGGCATGCCGAGGTCGGTCATCACCACGTCGGCGCCCTGGGCGCGCAGCAGCGACAGGGCCTCGGAGCCGTCGGAAGCCAGGATCACCTGGTGGCCGAGGTTCACCAGCATGTCGCGCATCACCTCGCGCACCGTGGGCTCGTCGTCCACCACCAGCACCTTCACCTGCTCCAGCAGTTCGGCGTCTTGCTTGGTGGTTTCCACCTCGGGCACGCGGGTGCCCTGCGGCAGCGTCAGCGTGAAGCACGTCCCCTGTCCCGCCTGCGACTCCACCTTGAGCGTGCCCTTGTGGCGGTTGGCGATCCCCAGCGCGATGCTCAGCCCCAGGCCGGTGCCGCCCGACTTCTTGGTGGTGTAGAACGGATCGAACGCGCGGGCCTGCACCTCGGGGCTCATGCCGGTGCCGGTGTCCTGCACCTGCAGCACCGCGTTGCCGTCCACGGTGAGGGTGCGCACCGTGAGGCGCCCGCCTGCGGGCATGGCGTCCGCGGCGTTGAGCACCAGGTTGGTGAGCACCTCGCGCAGCTCCGAGGGCGAGCCGTCCACCGTGGGCACCGGGCCCAGGTCGGTCTCCAGGGTCATCACCGCCTCGGCGGGGCGGGTGTGCAGGGCCTGCGCGAGCATCTCCAGCCCCGAGCGCACCACCTCGTGCAGGTCCACCGGGATGAAGTCCTGATCGCGGCGCACCCGGGTGAACTCCTGGATGCGGCGCACCGTCTGCACGCCGTCGTGCGCGGTCTGTTCGATCACCTTCAGCCCGGCGCGCACCGCGGGGTCCTCGGTGCGCAGCAGCATCAGCTGGGTGCGGCCCAGGATGGCCGCGAGCAGGTTGTTGAAGTCGTGGGCCACGCCGCCGGCCACCTGGCCGAAGGCGTTCAGCCGCTCGGAGCGCACCAGGTGCTGCTGCGCCTCCTCCAGCTCGCGCAGCGCGCGGCGGGCGTCGCCGTAGAGGCGGGCGTTGTCAATCGCCACGCTTCCGTGATGCGCCAGGATGATCAGCAGTTCCAGGTCCTCGCGGTGGAACGGCCGGTCCACCTCGCGGGCCAGCGTCATCACGCCCAGCACCCGGTCCTTGGAGACCAGCGGCACGCAGCACAGGCACTCGTCCTCGTCCTCGGGCGTGTTGTCCACGTGCCGGGCGCGCGGGTCGCGGATGGCGTGCGGCACGATCTCCGGCTTGCCGGTGCGGGCCACGTCGCCGGTGATCCCTTCGCCCAGCTTCAGGCGCATGGCCATGATCTCTTCCACGTACACCGACTCGTTGGCCGCGATGGGATAGAGCTCCTCGCGCTCGGGGTCCAGCAGGAACAGGGTGCAGCCGCGCGCCACGCTCAGGGAGGCGGCGTGCTCCACGATCCGGCGCAGGATGGTGTCGCGATCCAGCGAGGAGCTCACCACGCGGCACACGTCCAGCAGCGCGGCCCAGCGTTCGTTGGTCGCGCGGGCTTCGGAGAACAGTCCGGCGTTTTCCACCGCCAGCGCCGCGTGCCCGGCGAATGCCAGCGCGGTGTCTATCTCCAGCTGGCTCAGTTCGCGCGGCTGCGAATTGGTGCCCAGCACCAGCACACCCTTGGGCCCGTCCACTCCCAGCAGCGGCACGAACAGGGCGCTCACCGGCCCGGCATGCTCCGGGGCAACGGGGGCGGCGCCCCCCTCCACGGCGCGCAGCACCTTGCACGTGAGGCTCTGGTAGGCCTGCGCCGCCAGCGCACCGGCCGCCAGGTCCACGCGCGGGGCGCGCGCGGCAAACTCGGCCCCACGGCTGGAGGCAACCATGCGCAACGTCCGTCCCTCCAGGTCGGGCTCGTAGAGGCACACCCAATCGGCGTGCAACACGTGGGTGGCGCCGCGGATGATGGAGGTGCGGGCGGAGTCGAGGTCCAGGGCGCATGCCACTTCGCGGCTGAAGTCGAAGAGGGCGCGGAAGACACGGATGGCCTCGTCGGTCTCCCGGCGACGGCGCTCGAAACGATCGTGAATGCGGGCGCGGGTGCCCTGCCAGCGGGCGCGGTGGAGCACCGGAGCCAGGGCCGCGAGGAACTCGGAGGTGCGCCAGGCCAAGTCGGCAGACGCGTCGGGTGACGAGATGGTGCCGTCCACGGCCTCGCGAATCGCGGGCCAAAGGGAGGGCGCGGCGCGCTGGAGGCGACGGGCCAGACGGGCGGGAACGCTCTCTTCGAACGCGCAGTCCACCCCGCCGCGCCGGGCCACTTCGTAGCGGTCGGCGAGCGCGCACACCGCACCCCACATCCGGGACGCGCGGGCAGGCGTGAGCTGCCGCGCGTGCGGGGCGCGCGCCTGCCACGCCTCGAGGACACGGGGTCCGAGCGCGGCCAGGATCTGTCCCAGGTCGCCTGCGACGGAACGCGAGGGCTTCACGAAACCTCTTGGGCCAGTGCGGCTTGCGTGTATGCGCAGGCGCGCACGCCTGCCGATGGAAGACCATTGAACACGGGGACGTCCGGGGCCCACCGGCTTGCGCCGGGGGGTGGTCCCCTCGTCCCCCAAGTTATCGGCCCGCCACGGGGCAACTTGAATCCGTTGACCCGGCACAGCCGCTTCCGTACCATGGACTTGCCCGCCCGTTTCTCCTCCCCGCAGGAATCCCAATCATGCTGTCCCGGATCTGGAGCGCCGCCCTCCATGGGCTCGAGGCGTATCCCGTGCTGGTGGAAGCCGACGTGGGTCCAGGGCTCGCCGGCTTCTCCACCGTGGGCCTGCCTGACATGACCGTCCGCGAAAGCCGCGAGCGCGTGATCTCCGCGCTGCGCAACAGCGGCCTGGAATTCCCACTGCGCCGCATCACCGTGAACCTGGCCCCCGCGGACCTGCGCAAGGAAGGCTCGGCGTTCGACCTGCCCATCGCGCTCGGCATTCTTGCGGCCAGCGGTCAGCTGCCCTCGAACGCGGCGGACGGCTTCGTGGTGCTGGGGGAGTTGTCGCTGGACGGATCGCTGCGGCCCTTGCGGGGGGCGATCGCGCTGGCCCAGGCTGCGGGCGGGGCGGCGCACGCGAATGGCCGCGGCTCCACGGGGGACCCGCTGCCGTGCGAGGCGCCAATGGCGCGCGCGCTGCTGCTGCCGCGCGCCAGCGCGGCGGAGGCGGCGCTCATACCCGGTGCCGCGGTCTACGGCGTGGACACGCTGATGGAAGCCGTGGAGGTGCTCGCCGGGACACGGACGGTGGGACGCGCATGCGCTGCCGCCGCGGCGGCACCCGGGGCGATTGCGGCTCCCGACATGGCCGAAGTGCGCGGACAGTTCCACGCCCGCCGGGCGCTCGAAGTAGCGGCCGCCGGGGGGCACAACCTGCTCTTCACCGGCCCTCCCGGGGCGGGCAAGACCCTGCTGGCGCGATGCCTGCCGGGAATCCTCCCTGCACTCTCCCCCGCCGAAGCGCTGGAAGTGACGCGCATCCGCAGCGTGGCCGGACTGTTGTCTTCCGGCACCGGGCTCGTGTCCGCCCGCCCCTTCCGTGCGCCGCACCACACCGTGAGCGGCGCCGGCCTGGTGGGCGGCGGGCGCGGCCCGCGCCCCGGCGAGATCACACTCGCGCACCTGGGGGTGCTGTTCCTGGACGAACTGGCGGAGTTCCCCGCGCACACGCTGCAGTTGCTGCGCCAGCCGCTGGAGGAGGGGCGCGTGGTGATCTCGCGGGTGGCGTCCAGCGTGGAGTTCCCCGCGAGGTTCATGCTCGTGGGGGCGACGAATCCGTGCCGCTGCGGCAACTTCGGCAACCCGGACAAGCCGTGCAAGTGCACCCCTCTCGATGTCGAGCGCTACCGCGCGAGCATCTCGGGGCCGATCCTGGACCGGATTGATATGGAGGTGCCGGTGCCCTCCGTGCCGTTGCGGGAGATGCTGGCGCGGGAGCCCGGCGAGGCAAGCGAGTGCGTGAGGACGCGCGTCGAGGGTGCGCGAAAGGCACAGTGGGCGCGCTGGCGCGGCTGCTCGGCGCGGACCAACGCCGAAATCCGACCCGAGCCGTTGCTCGCGCGCGGGCAGTTCGATGAATCAGCGATGGAACTGGCGGCGCGCTGCGCGGAGAAGCTGAAGCTCTCGGCGCGCGGGTATCACCGGCTGCTGCGGACGGCGCGGACCGTCGCCGATCTCGCCGCCTGCGAGGAAGTGCGCGCCGAGCATGTCGCGGAGGCGGCGGGGTTTCGGGCTACCCTGACTGTCCGCTTGTGACTCCACACTCGATAGTATCAACGCATCAGGAGGATTCGCTGACCCTGCGCAGCAAGACCAAATGTCAGCCGGGCGAAGTAGATCCCCGCTGGGAGCCGCCGACCGGCCTGGTCCCGTCCGTCCCACGTGGCGATCCCTCGGCCAGCCGGCGTGCTCCCGCTCAAGAGCGTGCGCACGCGCTGCCCCACGAGGTCGTAGATGGACAGGTCGCCCTCGCCTGACCGAACGAATTCGTAGGCCAACTCCGTCGAACCGAACATGGGGTTCGGCCGCGCCCTCCCAAGGGAGAACGCCGCCGCCGGGGTCACTATCCGCACCGGTCCGGAATACTCCCAGCGGCCGTCCGCCCGGTAGCCCACCTTGTAGAAGTAGAGCGCCCCGGGTTGTACCGTTCGATCGACGAAGACGTAATCCGAGTTCCCGCCTCGTGCAGCCGGCTCGCCGCGGACGAGCTCGTACGGTCCGTCTGCGCCAACCCCCCGCATCACACGGAAGTCCGGTGAACCTTCGAGATACGCCGACCACTCAAGCCGGACGAAGCCGCTCCCAGTTGAAGCCGTCAGCCCGCCGACGCTGATCCCCGTGGGCTCACCAAACGACAGAGCCCACGTGTCGCTGAACGGAGCCCACGCGCTCGTGACGCCGCAGCACATCAAGACCCGGCCACTCACGCTGTCCCAGACCATGGAGTGGAGCCAGCGCGGTGTGGGCAGGGGTGGCCCTGCAGCCAGGCCGCACCATACTCCCCCGGGCGCCAAGTCGAGCGTCCAACTGCTGTCGGTAACTGGCCCAGACGCTGGCATACCCCCCCCGAACGTCACGATCCTGGCGCGGAGCGGATCGTAAGCTGCCCCGATCCCGTTAGAAGACGCTGGAGCGCGTCCCACGCTGTCCATCCGGGTCCAGTGCAGGGTATCCCCGACGGGGCTCTGCCACGTGTCCTGGCCCAGGTACCCGCCGAACATCACGAGGCGGTGCCCGGCCGGGTCGTGGATGCAGGCGTGATGCGACGCGGGCAGCAGCGACGTCGATACACCGGAGAACGACAGCTTCCTGCCGCTGAGCGTTCGCAGATCGAGCGCCCAAGCGTCCTTTAGCGGGCTTCTAAAGTCCGGGGGGGACTTCCCCCCTTGGACCACCATCCAGTCGTGCTCGGGATCATAAATCGCGACATGGTACGCACGGGCAGGTAATGGAGTTCCGGACGGAAGAATCGTGTGCCAGGTGCTGTCATCCACAGAATAGGCCCACACGCCGGCTGGAGACTCATAGACCAGGGAGTGGCCGCCCGAGACGATCATGCGACGTCGAACGGGATCCCAGATCGCGGCGTGGCCTTCGCGGGCAAGTGGCGGAGTGCCGCTGGTTTGAACCAGCCGCCAGCGTGGACCGCCGGTCCCTCCCGGGGTCAGGATCCATACGTCGTTGAACGAGCCGAGGTCTGTCCCACCGAAGAGAATGGCCTGGTTCTGAACTGGGTCGAACACCATGGTCGCGTAGTAGCGCGGCGAAGGGCCCGCTCCCTCGGGCAGGAGTTGCGCCCAGAACCCGATAGCGGCGAGGCAGGACTGCTGGGAGGGTGCAATGATTGCACATGCCAGGGCCGCAAGCCAGGCGATCGTGCTGCCGCACCTTGCGTGTTTAGCTAGCATGAGCTTCACCTCGATTCAGTAGGTCAGAGGTCCGGCATGCGCAGGAGGCCCGTCAAACCAGGAATGGTCACGTCAGAAAGGACTGCTGAGGGTCAGTGGATCAACACAATCCTCTGGCTGTAACTCCTGGCTCCACCCACCAGCCTGGCGAAGTACAATCCTCCTGGCAGGGCCCGCCCAGCTTCATCGTGGCCATCCCAAATCACCGATCCCCGGCCGGCGCCGGATGGACCCCTGAGGAGTGTTCGAAGTCGCTGACCCGCGAGGTTGTAGATGGCGAGGTCCATGGGGCCCGAGCGAGCAAGGTCAAAAGCAACTTCTGTGGACGTCCTCATGGGGTTTGGATTCGCCGGACGCAGGCCCGAACTCAGCGGGGGCACCTCGACCTTGACCGGCCCCGCGAAGTAGCGGGATCCGCCTTGGCGCCCCACAATCTTGTAGAAATACGTTTTCCCCGGAACGACCGATCGATCAGTGACGGAGTACTCCGAGCGCCCGGGCTCAGCCGCGATCTCTCCGCCCACGGACTCGTATTGGCCTCCGGGGGAACCAGAGCGAAGAACCTCGAATGTGGCAGGGCCGTCCAGGAATGCCGACCAACCGAGCCGGATTCCCCCATCCGTCGTCGAAGCAATGAGGTTTGCCATGATGACCGCGGTCGGCTCGGCCAGGGACAACCTCCACGTATCTCCGTAACTTGCTTGAAGACCGAAAGCAAACCCGCCGCCGTAGACGACAAGCTCATCCGTGCCGCGAATGTAGACCATGGCCGTCGCAGCACGGGGCTCCGGCCGGATCCCTCTTGGCGCCAGGAGACTCCAGTTCGGCACATGACCCAGTGGCAGGGCCCAAATGTCATTCGTTTGAACTCCGCTCTTGTAGCCGCCGAAGATCAGAATTCGGTCGCGAATTGGATCGTACGCAGAGGATGCCATCGTAGGGTACCCTGGTGCCGTCCCGCTGGTCAGAAGTTGCGACCAGTCGAGCGTATCCCGCACCGGGGTTTGCCACACCTGCCCTCCCAGCGACCCGCCGAATGCGACGAGGCGCTGCCGAATGGGATCGTAAATGGCAGTGTGGCTGCGAGTCTGGAGTCCGGAGGAAGGTCCTCCCGAACTCAACATCCTCCCACTGAGAGTCGAAAGGTCCACTGCCCATGCATCGTCCAGTCGGCTTCGGTAGTCGGGCGGGTTCGTGCCGCCGTGGATCACCATCCAGTCGTGGACAGGATCGTAGATGGCCACATGCTCGGCCCGCTCGCCAGGATCCATCGACGGCTGCAGCTGGGTCCAGGTGCTGTCATCGAGGGACAACGACCAACAATCCAACTGTGGTTGGTTAATTAGCCGCCCGCCAGAGACAATCATCCGTCGCCGTTTCGGGTCCCAGATGGCGGCGTGGTAGGACCGCGCGGCAGGCACGGTGCCGGTCGCGACGACTTGGCGCCAAGCTGGAGCCCCTGGTCCGGAGAGGCGGAGGGCCCAGACATCATTGTAGAGCATCGTGAAGAGATACGCGTCAGCTCCACCGAAGACAAGAACCTGCTTCGTGACCGAGTCGTAAACTGCGCTTGCCCCCTGCCTGGCTTGCGGACCCGATCCGTCTGGTACGAGAAGCGACCAACTGCCGTCAGCCGCAAGCAGGGTCCGGGCTGTGAGCGCCAGGCACACCAGACCGGCCAGCAGCATACAGAAGAAGCGAGTGGTAACCGCAGACCCCTCTGGAGGTCTTGCGAAAACACCGCGTAGGGACAGGATGCCTGCGTCACAACGCCGGGCCGCCTGACTCACCTTCACGCCCCGCTCCAAAACCAGCCGAACCGCCTCAGGCTTGAACTCCCGACGGAACACGCGTTGTCCCACGGATTACCTCCGAGTCCATTATCCTCCTAAACTCGGTGCCCTTCCATCCCAGGAAACCCGAAAGACCCCGGCACCAGCTTGCGCTATTTGATTCTTGCATCGCAACTAGAATGGTAGGACAGTTGCGGGAGAACCCACGGCTTCGACGCCCGCCCCCATCGCGACGGGCTCCCGGGGGTCACTCCCGGCAGGTGCATCCCCAGCACGCGAACGCCATTTCCCGACCGGGACCCTCTCCCGGCCGGGGCCGGGCTAGTGCCCGGGGGAGGTTCTGTCGTGAAACGCTTCACGCCGCTTGCCGCCTGCCTCATCGCCCTCTCGTTGCTCGCCTCGGGTTGCGGGAAGACCGATCGGCTCTCGGGCACCACCGCCGGCGACGGTTCCCGTGCTGTCCAGATCACACCATCGGGCCCGATGTCCGCCCCCGCCGGCATCCCCAGTGTGACGGCCCTCCTCATCGCCGGCCGGACCATCGAGATGGGCGCGGTCCACGTCTGGCTGGACCAGGGCGAGCTTTGCGTCCAATACGCGACCCAGCCAACGTGGGTGCTGAACGCGACGCACCTGGCGGTGGCGGCTGCCATCGGGGACATGCCCCTGAACCCGGCCGGCAATCCGCGGATCGGCCACTTCCCATACTCACAGACCCACTCCCCCGCGGTCACGCAGCACACCTACCGGATCGACCTCGCCGCGAACGACCTCGAGAACGAGCCGACGCTGCTGATCGGCGCCCAGGCGGACGTCTCGGAGCTGGACGCGTCGGGCGCGGTGGTCCGCCATGAGGGCGCGTGGGCCGATGGCGAGTCCGTGGACATCGTGGCCGAGAGCAGCAAGGCAGGCAAGGGACGCGGCAGCTGGGCGAATTTCGTCAGCATTGACATGCGCCAGCTGCGCGGACTGCTGCTGTGGAACAAGCTGGGGTCGCAGCACGAGGTGCAGCACAGCGTGGTGGGGCCCAACGGAATCATCACCGGGAGTGTGACCTACCTGCCCTGCAAGCACGGCAGCGGCTTCAAGGCGCTGCCGCGGACCGGGAACCACAACGTGCCTGGCAACTTCATCGACTTCCCCGGCCTGAATCTGGGGCGGAAGGGCTGCATCGAGTTCTGGTACTGGCCCGACTGGAGCAACTGGCAGGTCGGGCACATCGTGGAGACCATGTACTACGGCGTGCCGGGGGCGATGTACGACATCGGCATGCAGTACAACGACTGGCAGGAGCTCCAGTACGTGGTCGCCTACACGCAGGTGAGCCTCAGGCCGTCGGTCACGCCCAGCTGGACGACCCTCGAGCCGTTCCACGTGGCCTTCACCTGGGACGGTACCCAGCCGATCCCGGCCAACCGGGTGAAGCTCTACCACAACGGGAGCCCGGTCGGATCAACTTCGACCTGGATCGGGAGCGTGACAGACTGGAGCCCGGCCGCGGTGCTCCGGCTGGGGAGCCGCATCACCGGCGGAGACTGGGACCGGCATCCCTGGGAAGGCGACCACTGGATCATGGACAACATCAAGGTGTGGAGCTTCCCCAAGACGGACTTCTCCGACCGATTCCAGGAGTGAGCACGAAGGGCGCCGCGGGCTTTCGTCCGCGGCGCCCTCCCCTTGCGGTGGGGACCGGATCGGACCGCTTACCTCGACCGCCGCAACCCCCGCATCCCGCTTCCCCCGAACCGATAATCCACCCCGAGCATCAGACGGTCGCGCCCGCCCACGTTCTCGAAGTCCGCGGCCATGCCGACCTCCGGGGTGAATCCGAAGCGGCCTCCGAAACGGAACACACCGTCCGCCGCGCCGGAGGAGCCGGTGGGAGAAGTCAGCCTCAGGCCCACCCCGGTCCACAAACCGGCCGTCTGCCGGCCGCCCACGCGCCATTCCCCGCTGGCGCCGGGCACGATCTGCACGAACACCCTGGAGCTGCCGCGCCCGGTGGCGAACCCGCCGGCGACCTGGCCGCCCAGGTCGAGCGCCAGGCTGCCCCCGGTGTTCACCAGGGCGCGGCGCAGGTCCAGCTGCGCCCCGAACACCCGGTGCTCCACGGTGGCCTGAAGGCCCAGCGATCCGCCCGAGGAGAGGTCTCCGCGCAGCTCGAAGGTGGGCACCATGTCGCCACCGCTGCCGCCGAAGTAGGCTCCCAGGTCCATCCGTCCCGGGTGAATCCCGGTCAGCACGCCGAACTGCCCGAAGGACTGGGCCGAGGCCGCGGAGACGAAAAGCAGCCCGGCCAGCAACGACGTCGAGAGGTGTCGGGCAAGGTTGCGATTCATGTTCATCCTGCGCTCCTTTCGAGGGGGCACTGCTCACGGGTGAGAGCTACATGGTTCTAGAGCAATCCCCGTGCCGGTTTCCAGGTCATTGTGCGCAGCAGGATGTGCTGAGGGGATGATCCCGGCGCAACCATGCGGGTGACCCGCCCGGGACGGTGTCCGTGTGGATCGGAACGGTCTTCCGGGTTGCCTCAGCGCGATGCGCCGGGTTGGTGGGAATGCATTGTCTTCGGAGGGGGAAACCAACGAATGGAGGAAGGTGCGGGGAATCTCCATGCCTCCCGCGCCGTGTGCATGTGGACCGGCGCGGGAGGCTGGAGCAGCTGGGTCAAACGGCCCGGGGGCCGTCGGACGGGCTAGATCTTGCGGACGTTCGCCGCCTGCAGCCCCTTGGGGCCCTGCGTCACGTCGAATTCCAGCGCGTCACCCTCGGCGAGGGTCTTGAAGCCTTCGCCGGCGATGGCGGAGAAATGCACGAACACGTCTTCGCCGTTCTCCTGGGAGATGAAACCAAAACCCTTCGCTTCGTTGAACCACTTGACGGTGCCCTTAGCCACTTGCAACTCCTGTTGAATCCGGGTCCGAAGACCCATGCTCTCCGCGCTTCACGCCGCGGCAACGTCCGGTCAACGTGACCGGACTTCGATACACCCGCGGGTCTGGCCAACAAAAAAATCCGCCAGGAAAGTCTCTGGCGGATCTGAACGCTGGCGCACATCCACAGGCAACCGAAGACGCCATGAGTATGGGGCACCGGCCGCTCAAAGGGTAGTCTTTTTCGCAGGGCTCTCCGGGGGCTCCCGGGCGGGCCTTTTCCGGGCCGCGGTCGGCTGGCGGGCCCGTTGCGCCCAGGCCCCCGAATCCCCTGTTGAGCCGCGCGTGGAACCGTCGCACACTCCCCCGGTCACCCGCCCTAAGGAGAGCGCAGATGCCGGGGCCCCGCCTCGATCCCGAAGAATGGAACCGCATCCACGACGGGCCCGCGGACGCCCGCTCGCAGCTCTTCCGCCGCGGCCTCGCGCTGGCGCGGGACGCCTGCCTTGAGCACAGCAGGCCGGGCGAGATTTGGGCCGACGTGGGTTGCGCGACGGGACATCTCGCGATCGAGCTCCTGCGCTCGGGCCGGCGGGTGGTGGGACTGGACATTGACCTGCGGTTGCTGCGGGCCACCCGGATCCGGGCCGCGCAGGGCCTGCCCCTCGCCGTGGCCGACGCCCTTCGCCTTCCCCTCCGTTCTCGCAGCCTCGACGGCATCCTCGCCGTTTCGCTGCTTGGCTACCTCGAGGAGCCCGGGGAGTTCTTCCGCGAGGCCTTCCTCGCCCTTCGCCCGGGCGGGCACCTCCTGGCCACGTGCACCAACCGGTCGGGGATGCTGCGGCGCGCGAGCCGTCCGCTGGGGCCCATCTCGGCGGGGACCGCGGACGGAGCGGCCGGCATCCAGCTTCACTCCGCCGCCTGCCTGGAACGGTCGCTGCAGGGCACCGGATTTGTACTTCTCCCCCACCGTTTCTACAATTTCTACGCCCTGTGGGGCGGCTGGGCGTTTCCTCCGGCGGGGCTTTCCGGCGCCCTGGAAGCCCTCTGCCCCGCGCCGCTGGGACGCGGTCTGGCCCGCAACATCCTCTTCCGCGCGCGGAAGCCGTGAGAGCGCACGACTCAATCCACGCCACGAGGGGAGGCCGACGCGAGCCGGGCGTCGCACTCCACGTCGCCCGCGCTTCCGATCATGCCACTCGCACTTCGGAGTGATGCCGGATCGGGAAATTGCACGAGTTCGCGATGAAGCACAGTTCGTTCGCGCGGACGTGCAGCGCCTCCGCCGTCTCGAGATCGGTTCCGGCGGCCACGGTCACGCGCGGGCGCAAGGTGATCCCGGTGAACTGTCCCCCGCCGGCCGCCCGCTCCTGCATCGTGCCCTGCGCCGCGTCGGAGTACTCCAGCACCGCGATCCCGGCCCGCGCGCACAGCGAGAGATAGAAGAGCATGTGGCAGGAAGCCACCGCGGCCACCAGCAGTTCCTCGGGGTTGTGGACTGCGGGGTCGCCGCGAAACGCGGGATCGGCCGTGCCCGCCAGGTCGGGCTTGCCGGCGACCGCCACGCGAAAGCTGCGGTCATAGGCCGTGTAGGCGGAGGTGCCGGTGCCCCGGTTGCCCTCCCAGGCGATCCCGACTTCATACTTGTGGACAGCTTCGGAGCCCATCGTTGTGGCGCCTCCCGGCAGCCCGAGGCGCCGGGACCATCCCGCCGCCGTGGGCCTGGGGAGAGCCTAGCACCCGGAGGATGACCCTGCTTCCGCGCATGCGCTCGGCCTAGGCGTCTTCATCGCACAACCACCCCGCGCCCTCCAGCGCCCTCCACGCATCCTCCTCCCCGCGCCGCCGCAGCTCCGCGGACTCGTGCGGCTCGACCCGCATGAACCCACCCGGAAGCCGGGAATCCGGCTCGACCAGGCACACCCGTGCCGGCCGGCCCTCGCGGGTCCACGGCGCCGGCAGGCCGCCCAGCTCGCTGCGCAGGTCGCGCCAGGTGCCCAGCTCGATCAGGCGCGCGCCCAGCTCCAGCAGGTGCATCTCCCCGTTCACCGGATGCGGACACACGGCGGGCGACATCACCACCACCAGCAGCGCGTCCGCGCCGGCGGCCACCGTGGCCCGCACCACCTGGCTGGAGAGCATGCCGGCGTCCACGAACTCGCGCCCGCGCACCCGGCCCGGCTGGAACACGATGGGAATGGCCGAGGACGCCGCGGCCGCCTCCACCACTTCCTCGGGCCCGCGCAGCACCATCAGCTCGCCGAGTGCGGCGTGGATGGATTCGCGGAAGACGTCGTTCGGGGGCTCCCAGTTGATGAAATGGCACATCCGGCCGGTGTCCACGGCCACCGCGGTCATCAGCAGGCGCACGTCCGAAGACACCAGGCGGTCGCGGTCGCCTTCCGCGATCAGGCTCTCCAGCACCCGGCGGCGCGAGAGGCCGCGCCACAGACCGCGGCCGCCGCTCTCCGGAAGCAGCCCGGCGAGCAGCCTGCGGATCCAGTGGCCCGAGCTGCCCTGGCGGTTGGCCCACCAGGCGGCCCCGGCCACCACCAGCACGGTGGCACTGAACCGGTGCGGCCACGGCCACGCAAGCGCCCACGTGAGCAGGTGGACCGCCACCGCCAGGGCCAGCGCGCGGCCGAACCAGCGCTGCCAGCGCTCCGGATCGCCCGCGGCGGAGGCGTTCGCCATCCCCAGCTCGGCGCGCGACGCCAGCAGGGCTCCGGCCATGCCGGCCGCGCCCACGATCATCCAGGCCAGGGAATCGAGGACCCACGAGTGCGTGGCAGGAAGGGAATCGCGGCGGAAGATCACGCGGGCCAGCCCGGTGTTGGGCGAGCCGAACAGGGTGAGCACCACTTCCATGCACGCCAGGGCGGCCAGGAACAGCCCCGCGACGCGCATGATCAGGGTGGTCCAGCGGAAGCCCATGCTGGAGGGGCCCATGTGGAGCCAGGTGCGCTCGAGCTGGTCGGTCGAAAGGCCCTGCGCCACCCACGCCACCGCGTTCATGGCCCCCACCGAGACGCCGCTGACGATGGCCGGCTTGAGTCCCAGCCGCCGCAGGACTTTCAGGACGCCCACCTGGTACGCGCCCAGGGCGCCGCCGCCCGAGAGAAGGACGGCGGGGTGCGAGAACGGCAGGTCGGGTCGCAAGCGGCGGCCGGCATTCATCGGCAATTCCCCCCATTTTCATTATCGGCCGGCGGGGGGGGAAACACCAACGCCCTCAGCGCGGCCCGGAACCTCCGGCACCCGTCTCTCCGCTGCCGCGCACCAATTCCACGACATCCTTCCCGCAGCGCCAGGCCAGCACCGACCCGCCGATCACCACCCCGACCATGAGCCCCAGCGAACAGGCCGCGTTGAACAGGGCGGCCACCTCCTGGTACGGCGCGGGGTGCGTGAGGCCGTCCACCACGACGACCAGGTCTCGGGCGCGGAACAGCAGGTAGCAGATCGCCAGCTCGCCGCCGCTGAACAACAGCCGCGCCACCAACCGGAACGGCGCCGCCAGCGGGCGCACCAGCATCACCCAGTCGCTGAGGACGCGACCGATCGCGACCACCACGATCATCGGATAGAGCCGCTCCCACACCGGGCCCCAGGTGAACAGGGCCGCGGCGGGCCCGAGCACCAGCACGGGCGCCTTGAGGCCAAGCAGCCACCAGGCGCTGAAGATGGAGCTCACCAGCAGCCCAGACACCGATCCGGCGAGGGACTTCGTGCCGCGGGCCCGTCGGGCACGCGGCAGCCGGCGCGGATCCCAGCTCTCGCGCCAGCGGTCGAACCTGCCGGAGCGCGCCAGCCACAGATCGGCGAGCGCAAAGGCCAGGGTCACGACCCCGAAGACCCCGACCGCGGAGCCGATGAAGCCGGTGAAGGACTCGAATGCGGCGATCGTCCCCGCTCCGGTGGCCAGCATGGCCGCGGACCGCGCGACGTAGCCCACGCCGCAGATCACCATCGCCACCTGGACCGCCAGCCAGAAGAACGGCAGCAGCACGGGGCCGATCAGGGGCGGCGCGGGCCGGTATCACGAGGCGAGCAGGATGGGCGGCCCGATCTGACGGAGCAGTTCCGCCTGGTCGGCCTCCGTCAGGGGCCGGCCGCGTTCCTCCTCCCGCTCCTCCACCTGGGAGTGGATGTTGTCGGAGAGCTCGCGAATGATGTCCCGCCGCTGGGATCGCGGCAGCCAGATCTCGACTGCCTGCAGATAGCGCTCGATGAGTTCCATGACTGTCTCCTACAGGATCCGGTCCAGGGATGCGTTCAGGCTCCGCCACTCCACCGCCAGGAGGGCCAGGATCTGCTGCCCGTCCGGGGAGACGCGGTAGAATCGCTTATTCCGCTTGTCCTCCTCCCGCCACTCGCTGAGCAGGAGCCCCTGGGACTCCAGCCGGCGGAGCAGCGGGTAGAGGGTGTTCTCCTCGATGGCCATCCCGTGGTCGGCCAGCGCCTTGCGCAGGGCATACCCGTAACGCTCTGCGCGCAAGCAAGATAGCACTGCAACCACGAGACAGCCCCGGCGGAGTTCCAGGCGCAGGTTTTCGAAAAGGTCCGTACTCACATCAGCACCCCCTGTGACATACATCGTGTCGTATACACTGTATGCCACACAGTACTGGATGTCAAGAGATTCCTTCGGGTCTCAACGACGGCGCTCCAGGACGCCCACGCACGTAGTCCACGCGGCCGCCACCGCCACACCCACCAGGGCCCCGACCATCCACCCGCCGAGCACGTCCAGCGGCCGGTGCACCCCGACATACACGCGCGAATAGCCCACGATCAGCGCCAGCGCCGCGGCCGGAACCGCAAGGCGCGAGCGCCGGGCCGCGAACGCACCGGCCAGCGCGGCGAAGTTGGCGGCGTGCGCGGAGGGAAACCCGAACGTATGGCGCAGCGCGGTGAGCGCCCGCACCGGCAGGCCCGCATCCAGCGGACGCGGCCGGTGCAGCCAGGGCTTGAGCACGTGGTGGACGCACAGGTCGCCCAGCGCCACGGAGATCCACGCCACAAGCCAGGTCACGCGCGCGCGCCCGCGGAGCAGCAGCACTGGAAGCAGCGCCAGGCCGTACATCAGCGGCCGGAAGCTCGAGGTGTCGGTGAGCCCGCGCATGACGGCGTCCAGCCACGGAGCATGCGCGCGGTTGTTCAGCAGCACGAAGAGCGAGTCGTCCCAGGCGGGAAACAGGTCCGGCGGCACGGAGATCATGGAGTGAGGCTCATGGCGCGGGAATCGGAGCTCACGGCGCGGCTTTCAGTGCGCAGGGTCCGGAGCTCAAGGCGCGGCTTTCAGTGCGCGGGGCCCGGAGTTCACGGGCGCGGCTTTCAGTGCGCGGAGCCGCACCGGGAAATGCAACGCGGCGGAGCGCGTCATCCGCGGCTCCGCCGTCGTCGAGTGCCCGTCCCTCGCGGACGGGGGATTGGTGCCGGGAGCGGGATTTGAACCCGCACGGGTTTCCCCACACGCCCCTCAAACGTGCGTGTCTACCAAATTTCACCATCCCGGCAGAAACCGGAGCGCGCGCCTACTTGCCCGTCGGCGCGGGCGTGACGGGCGCGGGAGTCGCGGGCGCCTGCGTCGGGGCCTGGCGCGCGGGCGCGGGGGCCGTCGCGGCGGGACGGCCGCGGCGCTGGGTATCCTGCTTGATCAGGCTCTTCGGCTGGACCGCCGCGCCGCGCGAGAGCAGCGCCAGCACGACCGACGTCACGAAGAACGTGATCCCCAGGTACTGCGTCGCCCGGGTGAGGAACGTGGAGGCGCCACGGCTGCCGAAAAGCGTCTGGCTGCCGCCGCCTGCGCCGAAGGCGCCGGCCAGGCTGCCACCCTTGCCCGACTGGAGCAGGATGGACACCATCAGGCCGAAGCACACCAGGATGTGGACCAACAGGATCAGGACGTACATGGGTTCCCCGCTGAAATCGTTGTGAATCAAGGCTTTCCAAAACGGTAACGATAGCACCCCGGGCCGGGCGGGTCAAGGGCGACGACCGGGCGATGACCGAGCCCGTCGAGGCTTCGACCGGGCGCCCACCGGGCCCGGCGGGGGCGCCGGCGAACCGAGTGTACCCTGGAGGCGGCCCCGCTCCCCTACCCTGCGGCCGCCGCGATGGCCAGGAACGATGCCGCGTCCAGGCTCGCGCCACCCACCAGCGCGCCGTCAACGTCAGGCTGGCCCAACAGGGCCCGGGCGTTGTCCGGCTTCACGCTGCC
This sequence comes from Candidatus Eisenbacteria bacterium, assembly GCA_016235265.1. Taxonomy (NCBI): domain Bacteria; phylum Candidatus Eiseniibacteriota; species Candidatus Eiseniibacteriota bacterium. The sequence continues at coordinate 22,331 of JACRLI010000015.1, forward strand.
GCCGTACTGGATCCGGGTGGCCTCGGCAAAACGGGCGTCGAAGCGGGCCTTGAGCCAGCCGCGGATGAACTTGTGGGTCTCCTGCGCCTGCCCTGTGGTGGCGGTGCGGCCGGTGCCGATGGCCCACACCGGCTCGTAGGCGATCACCAGGCCCTCCAGCTCGCCGGCATCCAGACCCAGCAGCGCGCCGTCGAGCTGGCGCTCCAGCACCGCCTCGGTCTGCCCGCCGTCGCGCTCGGCCAGCATCTCGCCCACGCACAGGATGGGCTTGAGGCCCGCGCGCTTCGCAGCCACCACGCGCTTCCGCGCGGTCTCGTCGGTCTCGCCGAAGAACTGCCGCCGCTCGCTGTGCGCCACCAGCACGTAGGCGCAGCCGCATTCGGCCAGCATCTCGGTGGACACCTCGCCGGTGAACGCGCCCCGGGTCTCCCAGTGGCACAGCTGGGCGCCCACCGCCACGGGGCGCCCCAGCAGCCCGGTGTGCACTGCCGCCAGCGAGGCGAACGGCGGCACCAGCAGCACCTCCACGGCGGGGGGCACGGCGTGGAAGCCCTCCAGGAAGGCGCGCACGAAGCTCTCGGCCGCGCGCGGGCCGTGATGCATCTTCCAGTTGCCTGCAATCAGCGGGGCGCGCATCTTTAGGACTTGTCCGTGAGCGCGGCCACGCCGGGCAGGGCCTTGCCTTCGAGGAACTCGAGCGAGGCGCCCCCGCCGGTGGAGACGTGCGACATGCGCGCCTCCAGCCCCAGCTGGTTCACCGCGGCCGCGGAGTCGCCCCCGCCCACCACGGTGGTCGCGCCCTTCGCGGTGGCCTCGGCCATGGCCTGCGCCACCGCCAGGGTGCCATGCGAGAACTCCGGCACCTCGAACACCCCCATGGGCCCGTTCCACACCACGGTCCTGGCTCCCTGGATGCGACGGGCATACTCCTGGGCGCTGTCCGGGCCGATGTCCAGGCCCACGCCCTCCGCGGGGATCTGGTCGGCCGCGACGGCCTTCTCGCTGCCGTCGGACTTCTCCGCGGAGGAGCCCACCAGCACGTCGGTGGGCAGCACCAGGTCCACGCCGCGCGACTTCGCCGCCGCGAGGATCTTCGCCGCCATCTCCACGCGGTCGGCCTCCACCAGGCTCCGGCCGGTCTCCATTCCGCGGGCCTTGTAGAACGTGAACATCATCGCGCCCCCGACCAGCAGGGAGTCCACCTTGCCCATCAGGTTCTCGATGACGTCGATCTTCCCGGAGATCTTGGAGCCGCCCAGCACCGCCACGAACGGCCGCTTCGGCTCGGCCAGCGCGCGGCCGAGGTAGTCCAGCTCCTTCTGCATAAGGAAGCCGGAAGCGGCCTGCGGCAGCAGCTTCGCCACCGCCTCGGTGGAGGCGTGCGCGCGGTGCGCGCTGCCGAACGCGTCGTTCACGTACACCTCGCCCAGTTCGGCGAGCCGCGTCGCGAAGGCTGCGTCGTTGGCCTCCTCCTCGGCGTGGAAGCGCAGGTTCTCCAGCAGCAGCACCTGGCCGTCTGCCAGGGCCAGGGCCAGGGCGCGGGTGGCGTCGCCGACGCAATCGGGCGCCAGCTTCACCGGCATGCGCAGCAGCTCGCCCAGGCGCGCGGCCACGGGAGCCATGCCGTACTTGGGGTTGGGCGCGCCCTTGGGCCGTCCCAGGTGGGACATCAGGATCACCCGGGCGCCCTTCTCGATGAGGTAGCGGATGGTGGGCAGCGACGCCACCAGCCGCGTGTCGTCGGTCACCCGGGCGCCGTCCAGGGGCACGTTGAAGTCCACCCGGACCAGCACGCGCCGGCCCTTCACGTCCAGGTCGCGGACGCCGAGCTTGTTCACGGTCAGGCTCCGATCAGCTTGAGCGCGTCCACCATGCGGCAGCTGAAGCCCCACTCGTTGTCGTACCACGAGAACAGCTTCACCAGGTTGCCGCCCATCACGTTGGTGAGCTGCGCGTCGAAGATGGACGAGTGCGGGTTTCCGATGATGTCCACGGACACGATGGGGTCCTCGGTGTACTGGAGGATGCCCTTCATCGGGCCCTCGGCCGCGGCCTTCATGGCGGCGTTGATCTTCTCCTTGTCGGTGGGCCTCGAGACTTCCACCGTCAGGTCCACCAGGGAACCGTCAATCACCGGCACGCGCACCGCCACGCCGCTGAACTTGCCGTCCAGATCCGGGATCACCAGGCCGATGGCCTTGGCCGCGCCGGTGGAGGTGGGCACCATGGACTCGCTGGCTGCGCGGGCGCGCCGAAGGTCCTTGTGCGGGCCGTCCTGGGTCACCTGGTCGTTGGTGTAGGCGTGCACCGTGGTCATCATGCCGCGCACGATGCCGCAGGTGTCGTGCAGCACCCGGGCCACCGGCGCCAGGCAGTTGGTGGTGCACGAGCCGATGGAGACCACGGTGTGCTTGTTCTTGTCGTAGAGTTTGTCGTTCACGCCGAACACGAAGGTCAGGTCGGCGCCCTTCGAGGGGGCGGACACCAGCACCTTCCGCGCGCCGGCGGCCAGGTGCACCGCGGCCTTCTCCCGGTCGGAGAAGCGGCCGGTGCTCTCCACCGCCACGTCCACTCCGAGGTCCTTCCAGGGCAGCTTGGTGGGGTCCTTCTCCATGAACGTCTTGATGCGGCGGCCGTCCACCACGATGTCGGTGCCGTCCACCTGCACGTCGCGGCCCAGCGGGCCGTGCACGCTGTCGTACTTGAACAGGTGCGCCAGCGTCTTCGCGTCGGTGAGGTCGTTCACGGCCACGAAGTCGAGGTTCTTGTCCTGGAGCCCGGCGCGCAGCAGCAGGCGACCGATCCGGCCGAAACCGTTGATTCCAACCTTCACTGCCATCGAGATGATCTCCTTCCCCGTGCGGGGTGCGGGAAGCGCGGAACCGGCTGGGCCGAAGCGCCCTCGCGGACACCCCTCCCCCCGTCTTCGGCTCTGGTTCCGCAGGCTGCCGGGCGCCACAGGGGCGCCCGGGCATAGAAATCGCGGCCTCAACCCCACCTTCGGCGACGGGCCGGACCGCGGTCGTGAATGCGGGTTCGGGTTCGAATGTATCGGCCCGGCCCCCCCCTGTCAAGGCGGGTCGGCGCCCCCCGGATCTTCCAATCTCTCGGCAAAGCCATTGGCCCGAACGACATAGCGGTGCCCGCGCCAGCGGATTCGGGGCCAGACCAGCGCGGCCCACCACATCGGAACGCTGGCCGCGTCCACCAGCGGGCGCAGCCAGGCGTACCCCAGTCGGAGCCCCGGCGGGCCGCAGCGGCGGCCCACCAGCGCGGTGGTGCCGACGTGCAGGAGCGCCAGGCCGGGGCCGGCCAGCCAGGCCCACGGGTCCCGGGACGGGGTCCATGCGGCCGCGGGCTGCGCGGCGCAGGTCAGCACGAACAGCCCCATGCCATACGCGGGCCCCAGCAGCAGCACGGCCAGCAGGAACCGTCCGGGCGCGGCCACCCGCATCATCAGCCACCAGCGGTGTCCGGCGGAGAGGAACTCCCGCCAGCGGGCGCGCGGCAGGTACATCCGCACCGCCTCCCCCCCCTGCAGCACGCGGCCCCCGAGGCGCGCGAGGCGCATGCCCAGCGCGCCGTCGTCGCTGATGTGCGGGCCCAGCGATGCATAGCCGCCCGCCGCGGCCAGCCGCGCGGCGCCCAGCACGTACATGCCGCCGATCAGCGTGTCCGCGCGGCCGATGCGCTCCTGCACCGCCAGGATGCCGTCCAGGTCGGAGTTGGCGAAGGCCTGGAAGGCGCGCGACGCGAGGTCGCGCGCGCCGTCGTAGTAGACCGGTGCGCACATGGCGGCGGCACCGGAGGCCAGCAGGTCGCGGACCAGCGCGCGCAGCGCGCCGGGGCCGGGGCGCACGTCACTGTCCGAGGAGCACACCAGGGGCAGGAGCGGAGGAAGCGTGGAGGCCGGAGCGCCACCGGCCGCGGTGGAGACGATCCCGCCCGGGGCGGCTCCGGCAGCGGCAGCCGGAAGGACCTCGCCCGCGGCCACCGCCAGGTTGTGGAGCTTCTGCGAGCCCGCCCGGGCCAGGCCGGCCACCACCACCCGCACGCGCGGGTCGCGCGCGGCCAGCTCGCGCAGCAGCGGCAGGGCGGCGTCGCCCTCCGCCTCCACCACGAACTGGAACTCGAGCGGGCCGGGGTAGTCCTGGGCCAGGAGGGCTTCGAAGTTCTCTCGGGCGCCGGGGTCGAGGCCCTTCACCGGCTTGAGACAGGTGACGCCGGGCCATGCCCGGGGCTCGGTCCCCCGCGCGCGGCGCCGCAGCGCGCACGCCGCGCCGGCGAGGATGCACAGCGCCGACACCGCCGCGGAGGAGAGCGCGAAGGCGCGAAACACGGCGCCGCCCTAGCGGATGACCACGAACCGGCCCACGGCCTGCCCCACGGCCGACTCGACGGTGTACAGGTAAATGCCGCCCTTCACGTCCTGCCCGTTGCGCGACACCAGGTTCCACTCCACCGTCCCGCCGCCTCGCGCGGCGTCCTCGCGGTACTCGCGCACCAGGTCTCCGGCCATGGTGAAGATGCGCAGCGTGAAGCGCCCGCAGGGCATGTGATTGAAGTTGATGTGCGTCCCCGTGGGATCATTGGAGCTTCCGCGCAGGTCCCAGGCGGCCCGGAAGCGGTACGGATTGGGGACCACCCGCACGCCGCGCGCGTCGGTGGCGCAGTCGGTGCGCGCCACCACCGCGTTCTCCTCGATGGCCGCGCGCCCCGTCTCCTGCTGCTCGACGGTGTCCAGGGGCGAAGTGCGGATGCCCGTCGGCTTGGTGTTCTCGTCGTAGGCGGTGACCACGTAGAAGTAGCGGAACCCGTCGATCACCTGGGGATCCACGTAGCGGTAGTAGCCCACCCTGTGGACGTGGCAGGGCTCGCCGCGGAAGTCCGGGCAGGTGACGCTGGAATCCCAGCCCGCGGGGCCGTCCGGCACCGCCGCGGCGTCGCGCACCTGGTCCAGCGTGCCGGAGGCCACCCGGCCCACCGGCTTGGCCCAATCCCCCACCAGTTCCCACAGGTCCATCGCGGGCCCGTTGGGACCGGTCTCGGGATCGCGCTTCCAGCCGGCGGCCCGGTACAGGCGGTAGCCCCGGAAGTCCAGCAACCCGGTGCCCGGGTCGGGGATGCGCTCGGCCTGGTCGTCCCACAGCACGGTCATGCGGTGGTCGCCCGGCACCAGTCGCACCCGGGGTGGCACCGGAGGCGCCTGCCCGATCCAGCTCACGCGGTCCACCAGGGGCACGCCCGCGATGTCGCACGCCCCGGTGGTGGGATCGCAGTCGAGGTCGAACCAGGTGCAGTGCTGGTCGCCGACGTCGCGCTGGTTGCCCTCCTCGTCGCTGCAGTCGCTGTAGGACAGCGCGCGCCCGGGCGGGGCGATGATGCAGGTCTCGCGGCCCCCGTCGCCGGGGTTACGGATGTCCCGGGGGGAATTGCACGCGTGCGCGCCGGCGCGGGGAGGCACGGTGTCGGCCCGGTAGTTCGCGTTGGGGCGCAGCACCCCCCGCCACGCGCGCCACGCCTGCTGGCAGGAGCCCAGCAGCCCCTGCGGCACCTGGTTTCCGAACTTGGACTGGAATATGTTGAGGTCCTCCAGGGTGGTGGGCACCAGGTCCCGCCCGCGCGGCCCGTAGTCGGCGCGCCCCACGCAGAAAGCCACGTCGAGCTCCAGGGTGCTGTCGGCGGGCAGGGTCACGTACGGTCCCACCGAGAACAGCGCGCGGTAGGCGCCGGTGTTGTCCAGGTCCGGGAACTCGAGACGCTTCTTGGAGGCGTTCGCCATCGCGTCGTAGCGCTCCAGGTCGGTCACCGGACGCCCGCCCTGGCTGTAGGGCAGCGAGGACTGGAACAGGCGGAAGCTGTGCACGGACATGTGGCGCGGCGCGTTGCCGTACTCGTCCCGCGCCACGTCATCGGGGGTGAGCACGGATCGGAAGCCCAGGCGCGGGAAGCGCGAGGCGCCCAGCAGGAGCATCGCGCCGGCGCCGCGCACCACGCCCTCGTCCCCGTCGTTGTCGGCGTTCCAGAAGATGCGCAGAACCGAGTCCTCGCGCGACGCGCGCTCCGGCCACTGCGGGTCGTCCAGCAGCGCGGAGGCCTGCGTGCGGCCGTCGGCGGCCACCTGCATCCACCCGGCGAGGTCGTCCTGGGTGAAGCTGGGGTTGTCGCGCGCGCCGGTCCCGGGGCGCCAGTATGTGCCCACGTACACCGAGTCGATATCCTTGCCCGCGCCCAGCACTTCACGCGTGACGTTGGTGATGTCGTAGTGGATGCCCACGAAGTCGCTGCCCCCCGGGGTGCTCCAGGCGAAGGAGGTGCGCCGCACCTTCACGTACAGGGGCACGTGGGCCTCGTCGTAGCTGTCGCCCAAGGCCTCGGGGGTGTAGTCGAGCATCTCGGCGGCGAACATGTCCGGGGAGATGGCCTGGTAGTCCTCGTCGATGCGCCCGTCGCCGTCGTCGTCCCTGCCGTTGAGGAAGTCCTCGTCGGTGCGCCCGTCCACGTCGTCATCCTGGCCCCGGAGCCCGGCGGGGATGCCCTCGTAGGCGTGCCGGGTCCGGGCGAAGTCGCCGGCTTCGCCGCGGATCTCGTCGAACTCGCTGACCCGGCGCACGCCGTCGCGGTCCTTGCCGGCAACCCACAGCGAGCTCCACAGGATGTACTCCACGCCGGAGTTGCCCGGCCACTGCCCACCGGGATCGGAGTTGAGCCCGCTGGGCCACCACGGGTTGCCCGGCGAGTAGTTGGTGTTGTCCATGTGCATCCAGACGCTGCCGATGGTGTGCAGGCCGCCCTCTCCCTGGCGCAACTCGTAGATCTGCGGGGTGGCGCCGCCGCGGCCGCCCGGGCCGCCCACCACCCGGGACGGCACCCGCGGCCCATCGGGATCGGCAAACGCCGGTCCGCCCGCACGCGGTGCCCCGGCGGACGCCATGACCGGAAACGCGAGGAGCATCACGATGGCGACGCGGAGGCCGCGGCCGGCGGCGCCCAGGGGCGCGCGGGCCGGGTGGAAGCGAGGGGCCGGAATCACTCGGAGCTGTACTTGAGCACGTAGTCGCCCGTGCCGGTCTCGTCCACGAAGATGAACCGCATGTGGCTGCCGTGGCGGGCCTGCCGGGCGCGCGTGCCGAAGATCATGCGGCCGTGGAGATCGTAGTCCCAGATTTCGTAGGAGCGGGTGTCCCCCCGGCCCCGCGCGCCCTTGTTCTCGAGCACCCGGCCGCGGTTGCTGTCCTCGCCCAGGGCCAGGTCGGAGCCCAGGTCGGAGAGCGATTCGCCTCCCACCGGCATGACCCGCTGGCGGATCTCGTCGGGGTGGCCGTACTTCACGAACACCCGTCCCCGGTCGGTGAAGTAGCCTCTCAGGTTGCCCCCGAAGGAGCGCCCCGCCACCACCAGGCGGGACTCGAACTCCGCCAGCGGGTCGCCGAGCGCCCCCTCGGGCCCCGCGCGCCGGCGGGTCCAGTACTCGTTCCAGTAGGCCTCCTGCTCCCCGGGCGTCATCTCCTCGAAGTGGTCCAGTTCCACGTCCTGGAAGAGCAGCTCCGCCTTCTCCGCCAGTTCCCGCACGTCCACTTCCAGCAGCGAGCCCTGCGACCAGGCCATGTCGAAGGTGCCCTCCACGCGACGGGAGGCGCCGGTCGCCGGGTTGGCGGTGAGTCTCAGCCGGTAGCGCCCCGCGGGCAGGGCGCCCAGGCGCAGCACCTGCGCGCGGTCGAAGTTCGGGGCGGCGTGCAGGGTGTCGGCCCACAGGACGCGCCGATCGCCGGTTCGCCCGTCGAACACCTCCCAGATCACGCGCAGCTCCTCCCCGGTCCGGCCGCGCGGCAGGCGGCCGGCCACGAAGACCGGCAGGTCGGTGCCCGAGAGACCGTAGCGCCTCGCCGGGTTGGGATAGACCGTCACGCGCGGCTTGCGGAAGACGCTGGAGTCGGGAGCCGCGAAGGACTCGGCGAACTCGAGGTCCGAGAGCTCCAGCGAGTCCGCCGAGAACGCGCGCACCCGCAACAGGCCCCGGGCGGTTCCCGAGCGGTGGTCGCGGCGGATCATCCCCAGCAGCGTCTTCTTGGGGGCCTGCAGGTCGGTTACGCTGACCTCGGCCACGTAGTCGCCGGGAGCCAGCGGGGTGTCCCATTCCAGCACCTGCCGCAGCTGGGCGGTGCCGGCGGCCTCGGAGTCGGCAGCCGCCATGTGCGACTCGCGCGACCAGCGCAGCGCCGCCCCCCCCCGGAGAGGGTACAGGTCGAGCTCCACCTGCACCCGGCTCACCCAGAGGGCGCCCGTCCACTCGAACTTCAACTGGTCGTTGGGAATGCGCAGGTAGAACTCGACGCGCGGCAGCGAGTCGGCGGAGGGAAAGGCCGCGGCGTCGGCGATGAAGAGCAGGTCGCCCTCGGAGAAGCGTGGCAGGGGCAGCGGCGGGGTTTCTTCCTCGCGGGGGTCTTCTGAGACCTCCCCGCCTGGCGCGGCCGGCTCCGAGAAGGCGGGAGCGGCCACACCACCCGTTCCCGTCGCCAGCATCGCCGCCAGCGCCAGCGCCACCCAAACGCGAAGGGGCAGTGCCTGGCACCGCCCCCCGCGCTCTTTTCCGTGCTCCGGCTGCTGCTTCACGCTCGTCCCCGGCCACCCGGCACCGGGCCGGGCGGCGACTGATCGGCGTCCCGCGCCTAGAAGTCGAACTTCAGCGAGACCCGGTGCGCCGCGCCCAGCGTCTGCATGTTCGCGTAGGCGTAGTCCACCTGGGCCTTGGTCTTCGCGCTGACGGGGAAGCGCACGCCCACGCCGCCGGCCCAGTTCTCGGAGTCGTACCCGAACTTGTAGCCGCCGCGCAGGAACAGGTAGTTGTTGAACTGGTACTCCGCGCCCACGTTCAGGTGCTCGCGGTTGTCCGGCGGGTGCGAGAACTCCATCGCCGTGAGCAGCTTCGAGTTGTCCTGGCCCAGCGGGCGGGCGGATACGCCCACGCGGAACATGGTGGGCATCTTGCTGGTGCGCACGTCGATGTCCGCCACCTCGGCGCCGTGGCTGTACTTCACGTTGCCGCCGATGTTCTGGATCACCATCCCGATGCGAATGCCGCCCAGGCCCACGTCGTACAGTGAACCGACGTCGAAGGTCACGGTGCGCCACTCGCTCTCGGCCAGCCCCGCCGTCACCAGCCGCGCACTCACGCCGGCGGAGAACTTGTCGGTGAAGAAGCGACTGTAGGTCAGGCCAAACGCCGCGTAGCCCGCGTCAAAGGTGCGGCCGGTGCCCTCCGGGTGATAGGGCTCGGTCTCCTCCTGGCGGTCCATGCTCAGCGAGCGGGCGTCCAGCGACCAGTTGCCCGGGATGCCCTTGATGCTGAACACGTAGGCGAACTGGTCCACCAGCAGCCCGCCGACCCAGCTGTTGTGGTTGAACATCAGCTCCGTCCGGGCCACGTGGGCCACGCCCGCCGCGTTCCAATAGGAGGCGGAGCCGTCGTCGGCCACTGCGACGAACGCGTCGCCCATGCCCGCCGCGCGGGCCCCGACGCCGATCTTCAGGAAGGTGGCGTCGTACGTGCCGACCTTCTCGAAGATCTCGGCCGCCCGGGCCGCGCCGAACGGCAAGGCGATCAGCAGCAGAACCGCAATAGTACGTTTCACGAGTCGACCTCCTCCGAGCGCTCCACGAAAATCACCGGATCACGGTGAACCGGCCGACCATTTGCCCGCGGTCGCCTTCCACCGAATATACGTAGATTCCAGCCTTGATGTCCTGCCCGTTGCGCGAGACCAGGTTCCACTCGATCGTGCCGCCGCCCCGGGCATCTTCCTGGTTGAAGGTGCGCACCAGGTCGCCCGCGGTGGAGAAGACCCGGAGCGTGTAGCGGCCACACGGCAGGTGGTTGAAGTTGATGTGCGTGCCCGTGGGATCGCCGGGGCTCCCGCGAAGGTCCCATGCCGCGTGGAACCGGTACGGGTTGGGCACCACCTTGATGTGGTCCACGTCCGGGCTGCAATCGGTGCGCGGCACCACCACGTTCTCCTCGGTGGCCGACCGGCCTGTCTCCTGGTATTCGACGGTGTCCAGCGGCGTGACCGGGTTGGTCTTGTTGGTCTCGTTGTATGCGGTCACCGCGTAGAAGTAACGGAACCCGTTCAGCACGTTGCGGTCCACGTAGCGGTAGTAGCCCACCTTGTGCACGCGGCAGGGCACGCCGCGGTGCGTGGGGCAGCTCACGGTGTTGTCGTAGCTCGACTCGGCGGTGTCCGAGACCTCGGGGTTGCGCACCGAGTCCAGCACCGAGTTGGCGATCAGGCCCACCGGCTTGGACCACTCGCCCACCAGCTCCCACAGGTCGCTGGACGGTCCGTTGGGCCCGGTGGCCGGGTCGCGCTTCCAGCCCACGGCGCGGTACAGCCGGTAGCCGCGGAAGTCCAGCACCTCGCCGAGCTTGCCCGGGTTGGGGATCTTCTCCGAGATGTCGTCCCACAGGACCTGCACCGCCTGGTCCCCGCGGACCACCTGCACGCGCGGAGGCACCGGGGGCGCCGCACCCACCCACCGGACCCGGTCCACGAGCGGCACCCGCGCGGCGTCGCACACGCCGGTGGTGACATCGCAGTCGAGGTCGAACCACGAGCAGTGCTGGTCGCTGAGTTCGCGCAGGTCACCCTCCTGGTCCTGGCAGTCGCGGTACTGCACCTGCTTGCCCAGCGGGGCGATGATGCACGTCTCGCGGCCCCCGTCTCCCGGGTTGCGCTGGTCGCGCGGCGAGTTGCACGCGTGCTCGCCCGGACGCCTCGGGTTGTTCGGATTGGGGTCCGAGAAGTACCTGGGATTGGGCTTGAGGACCCCGCGGTAGGCGGTCCACGCCTGCTGCACGGACGAGAGCAGCCCCTGCGGGACCTCGCGACCGAACTTCTTCTGGAACACGTCGAAGTCATCCATGGTCGTCGGCAGCAGCGTCTTGCCCTTGCCGATGTAGTCCGCCTTGCCCACGCAGTAGCCCACGTCGAACTCGACGGTGCTGTCCGCGGGCAGCGAGATGTACGGTCCGACGGAGAACATGGCCCGGTAGCTGCCGGTGTTGTCCATGTCCGGGAACTCCACGTTCTTCTTCGATGCGTTGGACATGGCGTCGTACAACTCGAGGTCCGTGGTCGGCCGGCCGCCCTGCGCGTACGGCAGCGAGGAGCGGAAGTACCGGTACGAGTGCACCGACAAATGGCGCGGGGCGTAGCCGTACTCGTCGGCGGCGATGTCATCGGCCGTGGGATTCGCCTTGAAGCCGAGCCGCGGGAAGCGGGAGGCGCCCAGGAACGTCACCGCGCCTGCGCCCGGCGTCTTACCTTCGTCCCCGTCGTTGTTGCAGCTCCAGAAGATGTGCAGGATCGAGTCCTCGTGCGAGGCGCGCTCGGGGCGCTTGGAATCTTCGAGGATTTCGCTGGGCTTGGTCCGCCCGTCGGCGGCGATCTCGAACCAGCCGAGCAGGCCCTTGCCGCTGGCGTTGGGGTTGTCGCGGGCGCCAGTGATGGGCCGCCAGAATACACCCACGTACAGCGAGTCCACGTTGCGGCCCACGCCCTCGATCAGGCGCGTCATGTTGGTGATTTCCCAGTGCACGCCCACGTAGTCGCTGCCGCCTGGGGTGGACCAGGCGTAGGAGGAGCGCTGCACCCTGAGGCCCAGGGCCACGTGGGGCTCGTTGTAGCCGGGGTCAGTCAGCGCCTCGGGCGTGTAGTCGAGCATCTCGGTGGCGAACATGTCGGGCGAAACGGCGCCGTAGTCCTCGTCAATGCGGCCGTCCCCGTCCTCGTCCTTCCCGTTGAGGAAGTCCTCGTCGAACTTTCCGTCCACATCGTCATCCTGGCCGCGGCTGCCGCCGGGAATGCCCTCGTAGGCATGGCGGGTCCTGGCGAACTCGGGGAGCTCGCCGCGCAGCTCGTCGAACTCGTCGGTGCGCCGGATGCCGTCCTTGTCCTTCCCCCCCAGGATCAGGTTGCTGTAGATCAGGTACTCGGTGCCCGAGTTGCCCGGCCACTGCATGCCGGGGTCCTGGCTGGTGGTGTTGGAGACCAGCCACCAGATGTTCCCCGGCGAGTAGTTGGTGTTGTCCATGTGCATCCACACGCTGCCGATGGTGTGGAGCCCGCCGGTCCTGTCCTCGGCCTCGTAGACCTGCGGCCGGGCGACGCCGCGGGAGTCCTTCATCCCGGTGGCCCCGGTGGCGCGGGCATGCCGCGCCAGGAAGCGCGTCTCCGCGTCGTCGAGGCCGGGCGAGCCCTGCGCCCGGGCCGAAGTGGGCGCCAGGCAGGCCAGAACTCCCAGGAGGACCCACAATAGGGCGGTGCGATTGCGCATCGTGATCTCCTCTTCCCGTTCCCGGGCGCCTAGAACGACACTCCGATGCCCACCCGGATGTAACGGCCTTCCTCGAACACGCGCGGGTCGTTGAGCGGGAACCACGTCGGGTGTCCGGTGCGGAACGGGTCGTACAGGAACGCCCCGCCCGCCTTGCCGGTCTCCGTGAAGTAGACGTCGTAGGGGTTCAAGTTGGCATTCTCGTTGAAGCCCACGAACGGGTTGGGGTACGTCGACTGGGCGATATTGGCGATGTTCACCGCGTCGAGCACGTTGCGCGCGTCCACGAAGAACGTCACATCACGGCCCCAGATGCGGTAGTACTTGTCCGCCGTCAGCGAGAGACTGCTGTTGCTCGGCAGCCGCTGGGAGTTCTCGGCCTTCGGGTCCGTCTTGTCCTCGTTGCGGGTGTGCGGAGTGTACGGCCGACCCGTGGAGTACTGCCACAGGAGGTTGACGCCCCAGCTGCCCTCGTTCTTGATCGAGAGCTGCGCGGAGAGGTTGTGACGGATGTCCCAGTCCAGGGGCTTCTCGTCGATCGGCAGGTACAGCGTGCCGCCGCTGATGAACCTCCCGGCCTCGTTGGGGTCGTTGGCCACCCCCGTGGCGATGCCGTAGGTGTAGTTGAGCTCGCCCGCGAAGTGGTGGCTCATGCGCTTGGTGAGCGTGACCTCGAAGCCGCGCGCGGAGGCGTAGTCCCCGTTCACGTAGTAGCTCACCAGCTTGCCCGTCTCCCGGTCCAGCTTCTGGCGCACCGTCAGCAGCCCGAAGATGTCCTTGAAGAACACCGAGAACTGCCCGAAGATGTCGCGGCTGAACAGGTGCTGCACCGCCGCCTGGTAGGAGATGTTGGTCTCGGGCGAGATGTCGGGATTGCCCTGCACCCCCACCGAGCTCTTGGCGCCACGGTTCTCGAACACGTAGAGGCGGTCCGGCGTCTGGTAGGTGCGTCCGTAGTGCAGCGAGAACACGTCGCGGTCCGAGACCGGGTAGGCGATCCCCAGCCGCGGGCTCACCTGCGTCTTGAAGCGCCTCCCGCTGGGCAGGTCCTTGTCCGGAATCTGCGGGCCCGGAGAGAAGAAGTCGTAGCGCAGCCCGGCGTTGATCACCATGCCCTCGTACTCCCAGCGGTCCTGCACGAAGCCGGAGCCCTCGGGGTTGTAGGCGGTGATCTGGCTGCGGGTGGCGCCCGGCAGCCCGCTGGTGCCCACGAACAGGTTCGGGTCGTTGAGCGACAGCGAGCGCGCCTGGTTGTACACGAACTCCCCGCCGGCCTTGAATGTGTGCCCGTTGGTCTTGCCCGGGGTGAAGTCGCCGCGCCGTGAGGTGATGTCCGACTTCACCGTGTACACCACGGTGTGCCGCTCGTTGTACACCGGGAAGTCCCCGTGGGTGGCGTAGTACAGTCCGCCCAGGTAGTCGGAGAAGTAGTCGGGGCGCTGCACCTCGTACTCGCCGGGGGCCAGCGAACGGCCATCGCGTTCCACGCCATAACGGCTGTCGAACTGGTAGCGGCTCATCTTGGCCGAGTACACCGTCTTGTCCGAGAGCTGGCGCTGGAACACCACCTTGTACAGGTCGAATCCGTCGCGGGCCACCGGGAAGTGATCGGCGGCGTTGTAGGATTCCCAGTAAGCGCCGGCATCCCCCAACCCGGGCGCCTGGCCGTACTGCACGTACGGGTTCGGGTCGGGCACCGGGCTCCAGACGCGGTAGTTCTTGCCGATCTTCTTGATGTTGCCCGGGTCGCGCTTCTCGGCACCCTGCCGGTTCGGGTCCACGAAGGTGGTCTCGGGCACCACCAGCACATAGCCCTTGCGGCTCCACATGTGGTTGTACGCCCCGGCGATGGTCCGGTTGCTCAGGTACTCGCCGGTCAGCTTCATGGCGTCGTCCTTGCCGAACCGGTACGCCATCTTGGCCTGCCAGTTGCCTTCGTTGACCTGCCGCGGCCCGAAGGAAACGAAGTCCAGCAGCCGCGAGCGGCGCTGGGTGGCCTGCGACTTGAGGTAGGTGTCGGTAAAGATGCCGTCGTAGGACACGAAGTAGGTCAGCCTCTTCAGTGGCGTGGGGCCGCCGAAGCCGGTCGAGACGCGGGTGTAGTTGTCGTAGGTCTTGCGGTCGTCGCCGAAGCGGTCCGTGTGGTACTGGAACTGGCCCTCGAACTTGTCGCGGCCCTCGCGGGTCTGCACCGAGAGCACGCCGGAAAGCGCGTTGCCGTACTCGGCATCCAGGCCGCCCAGCAGCAGGTCGGCGTTGTCGAAGCCCAGGTTGGTGGTGGAGATGAGCCCGCCCACCAGCGGGTCGGACACGGTGATGCCGTCGATCTGGGTCTTCACCTCGCCGTTGCGCCCGCCGCGCACGTGCAGGCCGCTGGCGTTGTTCACCACGCCCGCCTTGAGCGAGATGGCCTGGATCAGGTTGTCCACCGGCTTCTCGGTCACGTCCCGGGCGCTCACCGTCTGGCGCACGTCGGAAGACTTGGTGCGGATCATCTGCTTTTCGCCGATGACGTGGAGCACGTCCAGGGTCTTGGCCACGCCCGCCCGGATGTTGATCTCCACGTTGACCGTCTGGCCCGGCCCGACCACCACCGTCTTCGGGTCGGCCGAGACGCCGGGCGCCTGCAGGATGATGGTGTAGGTCCCGGGGGGCACGTCGAAGGTGGCGGTGCCGTCCGTTCCGAGGTTGGAGCCGCGCTTGAGCTCGCGGATCGCGACCGCTCCCCCCGTCCAGCTCTGGCCCTTCTCGAGCGCCTTGACCACGATCTTCCCGGACTTGCCGGGCGCGAGGTGCCGCACTTCCTGTGCCTGGGCCTGGAAAGCGAACGCGAGCAGGATGGCCAGGGCCCCAAGGCAGGTGCCGGTCTTCAGAATCAAGCTGCGCATATGGGCTCTCACTCCTCTCGTCCGCGCCGACACGGCCCGTGGGGAGATTCCGGGTCGCCCGGCGCCGCCGCCTGCGCGGGAGCCTTCCCGCGCGGGCCAGCGGCCCGCGGATCTTCAGAAACGCCTCTTCGGCGGGCAGAAACTGCCCGCCACAAAATAGGAGAGGTCACTTGGGAAGCGGTCGATCCACGGGCTAGAAACTCATCCGGCCGTACAACTGCAGGCCTTGCTCGCGGATTTCCAGGTGGGAGGGGTCGGCAAAATCGGACTTGGAATTGCCCGTGAGATACACCAGCTCCAGACTCTTCTTCCCGTCGCGAGTGTAGCCCAATCCGAAGGTTACCTGATGCCCGTCCCGCTTGTCAATTGTGCCGTTGCGATCCTCGTCCAGCTTGAGCATCAGGTAACCGGCGCGCACCGCCAGCTTTCCCGAGAACACATACTCACCCCCGACCCGGATTTCCCGGGTTTCGGGGCTGCGGCCCATGCCGTTCACCTGGAGGTCCGCCGTGTACCGGATGTAGTCAGCCGTAACCGTGCTCACCGGTGAAGGATGCACCTGGGCGCCGACGCCCCAGCGCACGTACTTCTCCACCCGCGAGGCGTCGCTGACCAGGGCCGCCGCCGACACTCCCACCGAGTCCCCCGCGGGGGTGCTGGCGAGGTACAGCGAGTCCAGGAAGTTGTACGAGCCCGGGCCCACCGCCACGTTCTTGTACAGCTCGTTCTTGCCCGTGGAGTAGGCGAAGCCCAGTTGCAGCCGTTTCGGGTGCACTCTCCAGGTGCCGCGGCTGTCGAAGGAGAAGGTGCGGTAGACGTGGTCCGCCACCCGGCCGTCGTAGATCACCGGCGGGTCCTGGACCGCCGACTTCTTGCGGCGGCTGAAGCGGAACGTCTCCGTGGCGTCGTAGGAGTTGTGCGTGTAGCGCGCGGCCACGATCACCTTGTCGCGGTAACGATAGGTCCCGCCCAGGCTCCCCTTGATCAGGGAACGGTTGTTGAGGGCGTCCAGCTGCATCCGCTGGTTGGAGGAGGCGGCGTCAATGCGCTGCTGCTCCAGCGCGAAGGTGCCGCCCAGGCGCAGCCCGTTGAACAACTCGTACTGCAGCCCCAGCAGTTCCTGGATCGAGTGGTAGGACACGCGGTCGGTGATGAGAGCCGGGTTGTTGACCATCCGGTCCACCGCCACGGAGTTGTAGTAGGTGGTGTCGTAAAGGAACTGGGTGCTCTCGTCGATGTTGGTCGCCGACAGGGAGAGACCCCAGTAGAACCGCCCGATGCGATTGTTGAGCGTCATCGCCAGGCGCGGCCCGTTGCCCTCGCCCTCACGCCGCGCGCCCAGGGAGACATCCTCGGTGTTGTCGTGCGCGAGGTAGCCCACCTCGGCCTGCGCCGCGAAACGGTTGCGCCAGCGGGCCTGCCCGATGGCCTGCCCCACCCGCTCGGTGGAGAAGCCGTTGTCGGCGCGACCGGCGTCGGAATCCCCGGGGCCCCGGGAGCTGGTGGGCCTGACCCTGAACCCCTGGATCTCCAGGCGGTTGCCCTGGACGTCCTCGATCAGGGCCGCCGGGTTGCGGTCCAGGCGCCAGAGGTTGATCAGGTTGTTGATGTCGTCCACGGCGATGTACGCGCCGCCCATGGCGGAGAGCCGCGCGGTGATCGGACGCGAAGCCGTCCGCTCCAGCTGGCCCTGGAATACGGGCTCCGAGAGACTCCCGACCGCCTGGGCCCGGCAGAGCGAGGCTCCGGGGCCGGCCAGCGTTGCCGCCAGCAGCATTGTCGGGAGGGCGCGAAGGTGGTGCGGCCCTATCCGCATGCGGATGGAACTCCTTTCGACGGACGCATATCGCAATGCCGGGTAACCAAGTCCGGCATTCTATGAAGGTGTTGTCAGACTGTCAATTGAATTCGGAATCGTGCCCCGGACGGGGCGCTCAGGAGGGGTTCGAGCGCCTCCAGAATGCCCCGACCCGGGCGGCTCCGTCAAGACCAAATCGGGGGGCACCTCGGGATCGGGCCAGACCGGGGGCTACCGCCTGCCCCGGGAAGGGGGTGAGGCGGGTATCAGGGTACGCGGACGGTCGGGTTCCCACCGACCTCCCCTAGTGGACGGTCTCCTGCGCGACCCCGAACTCGGCCAGCTTGGCCATGACTTCGCTCTTGATGCTGTCCAGCCGCTCCTGCGTCTTCGCCTCGAAGCGCACCACCAGCACGGGCTGGGTGTTGGAGGCGCGGACGAGGCCCCAGCCGTCGCCGAAGCGGATGCGGGCGCCGTCGATGTCCAGCACGTCATGGGTCTTCTTGAAGTGGTCGCGGACCGCGGCCACGATGCGGAACTTGTCGGCGTCGGTGGTGTCCAGGCGGGTCTCCGGGGTGCTCACGTACTGGGGCATCTCCGCGGCCAGCTCCGAGAGCTTCTTCCCGCGCCGGTCCAGGATCTGGAGCAGCAGCAGCGAGGCGTAGATGGCGTCGTCGAAGCCGTAGAAGTTCTCGGCGAAGAACATGTGGCCGCTCATTTCCCCGGCGATGGGCGCGCCCTCCTCCTTCATCTTGGCCTTGAGCAGCGCGTGACCGGTCTTCCACATCAGGGTGCTGGCCCCGCGCGCCTTCAGGAACTCCTCGAGCCCCTGCGAGCACTTCACGTCGAAGATCACCCGCGCGCCGGGGATGCGCGTGAGCACGTCCGCGGCCAGGATGCCCAGGAGCTGGTCGCCGTAGAGCAGCCGGCCGGTCTCGTCCACCGCGCCGATGCGGTCGGCGTCGCCGTCCCAGCCCAGTCCCACCGAGCAACCCGCCCGGGTCACCAGCGCCTGCAGGTCCCGGGTGAACTTGAGCACCGTGGGATCCGGCAGGTGGTTGGGGAAGCGGCCGTCGGGCTCGGTGTAGAGCTCGTGCACCTCCATGCCCATGCCCTTGAGCACCGGGACCGCCACCGGCCCGGCCACCCCGTTGCCCGCGTCCACCGCGATGCGCCGGCCCGCCGTGAGGCGGATCTTGGAGCGCAGCATGTCCTGGTAGGCGCCCACCACGTCGGCCTCGCGCAGCGTGCCCCGACCGGTCTCGTAGTTCCCGCGGCGGCACAGCTCTCCCAGGCTCTGGATGTCGCCCCCGTACACCGGGGCCATGCCGCGGCACATCTTGAATCCGTTGTAGTCGATCGGGTTGTGGCTGCCCGTGACCTGCACCCCGCCGTCCACCTTGAGGTGATCGATGGAGAAATACAGCGTCGGCGTCGGCGTGACCCCCAGGCGGGTCACGTCCATTCCGGTGGACAGGATGCCCTCGGCCAGCTTTCCGGCCAGCCGCGGCGAGCTCAGGCGCACGTCCTGGCCCACGGTGACGTGCCTGGCGCCGTGGCGGCGCATGTAGGTGCCGTAGGCGCGGCCCACCTGCGTGGCCACCTCGTCGGTGAGCTCCGTGTCGGCGATGCCGCGGATGTCGTACTCGCGAAAGATCAGGGGATTCATGAATGGTCCTTTCGATGGTACCCGCCGCGGCCCGACGGGCGGGGCGGCGAGTCTGAAGAAGGCCCGCCTCGGCGGGCGCCTTATTCCCTGCGCCTCAGGTAGGCGTCGATGAACCCGTCCAGGTCGCCGTCCAGCACCGACTGGACGTTGGAAGTCTCGTGGTCGGTGCGGTGGTCCTTGACCATGGTGTAGGGGTGCAGCACGTAGGAGCGGATCTGGCTCCCGAAGGCGATATCGCTCTTGTTGTCGGTGATGTGCGCCAGCTTCTTGCGCTCCTGCTCCAGCAGGTGCGCGTACAGGCGCGCCTTGAGTATGGTCAGCGCGTTCTCGCGGTTGCGGTGCTGGCTGCGCTCGTTCTGGCTGGTGGCGACGATATTGGTGGGCAGGTGCGTCATGCGCACCGCGCTGTCGGTCTTGTTCACGTGCTGGCCGCCGGCGCCGCTGGAGCGGTAGGTGTCCACGCGCACGTCGCCCATGTCGATCTCGACCTTGATGGTGTCGTCCACCCGCGGGAACACGAACACCGAGGCGAAGGCGGTGTGGCGCCGGTGGGCGGCGTCGAAGGGCGAGAGCCGCACCAGCCGGTGCACCCCCGACTCGCTCTTGAGGTAGCCGTAGCCGTACTCGGCGGTGACTTCCAGCGTGGCGTCCTTGATGCCGGCCTCGTCGCCCGACTGCAGATCCAGGACCTGGTGGGGGTAGCCGCGGCGCTCCAGCCAGCGGGTGTACATGCGGAAGAGCATCTGGGCCCAGTCCTGGGAGTCGGTGCCGCCCGCGCCGGGGTGAATGGACACCAGCGCGCCCAGCCGGTCGTTGGGATCGGAGAGCAGGCTCACCAGCTCCAGGTCGGCGATCGCGCGCGCCAGCGCCTCCGCGTCCCGGTCCAGCTCCTCCAGGGTGGCCGCGTCCTCCTCGCCGGCGGCCATCTCCAGCAGCTCGCGCGAGTCCGAGAGGCGGCGGTTCAGCCCGCCCCACGTCTCCACCTTCCTCTTGGCGCTCTTGAGCTCGGAGATGACAGCCTCGGCGTCGTCGGGGCGGTCCCAGAAGCCGGCCTCCCCCATGCGGGCCTCGGCCCGGAGGATCACCTCTTCCTGGCGCTCCAGGTCAAAGGTACCTCCGCAGCTGCGTGAGGGTGGTGGTCAGGGTCTCGTAATGCTGGCGCAGCGAGGAAATATCCGGCACGTGGGAGTCCTTGCTCAGGTCCTTCGGGTTCGCCCGGGGCGTCCGGCGGGGAGCTCCCGCCGGCCAAGCCCCGGCCTTCGGCGCCTACTGTCAGTTCCCTCTTCCTTCCGGGAGCCCGCCGCGCGCGAGCCACCCCTGCCACTCGTCCCACAGCCTTGCGGCCTCCCGCTCCAGGCGCACAAGGTCGCCGTCGTTGACCACCACGTGGTCGGCCAGCTTCACCCGCCCGGCATCGGGCATCTGCGCGTCCAGCCGCGCCGCGGCGGCGGCCTCGTCCAGGCCGCGCTGGGCGCGCAAGCGCTCGAGCTTCGCCGCGCGGGGCGCGGTGACCACCACCAGCCGATCGTACAGGGTGGCATCCCCCCACTCGGCCAGCAGTGCCGCGTCCAGGATCAGGACGCGCGAGGGGCCCGGGGCGGCGCGGAACGCCTCCAGGCGCCGGTGCAGCTCGGCGATCAGGGGCGGGTGCACCAGCGAGTTTAGCTTCTGCAGCTCCATTCTGTCAGCAAAGACCCGTGCGCCCAGACGGCGCCGGTCGAAATCGCCGTCCGGTCCCAGCGCGTCGCGGCCGAACGCCTCCACGAGCCGGGCGAACACCGGCGAGCCCGCCCGCAGCAGCGCCTGGCCCACCGCGTCGGCGTCCAGGCAGCCCGCGCCGCGCCCGGTCCACAGACGGCACAGCGTGGACTTCCCGGAGCCGGCGGAGCCGCTCACCCCCACGCACAGGCTGCCGCGATCAGTGGATTTCAAACCAGTTGTCCCCCGTGCCCACCGAGGCCGCCAGCGGCACGTCCAACCGGGCGGCTCCCTCCATGCAGGAGCGCGCCAGCGCGGCCACATCGTCCGCCACGTCCGCCTCGGCCTCCAGCACCAGCTCGTCGTGCACCTGGATCAGCAGCCGCCCCGCCAGCCCGCGCTCGCGGATGGCGGCGTCGAGGTCCAGCATGGCGCGCTTCACCAGGTCGGCCGCCGAGCCTTGCAGCGGCGCGTTGAGCGCCACCCGCTCAGCCCCCGCCGAAGCTCGCCGGTCGGCGCTGCGCAGGTCGGCCACCCCGATGCGCCGCCCGAAGAGGGTGGTCACGTGGCCGCTCTCGCGCGCCTCCTCCAGCAGCCGCTCCCGGAACGCGCGCACCCGCGGGAGGCGCTCGAAGTAGCGCGCGATGTAGTCGGCGGCCTCCTTCTGCGGGATGCGCAGCTGGCGGGCCAGGGTCTGCGCGCCCATGCCGTACATCAGCCCGAAGTTGATGGTCTTGGCCCGGCCGCGCTGCTCGCCGCTCACTTCCCCGGGCGCGACGCCGAACACCTCGGAGGCGGTGCGGGCATGGATGTCCTCCCCGCGGGCGAAGGCGTCGAGGAACGCGGGCTCGCCCGAGAAGTGCGCCATCATGCGCAGCTCGATCTGCGAGTAGTCGGCCGAGATCATCCTCCAGCCCGGCTCCGCGGCGAAGGCGCGGCGGATCTCCCGGCCCTGCGCGGTGCGGATGGGAATGTTCTGGAGGTTGGGATCGCTGCTCGAGAGACGACCCGAGGGAACCACCGTCTGGTGGAACCGCGCGTGGATGCGGCCGGTGGAGGAATCCACCATCGCCGGCAGCGCGTCCACGTACGTGGACAGGAGCTTCGAAAGCTGGCGGTACTGCAGCACGCGGCCGGGCAGCTCGTGCGCCCCGGAGAGCTCCTCCAGCACGTCGCTGTCGGTGGAGAACCCGGTCTTGGTCTTCCGCCCCGGCGGGAGCCCCAGCTTCTCGAACAGCACCTGCGCCAGCTGGCGCGAGGACTGGATGTTGAACTCGCCGCCGGCCAGCGCATGCACCTCCGCCTCCAGGGCGCGCAGCTCGGAGGTGTAGCGCCCCGAGAGTTCCGCCAGCACCGAGGTGTCCACGCGCACCCCGGCCTCCTCCATCTCGGCCAGCACACGCGCCAGTGGCACCTCCAGGTCGCGGTACAGTTCCAGCTGCCCGCGCGCTTCCAGCGCGCCGCACAGGCGCGGCCCGTCGGCGAGCCGCCTCGAGAGCACCGCCCAGGCGCGCTCCATCCGGGGCCCGGGCCTGGGCGCCGCCGTCTCCAGGCCCAGCGAGAAGTTCTCCCCGGGGGCGGTCTCGTCCCCGGCGGCGGCCTCCAGCAGCGCCGCGCGCGCGGCACCGCGCATCTCCAGCACGTAGGCGGCCAGCGCCAGGTCGTCGCCGGTGCGCGGACCGGGCAGGTCGGCGCGGCGCAGCGCGTGGGCCACGCTCTTGGAGTCCGCCAGCACCAGCTCCGGCCCCGCGCCGAAGAACTCGGCCGCCGCGAGCCGCGCGGCGCCGTGCGCGGAGACGGCCCGCCAGTGCACCGCCGCGCGGCGCACGGGTGTGGCCAGGATCATCCACTCGGGCTCCGTCCCCAGTGCGCCCGCGCCGGCGCCGGTGATCTCCAGCGCCACCCGCGGCTCGGCCAGCCAGGCGCGAAAGACCCGCTCCGCGGCGGTGGGGTCCTCCGCCCGCTCCTCGACCGGGTGATGGAGGAGGGACGCGGGCGCCTCGGCGCGCGCAGCGCCGGGCGAGGGCCCGGACTTCGGACCTCCGGCGACCGCCGGCGCCCCTCCGCCCGCCAACTCCCGGAAGCGGGCTTCGAAGCGGCGGAACTCCCAGCCGTGGCACAGCTCCGCGAGCCTCGCGGCGTCGAACTCGGCCACTGCCAGGGAGTCCAGCGTGGCCTCCACCGGCGCCTCGAGATCCAGCGTCACCAGCTGCTTCGAGAAGTAGGCGTCCTCGCGCCCGGCGCGCAGCTTCTCGCGCAGCGAGGGCGGCATCACCTCCTCGAGCCGCTCGTACACGGCGTCCAGGCTGCCGAACTGGCTCATCAGTTTCACCGCCGTCTTCTCGCCCACCCCGCGCACGCCGGGCACGTTGTCGGAGGAGTCACCCATGAGCGCCAGCAGGTCGATGATGTGCCCCGGGTCCACGCCCCACGAGGCGCGCACCTGCTCCGGGCCCATCTCCCCGGCCTCCTCGCCGCTGCCCCGCGGCAGCAGCGCGTGCACGCGCGCGTCCACCACCTGCAGCAGGTCCTTGTCCCCGGAGTACAGGCGCACGTCCGCGCCCTCCGCGGCGGCGCGGCGGGCGAGTGCCGCCATCAGGTCGTCGGCCTCGAAGCCGTCGCGCAGCAGCAGCGTCACACGCAGCCCCTCGAGGAGCTTCTTCACCTCGTCAATTTGCGGGACCAGGTCCTCGGGCATGGGCGGACGGTGGGCCTTGTAGTCGGGGTACTGGTCGTGCCGGAAGGTCGGCGCGGCGGTGTCGAAGGCCACCGCCCAGTGCGTGGGGCGCTCCTTCTCCAGCAGGCTCAGCATCACCTGCGCGAAGCCGAAGATGGCGCTGGTGTTGCGCCCCTGCGAGTCGCGCAGCGGCCGGCGGATCAGGGCGTAGTAGGCGCGGTAGAGCAGCGCCATGCCGTCCACCAGGAGCAGCTTCACCGGGGGCCTCCCGCACCCCCGCGGTAGAGCCGGTGGGCGCGGACGTAGGCGGCCACCGGCGCGGGGAGGGCATCCCCCACCCCGGCGCCCGCGCGCAGCCGCGAACGCAACGCGGTGGCGGCCAGGTCCACGCAGGGGCGACGCAGCAGGGTGACGCGCCGCCGCACCCAGGAGGGCACGCGCCGCACATCGAAGCCGGGGCGCGGGACGGCCGCCACGCCGGAGGCCAGCAGAGCCCCGGGGTCGCGCCAGCGCGGCAGGTCCAGCAGGCTGTCGGCGCCCACCAGGAACACGATGCGCGCCCCGGGCAGCAGGGCCCGGAACGCGCGCAGGGTCTCGACGGTGTAGTGCGGGCCGGGACGGAGCGTCTCGGCCTCGCAGACATCCATGCCGGGCAGGCCGGCCACGACGAGTTCCACCATCCGGAGCCGGTGGACCGCGGGGCTGAGCGGCAGCCCGCGCTTGTGCGGCGGGTCCCCCGCCACCACCCACAGGAGCCGGTCCAGCCCGAGGTCCTCGCGGGCGCGTACGGCGACCTCGACGTGCCCGCGGTGCACCGGGTCGAAGGTGCCCCCGAACAGGCCCAGCTTCATGGGTGTTCCAGGGCCGTCCTGGCCAGCTTCTCCCGGGCCCTCTCGGCCCACTCGGTCCCGGACTTCTCCTTCACCAGCAGCTCCCAGGCCTGCCGGGCCTCTGCGTCCTTGCCCCACTCCTCCAGGCCCAGCCCCTTGAGGTACAGCGCCTCCGCGGCCCACGGGGAGTCCGCGAACTCGGTCAGTACCTTTTGTGCGTGGAACACCACCGAGCCCGGCTGCTTGAGGTGCGTGTACAATCGCGCGTTCAGCACTTCCTTCTCGGCCAGCCGGTCGCGCGTGGCCTCCAGCAGCTTCTTCGCGTCCGGAACCCGCGGGCTCTCCGGGTACAGCACCAGGAAGCGCTGCACCTGCGCGCGCGCGTACACGGTCTTCTCCTGGTCGTAGGCCGCCGGGCGGGAGTCCTCCCAGTACGAAAGCGCCAGCTGGTACTCCACCTCCGGCAGACGCGGCGAAGCCGGGTACACGTCCAGGAAGTGCCGCAGCTCGACCTGGGCCATGGTGTGCTGCCCCAGCCGGGAATATGCCACGCCGATCAGGTAGGAGGCCTCCTCCGCATTGGGCCCGCCCGGCGTGGCATCCAGGTAGGCCTTGAGCGCGCGGGCGCACTCGCCCAGGTCGCCGGTCTGGTACAGTTCCTTGCCGGCAACGAACGCCTCCTCGCCGGGGGCGTAGTGGACCACACCCGCGGTGGCCCCGCAGCCGGCCAGGAGCGCCGCCAGGGCGATCCCGGCGGCGGACGGCAGCGAGCGTCTCAAGACCTTTGAAAACTTGGACATGGGGGCGTCAGTTCCGGTTGGTGTAGAAGAGGAAAACCAGGCCGGTCACGAGCCCCACCACGATGGCGGGCTCCAGCAGCCGCGAGAGGCTCTTGTCGGGCACCGAGGGCGGCGTGATGCTGAACAGCCGGTCTTCGACCTCCCCCAGGCGGGCCTGCGGCACCCGGTCGGAGAGCGCGCCCCGTCCGTGCCCGGACCACAGCAGGCGCCCGTCGGGCGCCATCAGGCGGAGCCCCAGGGACACGGTCGCCAGGCGGTCCACCTCGCCCGGACCGAACAGGCGGCTCTTGTGCAGGTCGGTGTACCCCAGGTTCAGGCCGGCGACGCGGTACTCGAGCAGGCTGGCGTTGGGATCCAGCGGCCTGCGGTCGAGGGCCAGGCGCCGGCGCGCCGCCTGCCTGGCGGCGGAGGCGGCGGAGTCCTCCTCGGCCTCGCTGTCGGCCGGCGCGGGACTCTCCGCGGTGTCGGACAGCGCGCCGTGGAAGCTCAGCCGGGCCACGCGGCGCTGCAGCAGCTCCGCGATCTCGTTCTCCAGCGCCCACTCGGGACGCTGGCCCGCGGCGGGCAGGATCACCACCACGTCCCGCGGACCGAGCGGCATGACGCTCACCATGGAGTCCACCGCGCCGCGCACCGCGCGTCGCAGCATCTCGGAGTTGGAGGTCAGCCGCTCCGCGGCCGGAAGCCCCGCGGCCCGGGCGGGCTGCGGGCCCGAGAGCCCCAGGAGGAGCCCCGCCAGCGCGAGGCTGCAGCTGCTAGTTCGCATCGGCCACCCAGTCATACGCGCGAGCCTCCACCAGGGTCACGTCGCGGAACTCGCCGGCTTCCAGCCCGCGTCCGCGCACGATGGTTACGCCGTCGATTTCCGGGGCCTGGTGCTCGCTGCGCCCCACGGCCTCGTCGCGCCCCGTCACCCGGTCCACCAGCACCCGCGCGCGGGCGCCGACCATGCGACGGTGCAGCTGGAGCGAAATCCCGCGCTGCAAGGTCATGATCTCCCGCCGGCGGGCCTCCTTCACGCCCGGGGCCAGCTGCCCGGGGGCCACCCCCAGCGGCGTGCCTTCCTCGGGAGAATACGCGAACACCCCCAGATGGTCGAACTCCGCCTCGCGGACGAAGTCGCGCAGCGCGGCGAACTCCTCCTCCGACTCCCCGGGGGAGCCCACGATGAACGTGGTCCGCACCGCGATGCCCGGCACCCGCGCGCGCAGCGCGCGCAGCAGGTGGCGCGTCTGCGCCCCGGTGACCCGGCGGCGCATGCGCGCCAGCACCGCGTCGTCAATATGCTGCAGCGGCATGTCCACGTAGTTGCAGATCTTCGGCTCGGTGCGCAGCAGCTCCACCAGCTCCGAGGTGTAGCGCGCGGGGTGCGTGTACAGCAGCCGCAACCACTCCACACCCGGCACGCGCGCCAGTTCCCGAAGCAGCGTCGCCAGCCCGGCGCCCCCGGGCACGTCCTCGCCATACGCGGTGAGGTCCTGCGAGATCAGGTTGAGTTCCCGCACGCCGGAGGCCGCCAGCCCCCGCGCCTCCCGGACCAGGTCCTGCACCGGCCGGCCCTTCTGCTTGCCGCGCAGGTCGGGAATGATGCAGAAGGCGCAGCCGTGGCTGCAGCCGTCGGCCACCTGGAGGTACGCCATGTGCGGCGGCGTGGACAGCGCCCGCGGCACGTTGGAGGTCCACCGCGCGCCGGCCGCCCCCACCCCGCCCGGGCTGCCGCCCTCGGTCCGGCAGGCGTCCACCACCGCCTCCTCGGTGCCCGTGCCCAGCAGCGCGTCAATCTCGGGGATCTCGCGGCGCAGCTCGTCTCCGAAGCGCTGCGCCAGGCAGCCGGTCACCACCAGCCGGCGCAACCTGCCGGTCTTCTTCAGCTCGGCCACCTCGAGGATGGCCTGCACCGATTCCTGCCGGGACGCGTCGATGAAGGAGCAGGTGTTGACCACCGCCACGTCGGCCGAACCCAGCTCGCCGGTGGCCTCGAAGCCCGCCTGGGACAGCAGCCCCAGCATGCGCTCGCTGTCCACCAGGTTCTTGGGGCAGCCGAGCGTGACGAAGCCGACCCGCGAGGGGCCGGCCGGTCGGGTCTTCCGG
Organism: Candidatus Eisenbacteria bacterium; assembly: GCA_016235265.1. Taxonomy (NCBI): domain Bacteria; phylum Candidatus Eiseniibacteriota; species Candidatus Eiseniibacteriota bacterium. Next base: position 49,115 of record JACRLI010000015.1, read on the forward strand.
GGGGTGGGTGTCACGGTGCCGTGGTCAGCCTTCCGAAGGGATGAGGTGCGCGGCGCGGCCGGACGGCCCGCCGGGCGCTCCCGGGAGCCGGGCTATACCCCGGACTTGCGTCCGAGGCCTTGCTCCTCGAGGTAGCGCTCGTCCACCAGGACCTCGCGGGCCTGGCTGCCCGTGAAGGGGCCGACCACGCCGAGGCTCTCCAGCTTGTCCATGATCCGGCCGGCGCGCGAGTAGCCGATCTTGAGGCGCCTCTGAAGCAGCGAGACCGAGCCGCGCTGGGACAGTATCACGATGCGGGCGGCCTCGGCCACCAGCTCGTCGTCCACGTCATCCTCCTCGGAGACGCCCTCCTCGGTGCCGCCGCCCTCCCGTCCGAGGTCCACCGGGGGCTCCGGCGGGCCCTGCGGGGCGCGCTCGCGCCAGAAGCGCGACAGCGCCTCCACCTCGGCCTCCGAGATGTAGGCACCGTGGATGCGGACGGGCTCGGGCTGGCCGGCGGGCAGGAACAGCATGTCGCCGTTGCCGAGCAGGGTGTCCGCGCCGTTCATGTCGAGGATGGTGCGGGAGTCCACCTTGGAAGCCACCTGGAAGCTCATCCGGGACGGGAAATTGGCCTTGATGACGCCGGTGATCACGTCCACCGAGGGCCGCTGGGTGGCCACGATCAGGTGGATCCCCACCGCGCGGGCCATCTGCGCCAGCCGCGCGATGGGCTCCTCGATCTCCATGGGCAGGGTCAGCATCAGGTCCGCCAGCTCGTCCACCATCACCACGATGTAGGGCAGCTTCTCGCCCTCGCCCTTCTGCGCCACGGCCGCGTTGTAGGTGTCGATGTGGCGCGCGCCGCTGCCGGCCAGGGTGCGGTAGCGGCGCTCCATTTCGGAGACCACCCAGCGCAGCGCGCGGGCCGCGGGCTTGGCCGCGGTCACCACCGGCCACAGCAGGTGTGGAATGCCGTTGTAGCCGGTGAGCTCCAGCATCTTGGGGTCGATCAGGAGCAGGCGCAGCGTTGCCGGCGAGTGGCGCAGCAGCAGGCTGGCCATGATCACGTTCATGGCCACGCTCTTGCCCGAGCCCGTGGCGCCGGCCACCAGCAGGTGCGGCGCCTTGGTGAGGTCGGTGGTGAACACCTTGCCGGTGGTGTCCTTGCCCATGGCGATGGGCATCCGGCCCTGACCGGAACGGAAGGCTTCCGTCTCCACCACCTCCCGGACGTAGACCGTCTGCGGGTTGGGGTTGGGCACCTCGATGCCCACGGCGGCCTTTCCCGGGATGGGAGCCAGGATGCGGATGCGCTTGGCGCGCAGCGCCAGCGCCAGGTCGTCCGAGCGGGTCACGATCTGGCTGACCTTCACTCCGGGGCCCGGCTCCAGTTCGAACATGGTGACCACCGGCCCGGGGTGGATCTCGCTGACCTGGGCCAGGACGTCGAACTCCGCCAGGGTGCGCTCCAGGACCTGCGCCTTGGCCTTGAGCTCCGCCTCGGTGAGCACTTCGCCGCTGACGATGGGCTCGGCCAGCAGCGTGGTGGGCGGCAGGTCGCCGGAGGTGACCACGGCGGGCGGCATCGGGGCGGCCGGCTTCTCCCGGGGCTTCTCGGGCTTGGGCCGGGCCCCGCCGCTGAAGGGCAGGTGGATCTGCGGCGCGGGCTTCTTCGCGGGCGGCCCGGGCGCGATCTCTTCCAGGTCCAGGTCGTCCGCCTCCGCCGCGGCGCGCGCCGCGCCGGGCTCGCGGACGATCTTCATGCCGGGCTTGCCGCCCTTCTCGTCCCGCTCGTCGCCCCGCGCGGGCTTCTCCGCGCGGCGGCGGGGCGCCCGGCGGCTGCCGGGGCGCAGCCTCTCGGCCAGTCCCATTCCCAGCCGGAGCGGCATCCGCAGCGCGGCGCCCATGCCCTGGGCCACCAGCGAAAAGCCCACCTCGCTGGCCACCAGCAGCAGCACCGTGAGCAGCGTGCCCAGCAGGATGACGCTGCCCACGCGGCTGAGCACGCCGGTGACCACTCCCGCCAGCGCGCCGCCCACTCGGCCGGTCCAGGCCTCCGGAACCCACAGCGCGACCAGCGTGACGAACGTGACCAGGATGGCCGCGCCGATGGCGGTCCGGACCGCCAGCTCCCCGGCCTCGTTCTGCCGCAGGCGATTCCAGCCCCAGGCGAACAGGGCCACCGGCACCGCCCACACCGCGAGCTTGCCGAAGATGAATCGCAGCGCGAACGCGAACAGGGCCCCCACGGGGCCGCACGCGTTGCGATAACCGGTCCCCAGCGCGTGGGGCCAGTCGGCGATGTCGTAAGTGAAGAGGGAGACGGCCGTCAGCGCGCCGAGGGCCAGCAGCAGCACCCCCAGGATCTGGGATTGGCGACGGTCGGAGAGTTCCCAGGCTGGCATCGCGCGACGTCCTCCATGGCGTCAGGGGCCCTCGAGGGTCCTGCAGGGGCTGGAATCGCCCCGGCTGGCTACTTTACACCAGCGGGAGGTCCGGCGCCACCCCTGGAGGCGGGGTCCTGCATCAACTGAAGCCGGTGCTCGGCCTGGCGGGCGGCTTCTTCATCCCCGGAGAGCCGGGCCACCCCGGCCTGGGTCTCGAGGAGGCGGGCCTGCGTCTCGCGGCGCAGCTCCCGGGCCGCCTGTTCCAGGGCGCGGCGATCGCTGCCGTCCGGCGCCCGCAACAGACTGCGGCGCAGCGCCATGGCCTCCCGGCGCCCCTCATCCTCGATGGCGCGCAACGCCTCGGATCCCAGCATGTCGGCGCGGATCACGGCGGGAGTGAGACCGGCGTCGGCGCCCTCGGCCCCGGCCCGGGACACGGGGTGACCGGGCACGCGCCGGTTGGATTCGCAGGAGTCTGCCACGAACGCCAGGCACAGCGCCGCGAGCAGCACCACCATCATGGCGGCATAGCGAGTCACGGGGGGACCTCCGCGTGGGCATCCGCGGTCCGCGACCACCGCGTCCACCCGGCCGGGGCCGGTGCGGTGGAATTCCCTTGGAAGAGGGCGCGGGGGCCCGGCGCGCCTCACCGGCAACCGGGGATGCCGGGGCGCAGCGGGCGGGCCCCGCGGCCTTGCTGCGGGCCCGCACGGGCGGGCCGATGTGGGTTCCGGGAATGCAGCGGGGCGGCCGCGCCCCGCGCGATCCGCCCCTCACCTCCCCGGCAAAATGTGTTGAGAAACTGTAGCACGCGCGACCGAAGATGTAAATCCCTGGCGGTGACCTCACCCGCCCCGGCGGTGCGGAGGGGCGCTACGTCCCCTCCTGCCAGCTGGCCAGGTACTTCACCTGCTCGGGGGTCAGGACGTCGACGCTCGTGGTCATGGTCTCGAGCTTGATCCGGGCGATCTCCCGGTCAATCTCTGCGGGGACCACGTACACCTTCTTCTGCAGCTTCGCGGCCTCCTTCTTCATGTACTCCAGCGAGAGCGCCTGGTTGGCGAAGGACATGTCCATCACCATCGCGGGGTGGCCCTCGGCGGCGGCCAGGTTGATCAGGCGGCCCTCGCCCAGGACGAACACGCGCTTGCCGCCCTGGAGCAGGAACTCCTCCACGAACGGGCGGGCCTGGCGGCGCTGCGTGGCCGACTTGCCCAGCGTTTCGAGGTCCAGCTCCACGTTGAAGTGACCGCTGTTGGCCACGATCGCGCCGTCCTTCATCCGGTCGAAGTGCTCCTGCCGGATCACGTGGATATTCCCGGTGACGGTCACGAACACGTCGCCCAGCGGCGCGGCCTGGGCCATGGGCATCACCCGGAAACCGTCCATGACGGCCTCCAGCGCGGGCAGAGGATCGATCTCGGTGACGATCACGTTGGCGCCCATGCCGCGCGCGCGCATCGCCAGCCCGCGGCCGCACCAGCCGTAGCCGGCGATGACCCAGGTGGAGCCGGCGATCAGCACGTTGGTGGCGCGCACGATGCCGTCAATGGTGCTCTGGCCGGTGCCGTAGCGGTTGTCGAAGAAGTGCTTGGTCTTGGCGTCGTTGACCGCGATCACCGGGTAGGCCAGCACGCCTTCCTTCTCCATGGAGCGCAGCCGGATGACCCCGGTCGAGGTCTCCTCGGTGCCGCCCTTCACGCCCGGCAGCAGTTCCTTGCGCTCGGTGTGCAGCACGGTCACCAGGTCGGCGCCGTCGTCCATGGTGTAGTGCGGGCCGGGGGCCAGCACCGCGCGGATGTGCGAGTAGTAGCTCTCGTTGTCCTCGCCCTTGATGGCGAACGTCGGGATCCCGTAGTGCAGCGCCAGCGCGGCCGCCACGTCGTCCTGCGTGGACAGCGGGTTCGAGGCGCACAGGTACACCTCCGCGCCACCCTCCTTGAGGGTCCGCATGAGGTTGGCCGTCTCGGTGGTCACGTGCAGGCAGGCGGCGGCGCGCACTCCCTGGAGCGGCTTCTCCTTGGCGAAGCGGGCGCGGATGCCGCGCAGCACGGGCATGAAGCGGTCGGCCCACTCGATGCGCTGAACGCCCGCGGCGGCGAGGGCGGGGTCGGCGACGTGGTGGGTCTGCGGGGTGGTCTGGCTGGCCATCTCGGTCCTTCGTGTTGCGGGGCGCGGCGGACCGCGCCCCTGGGGTTGCATCGCCCGGCGGGAACCGGGGCTGCGATTGCGCGCGCGGGGCCGGGCGATCGCGCGCCCGGCCCCGGCGGTGTTACTTGACCGCCGCCTTCAGGTCGGCGACGGCGTTGGTCATCTCCCAGGTGAAGCCTTCCTCGTCGCGGCCGAAGTGGCCGTACGCGGCGGTGGCGCGGTAGATCGGGCGGCGCAGCTTGAGGGTCTCGATCATGGCCCGCGGCCGGAAGTCGAACCGGTTGCGCACCAGGTGCTCGATCTCCTGCTCGGAGATGGCGCCGGTGCCGAAGGTGTCCACGCGGATGCTCACCGGCTCGGCTACCCCGATGGCGTAGGCCACCTGGATCTCGCAGCGCTTCGCCAGGCCCGCGGCCACGATGTTCTTGGCCACGTAGCGGGCCATGTAGGCGCCCGAGCGGTCCACCTTCGTGGGGTCCTTGCCCGAGAACGCCCCGCCGCCGTGGCGGCCCATGCCGCCGTAGGTGTCCACGATGATCTTGCGCCCGGTGAGACCGGTGTCGGCCGCCGGGCCGCCCTGCACGAACTGGCCGGTGGGGTTGATGTGGTACTTGATCTCGCCGTCGTCGAACCGGGCCGGGATCACCGGCTTGATCACCTTGTCGACCACGTCCTGGCGCAGCTTCTCGTGTGTCAGGTCGCGCGCGTACTCGGCGTGCTGCGAGGAGACGACCACCGCGTCCACCCGGACCGGCCGGCCGTCCTCGTACTCGACGGTGACCTGGCTCTTCCCGTCCGGGCGCAGGTACGGGAGGATGTTGCCCTTGCGCACCTCGGCGAGCTTGCGGCACAGGCGGTGCGCCAGCGCGATGGGCAGCGGCATCAGCTCGGGGGTCTCGTCGGTGGCATAGCCGAACATCAGCCCCTGGTCGCCGGCGCCCTCGCGGTCCACGCCCATGGCGATGTCCGGGGACTGCGAGTGGATGGCGGTGAGCACCGAGCAGGTGTGGCAGTCGAAGCCGTAGGCGGCGTCGTCATAACCGATGTCCTGGACGGTCTTGCGCACGATCTCGGGGATCTCGATGTACGCGTTGGTGGTCACCTCACCGGCCACCAGCACCAGCCCGGTGGTGAGCAGGCTCTCCACCGCGACGCGGCTGTTGGGATCCTTCTCGAGGAGCGAGTCCAGGATCGCGTCGGAAACCTGGTCGGCCATCTTGTCGGGATGGCCCTCGGTCACCGACTCGCTGGTGAAGAAGTAGCGCTGCTTCGCGTCCGCCATGCTCATGCTCCTTGTCGATTCGACCCCGCGCCGGGACCGGCGCGGGTGCGTCAGCTCAGTTCCACCTCGGAGGAGTCCCCGACGTTCAGCCGCTTGCGTCGGCCGCGCACCTGCGCCCGTTCGCCGATCACCGAGTCCTCGAGGAAGATGTCCTCCACGTGGGCGTTTTCGTTCACGATCGAATTGCGCACCGAGCACCCCCGCAGCACCGCGCCCGAGGCCACGGTCACGTGCGGCCCCAGGATCGAGCCCTCCACCGTGGCATCCGGGGCGACGAACACCGGGGGCACCACGATCGAGCCCGGCAGGTGCGGCGCGGGGGCGCCGCGGTCCAGCAACTCGCGATTGGCCAGCAACAGCGTCTCCGGGGAGCCGCAGTCGAACCACGCGTCCACCGGGAGCGGCAGCATCGTCTCGCCGCGCTCCAGCATGAGCTGCAGCGCGTCGGTCAGCTGGTACTCGCCGCGGGTGCGCACGTCGCGGCGGATCAGCTCATCCAGGCACTCGAACAGCAGCGCCGAATCCTTCAGGTAGTAGAAACCCACCAGCGCCAGGTTGCTGGCCGGCTTGTCGGGCTTCTCCGTGAGGCGCTTCACGCGCCCCTCCACCAGCTCCACGATCCCGTAGCGCCGCGGGTCGGCGACCTCCTTTACCCCCAGCATGCTGGGGGCGCCCGGCACCAGGCGCGACAGGTCGGCCCGGATGATGGTGTCGCCCAGGTCGATCAGCACCGGCCCGCCCGAGGCGGCCGCGCGCGCCAGGTACACCGCGTGGCCCAGGCCGCGCGGGTCCGGCTGCTCCACGAACTCGGTCTCGAGGTGCCCGTAGTGGCGCCGCACGTAGGTCTCGATGCGGTCACCCATGTGCCCCACGATGAGCACCACCCGCCCCACGCCCAGCGCGGACAGGTCATCCAGGATATGAGCCAGGATGGGCTTGCCCGCGACGTTGATGAGCGCCTTGGGGACAGTATGCGTGTGGGGCCGGAGTCGGGTGCCCACGCCGGCCACCGGGATGATGGCGCGGACGTCGCTAAGTGGCACGGATCTGCTCCAGCCGGCTCTTGAGGCCGTCAATCTTGGTTACGGGCGTGGGATCCACTCCGTTCAGAAAGCTCAAGTATAAGCTGACCCAATCCCCCGTGACAACAAGGGAGAAGAGGCGTTCCAGCAGGCGTTCCCCGCGGCTTTCCACGGCGGCGACCCGGGCCCCCGCGGCCTCCGCCAGCGGCAGCACGTGCTCGAAACGGGCCCGGACGCGGGGATGCTCGCCGCGGTCGCGCAGCGCCACCACGGCGGTGGCGGCCAGCGGCCCCGCGGGGCACTCCCAGCCCACCACCTCGTTGTGGTTCTGCTCGGGCAGCGCCCCATGATGGGCCAGGGTGTTGGCATTCTCGTTGAGCTGCTGGCGCCAGCGCAGCGCCACCGGCTCCAGCTGCCGCTGCGCGGCGTAGATCACCGGGATCCGGCCATGCAGGCCGCGGGCCACGCGCTTGGCCAGGTTGGCGGCCTCGGGCACGTCGGGCCCGAGCTCCGCCGGCGCGGCCTCGAGGCGCCCGATGGCCGCGGCCACCTCCCGATCGCGGTTGCCCACCAGCCCCAGCTTCACGAACACCCCCAGCAGGGTGAAGAACGACCACGCCAGCGCGGCGCGCGCGGCGGGTACCCGGGCGGGTACGAGGCGCGCGGCACTCCGTCCTCGTTGGCCAGGTCAGCCAGGCGCCCCCCCGAGCACAGGGCCACGCGGGGCACCCCGCGGCGGCGCGCCTCCAGGTAGGCCGCCAGGGTCTCCTCGGTGTTTCCCGAATACGACGAGGCCACGAACAGACAGTCGGGCGTCACCCAGCCGGGCAGCGAGTAGTCGCGCACCACCGCCACCGGGAATTCCAGCTCCTCCTCGAGGTAGCCGCGCAGCAGGTCGGCCGCGATCGCCGAGCCACCCATCCCCGAAACCGCCAGCGCGCGCGGCCGCGGGCGGGCGGTCCAGTCGAGCCCCGCGGCGGCCTCGTGGGCGTGGCGCGCATCCACGGCCAGCCCCGCGATGCGGCGGTGCATGGAGGCGGGATCCAGGACGGCGAGGTCCAGGGAGTCCAGGGATCGCGGCGCGCTCATGTAGTCTTCCTCCCGGGGACGGTGCCCCAGCTCAGGATCTCGGTGGCCTGCGGCAGCCGTTCGGTGAGGAAGGCGCGCACCTGGGAGGCCGACTCCAGGCGCACCGCGTCCTCCATCCACTCGTGCGCCTCCTCGTAGGCGATGGAGCGCAGGATGCTCTTGATGCTGGGAAGCCCGAAGGGGCTGGTGGAGATCTTGTCCACGCCCAGGCCCACCAGCGCCACGCACGCCAGCGGGTCATTGGACATTTCGCCGCACACCGAGATCGGGAAGCCCCGGCGGTGGCCCGCCTGCACCGTCAGCCGGATGGCGCGCAACACGGCGACATCCAGCGGCTCATACAGCTTCGAGGCGCGCTCGTTGCCGCGGTCCACCGCCAGCGTGAACTGGAGCAGGTCATTGGAGCCGATGCTGAAGAAGTCGCTGTGGCGCGCCAGGTGATCGGCCATCAGGACCGCCGCGGGGGTCTCCACCATGATCCCCAGCGGCACGTCCGCGGCGAACGCGTGGCCCTCGCGGGTGAGCTCCTCCATGACCTGCCGGCACAGCTCGCGGGTGCGGAGCACCTCCCCCACCTGCGTGACCATGGGGATCATGATCTGGAGCTGCCCGAACGCGCTGGCGCGGTAGATGGCCCGCAGCTGCACCCGGAAGATATCCTCGTGGGCCAGCGAGTATCGGATGCCGCGCCAGCCCCGGAAGGGATTCTCCTCGGGCGTGGCGCCCATGTACGACGCCACCTTGTCCCCGCCCACGTCGATGGTGCGCACCACCACCGGGTCGGGCGCCACCGCCTCGGCCACCCTGCGGTAGGCCCGGAGCTGGTCCTCCTCGGAAGGCAGCGAGGCGTGGTCGAGGTAGAAGAACTCGGTGCGGTACAGGCCCACGCCCTCGGCGCCGCGGGCCCGCAGCTCGCCGGCCTCGTCCGGGGTCTCGATGTTGGCCATCACCGCGATGCGGCGGCCGTCCATGGTGACCGCGGGCAGCCTGCGGGTCGCCTCCAGCCGCTGTTCGAACTCCTCGAACTCGCGCTTCTTGCGCCGGTAGCGCTCCAGCGTCGCCTCGTCCGGGTTCAGCTCGAGGCGGCCCTCATTGCCGTCCAGCACCAGGGTGTCGCCGTCCCGCACGGCGCGGCAGATCCCCGGCACGCACACCACCGCGGGGATGCCGCGCGAGCGCGCCACGATCACCGAGTGCGAGGTGCGTCCCCCCGACTCCAGCGCGAAGCCCAGCACCTGGCCGGGCCGCATCAGCACCGTCTCACTGGGCGGCACGTCGCGCGCCACCAGCACCACCGGCTCGCTCAGGTCGCGCAGCCCCGGCGCACTCCGCGCCAGCAGGTGGTGGAGCACCCGGCGCTCCACGTCCATCACGTCGGTGGCCCGCTCGCGCATGTATTCATTGGCCACGTTCTCGAGGTGATGGCGCGCGGAGGCGAGCACCTTCTTGAACAGGAATGCGGCGTTCTTGTGCTCCCGCCGGATGTCCTCCACGGTGGCGTCGCGGACCATGACGTCGGTGAGCAGCAGCAGCTGCGCGTCGAGCACCTGCGCCGCCTCCTCGCCCATCTCGCTCGAGTAGGCGTCCCGTATCTCGCCCAGCTCGCGCCCGGCCTCGAGCAGGGCCGCCTCGAAGCGCTGCACCTCCGCCTCGACGCTCTCCGCCGGAATGCTGCGCTCCGGCACGCGCATGTCGTCCCAGGAGAGCGTCAACACGGTGCCGATGGCGATGCCCGGTGACGCCGCCACCCCCTCGAATGTCGCGGATCTTGGGCTCATGGCTCAGCGCTCCCCGAACTTGCTCTTCACCAGCTCCACCAGCGCGGCGACCGCCTCGCGCTCATCCTCCCCCTCGGCCTGGATGTTCAGGACGGTCCCCTGGTAGGCGGCGAGCATCATCACGCCCAGGATGCTCTTGCCGTTGATCTGCTGCCCGTCCTTGGTCACGAACACCTCGGACTTGAACCGGGTCGCGGTGCGCGTGAACAGCGCCGCGGGACGCGCGTGCAGACCCAGCTCGTTTTCGATGGTGACATCTTCAGAATACACGTGGCATCCCGCGGTTCAGGAACACGGCCGCGGCCAGCAGCCCCAGCGCCAGCAGCGTGCCGGCGCGCGGCTTCCAGCGCAACACGACCAGGGAAACAGCGAACGAAACCAGCAGACATCCCACACCCTCGGGGTCCCACCCGGGGCCGCGCGCGGCCGCCGCCACCGCCAGGAACCCGGTCAGGGCGAGTCCCAGCCGGCGCACCCGCTCGGCCCGGGCCGTCAGGACCCTCAGGCAGCCCGCCGGGGACGCGCCCCCGGCCCCCGCGCGCCACAGCGTGGCGCGCAGCGCCAGCTGGGGCAGCCCGTAGGCGGCCACCAGCACCGCCGCGCCGGCCGCCGCCGACTGCGTCCACCACGCCAGCCCGGCGCCCAGAAGCCCGGCCGCCGGACGCAACAGATACCACACCAGGCGGTCGCCGGTGGCGGCAAACGAAGTGGCCAGGAATCCCCGCGCCCGCAGGAATTCCTCCATCGCCGGGTCCGGCCCCGGCGGCGCGACTACTCCCGCGACAGGCGCTCCATCCGGAGCGCGCCCGGGCGGGTCCAGCCGGCGCAGGTAGGGCAGCACGAAGCAGCTGGTCACCGGGTTGGTGTTGAACGGCTCCAGCAGCCGGACCGGCCCCACGCGGGTGCCGGGGGCCAGCCGCCGGTACAGCGAGGCAAAGCCCAGGTTCTGCTTGTGCGCGTAGCTCCAGGCCGCCTGCAGGAAGAACGTCCGCCACCACACGGCTACAGCGCTCCCGCCAGCTTGAGCCCCGCGGCGAGCGCCGCCCCCCCGGCGGCCCAGATCCAGTCGCGCCGCGCGCCCCCGCCGAAAGCCAGCGCCGCCGCCGCCAGTCCCAGGCCCCACGCCAGGGCCGGCAGCGCCCCGCCCGCCCCGCCCCGCGCGGGAATCCAGGCCAGCAGCGCGCCCGCGCCCCACGTCCCGGCCGCACCGGCCGCCAGCACCCAGGTGCCGGAAAGCCCCGCGGTGCACAGCCAGCCCAAGCGCTGGGCGGAATCCACGCGGCGGGCGCATTCCCGATCCGAAGGCGCCGCCAGCGCCCAGCCGGTCCAGCGGGAGTTCCAGCGGCGGTTCCAGGCGGCCGGCCACGCCCCCAGCCAGCCGACGACGAGCGCCACCGCGGCGCCGGCCACGGCGGCCCGCAGCCAGCCTTCGCCGGGCGCCACGGCCGAGGCGGCCAGCACCCCCGCCAGCGTGCCGCCGGAGACATCCGGGTTGGGCCGGCTGCCCACGGGCACGGCCCCGTTCCACGCCAGTTGCGCCACCAGGCCCACCAGCAGGCCGATGCGCGGTTCGCCGGTCAGGGCACCCGCGAGCGCCCCCGCCACCAGCGGCTGCGACAGCATCCACTGCGGGCCCGCCACCTGGTCGGCGCCCAGGAGCGCGCCCAGGGCGAAGAACTCCGCCCCCAGCAGGGCGGGGTTCCCGAGCGGGCCGGCCGGGCTCACGCGGAATCGCCTCGCGCGGCCGCCGCGGCCGGCGCGGCCGCCGCGTGCCCGTGGCGCGGCTCGACGCGCAGCTCCAGGCTCTCCCCGGCGGCGAGGCGGTGGGGCCACAGGAACAGCACGCAGGTGCCCTGGTACACGCGTTCGAAGCCGGCTTCCGAGTACGACACGGTCTCCACCGGGAACGTCCACGCCCCGGCCGCGGGCTCCACCGTCGTCTCCACCGCCAGGTCCAGCCACTCGTCCGCGGCGCGCACGCGCCGCACCCCCGCCAGTCCGCGCACCGCGCCCATGCGCTCGCGGCCGCCGGCCTCGAAGAAGTCGGCCCACCGGTCGTCCGCCTCCCCGGTCAGGAAGGTGAGGTTCCACTCCACGCCGAAGCGCGCATCGATGGGCACCCCCCCGACGTGGCTCACCACGATGCGCACCTCGAAGCCTGGATCGTCCTCCCGCAGCGTGATGCGCTTGACGATCTCGAGCTCCGTGGCGCGGGCCGGCCCGGCCCACGCCCGGCGGCGCAGCTCCATCGAGACCTTGCCGCGGTCCCAGTCCAGCTCGGCGGCGTACGGGAGACCCGCGAATTCGCCCCACTCCTCGTGCGCGGAGCGCGCGAAATCCTCGCGCGAGGTTTCCGGCGCGAGGATGTGGTCCTGCAGCGACGCCCGCGGCAGGCGGTCGGCTACCAGCAGCCTCTCGAGATCGGGCTCCTTGGCCGTGGCCGAAGTCTCCAGGCTCACGCTGCCGCCCTGCGAGGCGCCATACACCGCCCCGGCGACCTTGTGGTGGTAGGCCTCGGCGCGGCGCGCCAGGGTGTTGCCCAGGTCGTGCCCGGTGCGCGCGTCGGCCCACTCGAACAGCATGCCGCCCATGTCCGGCGCGACTCCCAGGCTCACGTGCGCGTTGCGCAGCACCCAGGCCCGCCCCTCCTCGTTGTAGAGATCCACCTCGCGGGCGGAGAGCGCCAGGCCGCGGGCCTGGTCCAGCGCCGTCTCGGCCTGCTGCAGCCTGCGGTGCACGGCGTCGCGCAGGTGCGGCAGGTACAGTCCCCCGAAGACGCCGTGCCAGTAGGCGCAGTTGCACTGCGCCTGCCACAGCGGGTCCAGCGCGGCCTCGCGCCGGCCGTCGGGCAGCTCATGGATGCGCCGCGAGAGGTCCAGCGCGCGCTTGTGCATGCGGTTGCTCTCGGGATACTTCGACAGGAAATTGCGCCAGAAGCCGCCGCGCAGGAAGCCCTCCACCCCCGGCACGCCCGCGGTGCGCCGCTTCACCTCCGCCAGCTCGGACTGCGCCGCGGTGGGCAGGGCCCACTCGGTGAGCTCGGTGTAGGAGGCGGTGGGCAGGTACACCAGCCCCCGCGGGGGGTGAGCGGCCATCCATCTGGAGGGCGTGGTCACTTCGAGCCACTCCCGCTGCTCCGAGAGGAGTTCCAGGAAGCGGCGCAGCCAGCCTTCCTCGAACACCGACTTGTGGGTGCCGGGCCACACCCCGAACTTCTCGCCGTCGTCGCCCAGGACCGCCACGCGCTCGCCGCTGTCGTCGGCCCAGTCGCGCAGGAACGCAAGGGTCTCCTCCGGGGGATGGAACGGGATCAGGTAGCGGAGCTCCTTGAGGATCGGGAACACCCCCACCGAGCCGCCGCCTTCCTCGGTGCGGAAGCAGCCGGCCAGGTCGCGGTGCGGCACACCCGCGGCGTGGAAGTGCTCGTCGTCCACCAGCACCGCGCGCACGCCGGCCTCCGCCAGCGGCGCGGGCAGCCCCGGCTCCCACACCCGCTCGGTGAGCCACAGCGTCTCGGGCCGGGCGCCGAAGCGCGATTCCAGGAACGCGCTCAGCTTGCGCACCTGCCCCACCTTGTCCGCGTCGGGGATGGCGGCCAGGATCGGCTCGTAGTAGCCGCCCGTGAGCAGCTCCAGCTGCCCCGCCGAGACCATCGCCGCCACGCGCCCGAGGTACTCCGGGTGGTGCGCCCCGAGCCAGTCCCACAGGATCCCGGAGTTGTGCAGGCTCAGCGGCACGTGGGGGAATTCGGCCCAGGTGTCGAGCACCGGGAGGTACGAGCGCCGGGTGCACTCCTCGAACACATGGTCGAAGTTGCCCACGGGCTGATGATTGTGCAGGGCCAGGATGAGGGAGACGCGTTTCACAGTCCCGCCTTGAGGAGAAGGGTCAATACTTCGTGCTCCGGGTTGCCCGGCACGTCCTGCGCGGCCAGGTGGCAGCCCGCGGCCGCCGCCTCCCGCAGTGCGGCGGCCTCGCCGGGATCCGCGTGGAAGTAGTCGAGGATGCGCACCCGGCCCGGCGCGGCGTGCAGCCCGCCCACGTTCACCCGGGGCAGGTCCGCGCCCGCGCGCACCGCGCGCAGCAGCTCCGCGGGGCCGCGGAGAAGCAGGAACGCGCCGTCCGATTCCGCGGGGGGCAGCGCCACGGCCTCCAGCAGCGGAACCACGCGCACCTCCACCCCGGGGGGCGCGGATGCCTCGGCCAGCTCGCGGCCCAGGTCGGAGGCGGACAGGGAGTCGTCACCGATCACGATGGCGCGCGGTTTCAGCCTTCCCGCCCAGCCGACCGCCACCTGTCCGTGGAGCAGGCGGTCATCCAGCCGGACGAGGATCCACGGCATCGCCGCCCTCCGGGAACACCCGCACTCCCGCGCGGGCGCGGTCCACGAGCAGCTCGAGAATGCGCGCCGGCTCGGCCGTGTCGCGGTTCTGGAAGAAGTTGACCAGCATCGGCACGCTCACGCCGGTGACCAGCCGCCACTCCGGGCGGCCTTCGACCACCATGCGCGCGGCCTGGGAGCAGGAGCCCCCGAGCAGGTCGGCGAAGATGAACAGCGGGCCCGGGCCCATGGCACCGGCGGCTTCCCGGATGCGCTCCACCAGGTCGGGCAGGTTGCAGTCCCGGTTGGAGAGCGCCCGCACCCCCGGCTGCGGCCCGGTCAGCGACTCGACGGTCTCCAGCAGGGCCCGTGCGAGGTCGCCGTGGGCCACGATCAGCGCCTGGACCATCTCACTCCGTGTCGTCGCGGACCCAGCTCCGGCCGACGCTCCGCTTGCGCATGGTCTCGATCAGCTGCTGGTTGAACACCTCGGCGGGGTTGTAGCCGTACACCTTCACCAGGTAGTTGAGGGCCACCACCTCGGCGATCACCGTGATGTTCTTGCCGGGGAAGATGGGGATGTCGATGTAGGGAATGCTGACGTCGAGGATGGTGGTGTGCCGGTCGTCCAGCCCCAGCCGCTCCACGTGGTCCACCGAGCCCCACTCGTGGAGGTTCACCTGCACCTCGATGCGCTTCTGGTGCCGGATCGAGCGGATCCCGAAGATGCTCTGGACGTCGATGATGCCCAGCCCGCGGATCTCCATGCGGTGGGCCAGCACCTGGTTGCCCATCCCGATCAGCACGTCGCCCTGGCGCCGGGTGAGCGTCACCACGTCGTCGGCCACCAGCCGGTGACCGCGCTCCACCAGGTCCAGCGCGGTCTCGCTCTTGCCGATGCCGCTCTTGCCGGTTAACAGCAGGCCCACCCCGTACACGTCCACCAGGGAGCCATGCATGATGATGCTCGGAGCGAACACCGTGTCCAGGTACTTGCCCAGGTCGTGGATGAAGGGCGTGGTGGACATGGGCGTGCGCACCACCGGGATGCGCAGCGTGTCGCAGCGCTCCACCAGGTACGCAGGCACCTCCAGCCCCTTGGCCACCACGATGCACGGCACCTGGAACTGCAGCAGCCGGTCCACCGCGCCGCGCCGCTCCTTCTCCGAGAGCTGCGCCAGGTAGCTGATCTCGGTCTGGCCCATGATCTGGATGCGCTCGGCCAGGAAGTTCTCCACGAACCCCATCAGCGCCATGCCCGGACGGTTCACGTCGCTGGTGGTGATGTCCACCGGAGACTCCAGGCCCGAGGTCAGCTTCTCGAGCTTGAGTTCCTCGCGCTCCTCCTCGAAGAAACGCGCCACGGGAAGATGGTTCATCGGGCCCCTCCGCGGTGCGACGGCGGGCAGGCGCCCGCCCTCCCCCGCGCGTGGAGGTTCAACTTCCGGCGCCCTCGACCCCGGGCTCGATCAGCCCGAACAGGCCGTCCTTGCGGCGGTACATCACGTTCACCCGGCCGGTCTCGCTGCTCACGAACACCAGGAACTCCTTCTTGCTCCGGGCCAGTTTCTCGGCCGCCTCGTCCACGTCGATCTCGGCGTTGCCGAAGGCCTCGCGCTTCACGTTCGGCGCCACGCGGCGCGAGGTGACGCGCTGCGCCGCCCCGTCCTTGAGCCCCATCCGGCCCTTGCGCTCGCTGGCCCGGTCCTTGTTGCGGCGCAGCAGGTCCTTCATCCGGTCGGCGGCCTTCTCGATCGAGACCATGATGTCGTCCGACTCGTGCTTCACGACCGCCGCGCCGAGCGAAGCCTCCACGCGGTGCACCCGGCGCTCCACGGTCAGGGTCACGTGGAGGTCCCCCTGTCCCCTGCCCGCAAGGCGGGCGAGCCGCCCGAACTTCTCCTCGACGTACTCGCGCAGCATGGCGCTGGGCTTGAAGTGGCGGGCGGTGATCACGACTTCCATTGGTGCGCTCCTTGGGCTGGCAGGCTCACACCCGCTTGCGGAAACGGGCGGGCGGGACCTGCAGCTGCTCGCGGTACTTGGCGACGGTTCGGCGCGCGATGTCCACCCCGCGCGCCTTCATCAACTCGGCGATCCGCTGGTCGCTCAGGGGGGCCTTGCGGTCCTCGTCCCCCACCAGGCGGGATATGATGTCCTTGGCGGTCTTGGCCGAGATGTCCTCGCCGCTCTCCTGCTTGAGGCCGCTGGAGAAGAAGAACTTCAGCTCGAACACCCCGCGCTGCGTCTGCACGTACTTCCCGGAGGTGACGCGGCTCACGGTGGATTCGTGCATCCCGATCTCCCGGGCCACGTCCTGGAGCGTGAGCGGGTGCAGATGGGCGATGCCCTTCTCGAAGAAGTCGCGCTGCTTGTCCACGATGCTGGTCATCACCTTGATCATGGTGCGGCGGCGCTGCTCGATGGTCTGGATCAGCCAGCGGGCGCTGCTCAGCTTGCCCTGCACGAACGCACGGGTCTCGTCCCCGCGGCGCTTCTCGCGCAGCAGGCGCTCGTAGTCGGAGCGGATCCGCAGCCGCGGCACGTGCCGGTCGTTGAGGTACACCACGTATTCCCCGTCCACCTTGTCCACCACCAGGTCCGGGATGATGTAGCTCGGCTCCTCCGGCGACACGTCCAG
Organism: Candidatus Eisenbacteria bacterium; assembly: GCA_016235265.1. Taxonomy (NCBI): domain Bacteria; phylum Candidatus Eiseniibacteriota; species Candidatus Eiseniibacteriota bacterium. The sequence goes on from JACRLI010000015.1 coordinate 65,768, forward strand.
CCCGGGCTTGGGCGAGAGCGTGCCGATGATGTCCACCGCGTCCTGCACCTGCTCCAGCGTGATCTTGAAGTGGCGGGCGACGTCGTGGAAGCGGCGGTGCACCAGGTTGTCGAACTGCTCCTCCACCATCCGGTAGGCCGGGTGCTCGAGATAGCCCCGGTGGCGCAGCTGGATCAGCAGGCACTCGCGCAGGTCGCGCGCGCCCACGCCCACCGGCTCCAGCGACTGGATCACGCCGAGCACCTTGTCCACCAGCTCCACCGGCCTCCCCAGCACCTCGGCGATCTCGGCCACCACGGTGGCCGGCTCGCCGCCCCCGTCCACGCGGGGGCTGCCCAGAAAGCCGCGGTCGTCGATCAGCCCGATGATGTAGGTGCCCACCTCGACCTCGTCCTCGGTGAGCTGGAGCAGGCGCAGCTGGGTCTCCAGGTGCTCGCTCAGGCTCATGGTGGTCACGGCCACCTTCTCGAAGCGCTCGGCGGAGTGGTCCTCGGCGGGAATGTAGGGGTTGTCCGGATCGTTGCCGGGCAGCAGGTCGAACAGGTCGTCCTCGCCCTCCTTCGGCTCCTCCGGTTCCTTCTCGGGCTCCGGCTCGGGCGAGAGCTGCGCGTCGCCGTCGGTGGCGCGGTCCTCGACCTTGAGCTCCTCCTCGAGGTCGTCCACTTCCTCGAGCATGGGGTTGGTCTGGAGCTCCTGCTTGATGGCGAGGTTCAGCTCGAGCTGGGGCAGCTGCAGCAGCTTCAACGCCTGCCGCAGCCGCATGGTCATCACCAGTGCGGGCCGTTGGGAGAGGTGCAGTCCGTGCTTGATTTCCATGGCCGTCCGATTCGGGGGACCGTCGCGCCCGCGAAGCCGGGGTGGGCTTCGCGGCGCGCCGCTTCAGGGCAGAGAGAATCTCTCGCCCAGGTACACCTTGCGCGCCCACGGGTCGTCGGCGAGCTCGCGCGACGTGCCCTGGACCCGGATCTTGCCTTCGAACAAAAGGTACGCGCGGTCGGTGGTCGAGAGCATCTCGCGCACGTTGTGGTCGGTGATCAGGATCCCGATGCCCCGGCGGCTGAGCCGGAGCACGATGTCCTGGATGTCGGCCACGGTGATGGGGTCGATCCCCACGAACGGCTCGTCGAGCAGCAGGATCGAGGGCTGCACCGCGAGCGCGCGCGCGATCTCCACCTTCCGCCGCTCCCCGCCGGACAGATTATAGCCCTTCCGGTCGGCGAGGTGCGCGATCCCGAGCTCCCCCAGGAGCTCGTCCAGGCGCCGGCGGCGCTCCGCCGCCGGTGTCTTCATCACTTCCAGCACTCCCAGCACGTTGTCCCGCACCGTGAGCCGGCGGAACACGCTGGCCTCCTGCGCCAGGTAGCCCAGCCCCAGCCGGGCGCGCCGGTAGATGGGCATGCGCGACACGTCCCGGCCGTTGAGCGTGATGGAGCCGCCGTCGGGCACCAGCAGCCCCACCAGCAGGTAGAACGTGGTGGTCTTGCCCGCGCCGTTGGGGCCCAGCAGCCCCACCACCTCGCCGGGGGCCACCTCCACGTCCACGCGGTCCAGCACCCGCCACTTGCCGTAGTGCTTGACCAGGCCCTGCGCCCGCAGCACGGCTACAGGTCCTTTCCGCCGGCCTGCCGCAGCGTCGCGTCCACCTTGACGATCTTGTAGTGCTCCACCTTGGTGTCGCTCTCGAAACCCACGCCCGAAAGCACGCTGCCCTGGGCGTCGGTCACCCTCACGAACGCGTCGGAGGTGATCTTCTGCTGCCCGTTCCAGAAGCGCAGCACCTCCGATTCCACGTGCACGCCGGTGGTGGTCCGGATGTCCACGCGTCCCTCCGCCACCATGTCGTTGGTGGACTGGTTCAGGGTGCCGCGGTTGCACGTCAGGTGCGAGTACGCCTTGCCGCCCTCGTCGTAGAAGTCCACGTCCACGCCCTCCACCTCCACCCGGTTCTGCGCGTTGTACACCAGCGCGCGCCGCGCGTGCAGCGTCCAGCTCCGGGAGCCGGCGCTGGTCTCGGTGACTTTCATGTCCTCGATGATCTCGTCGGGGCGGGTGGCGGCCCGGGTGAGCGCGGGCGAGGTGGACTCCGGCGAGCACGCCGCCACCAGGCACAGCAGCGCCAGGCCGGGCAGGATTCCATGTCGGGGGATGGCAGGTGTCATGGACTCGATCTCTCCTCACCCCACCCTATCAGGAAGGAAGAAGCCCCAGCAAGCATATTCTGTGCCATTTACTTATCGGCTCGGTCGGGGCGGTTCTGCAGGGCGGCCCGCTACTTCAGCCCGGCCTTGAGGCAGTCGTGCAGGTGCAGCACTCCCTCCAGCCGACCGTCCCCGTCCAGCACCACCAGGGACGTGATGGATCCGCCGGGGTTTTCCTCCATGCGCCGCACCGCCTCGGACAGGTAGGCGTCCGCGGCCACGGTCCGCGGCCCGCGGGTCATGACCTCCCCCGCGGTGCGGTCCAGCAGGCCGGCGTCGCGCAGCAGCAGTCGCTTGAAGTCGCCGTCGGTGAGGATCCCCTCGAGCCGCCCCTCCTGGCCGCGCACCAGGGCCAGGCCGATGCCTTTGTCCAGGATCACGTGCAGCGTCTCGCGCAACGGAGTGTCAGCGTCCACCATCGGCAGGTCCGGGCCGGTGCGCATCACATCGCGCACCCGCAGCAGGCCCGCGCGGCCGATCGCCCCGCCCGGGTGGTAGAAGGTGAAGTCCTCGCGTCGGAATCCCTTGCGTGTGAGCACCGCCATGGCCAGCGCGTCGCCCAGCGCCTGGGCGGCGGCCGCGCTGCTGGTGGGCACGAGGTCGAACGGGCAGCCCTCCTCGGGCCGGCCGATGCTGAGGCGGATGTCGCACGCCCCGGCCAGCGGGCTGTCGCCATTGGAGAGGATTCCGATCAGGGGCAGTCCCAGCAGCTTCAGCGTGGGGATGATCGCGCCCAGCTCGGTGCTCTGGCCGCTCTTGGAAATCAGCACCACCACGTCCTGGCGGCTCACCAGCCCCAGGTCGCCGTGCAGCGCCTCCACCGGGTGGATGAACACCGCGGGCGTGCCGGTGGAGGTGAGGGTGGCCGCCAGCCGCGCGGCCACCATGCCCGACTTGCCCACCCCGGAGGTCAGCACCCGGCCGCGGCAGGCCGCGACCGCCTCCACGGCGCGCTCGAAGCCCGTTCCCAGCGCGCCTTCCAGCGCGGCCACCGCGCGGCTCTCCAGGCGCAGCACGCGCCGCGCCGCCTCGAGCGCTTGGGGCGTGGTGTGCGTGCCGGGCTCCGGGTTCGTTGTCATTGCAGGATTCTAGCAGGTCAGGGGTGCGCGCGCCGCACGGCCGCGGCCGCGGCGCCGCGGGCGGCTCCGGCCTTCAGCAGCAGCCGCCCCTTGGGCCGGGAAGCGATCTCCAGCGTGAGCAGCTCGGCGCGCCCGGTGGCGAACTTCTCCTTGTACGGCTCGTCGCCGCGCAGGAAGTCGAACACCGCCACGCCCTCCTCCACCGCGCGGCGCAGGCCCTGCATCACCGCCAGTTCGCCCACGTTGTAGAGCTTGAAGTCGAGGTCCCAGCCGGACTGGTAGTAGCTGGCCACGCCGCGGTGATGGAACACCAGCGTCGCCGAGACCAGCCGCGGCCCCACCCAAAGCTGGTGGAGCCGCAGCCACCCGCGCTCCAGCGCGCGGGCGCAGAAACGGTCCAGGAAGCGCCGCTTCGCCTCCCGCCCCAGGGTGCCGGGCCGGCCGCGGCTCTCCCACAGGCGAACGTGCAGCGCAGCCATCTCATCCAGGACGCGCGCCAGCGGGGCGGCCTCGTCGTTCAGCCGCACCTCGACATCGGCGTGGTCCTTGCGCAGCCGCCTCGCATAGTACTCCAGGCGGCCGGTGCGCCTGGCCCCCAGGGCCGCCTCGATCTCACCCCACGTGCGCGGGAGCGCGGCGAAGGGCGCCACGTCCCGGGCGCGCTCGAGCAACTCCCAGCCGCGGCGCTCGGCGGCCGCGCGCACGGCGCCCGCGAAGGGCCCCTCGTCCACGGAGGCGAACCGCAGCACGTCCGCGACTTGCAGCTCGTCGGCCATCCAGGTCTCGAGCGCGCGGGCGGCCGGCGCCTCGAAGCCGGGCTCCACCACCGGGGCCAGGTGATCGCCCGAGGCCATCTCCTCCCCCCCGATCGCGGTGACCCGCACGGGCAGCCCGCCGGGCCGCTCCACGGTGCGGGCCATGGGCAGCGCCGCGCGCACCGACCCGGCGTCCTCCAGCAGCACGATGGCCGGCTCGGCGCCACCTTGCAGCGCGTCCAGCCAGGAGAGCTGCCATTCCGGCGTGAGGAACACGCCGGCCCCCGGCGCGCGCTCCATCAGCGCGCTCCAGGGGCCGGCTGCGGACCGGGCGGTGTCGGGAGTGTCCGCGATCCGTACGGTGAGGGTCATCCGGCGGCGGTCCCTAACTGCCCATCCCCGTCGCGGAGAGGCCGAACATCGCGGCCGTGACCCCGCCCACGACCAGCCCGATCAGCATGGTGACCACGATGAGCACCAGGGCGCTCACCAGCATGTACGGCACCACCTTGTCCGGCGGCGTGGCCATCAGCCGGGGCACCCCGAGGTAGAAGAGGTAGATGGAATACAGGCCGCCGGCGATCGCGCCCAGCATGCCCAGCACCGGGATGACGGCCAGGATGCCGCCCACCCACGCCGCGGTGCACGCGAACACCACCAGCTTGAAGGCGCTGCGGAAGTCCTGCTTCGAGCCGAACGTGGGCGCGAGCGCGTTCACCACCCAGGCGTTGATGTACACCGCCACCACGGTGAGCACCCACGCGAGCACCGCGCTGACCAGCCAGTACGGGAGACTGCGATGCATCCCGAACGCCGCCATGAACATCGCGCTGACGAAGGCGCTCCCGATGAACGCCGCCAGCTGGCTCAGCAGAGTCAGCGGCACGACGTAGCTCATGGTGAGCGGCTGCGGGTCGATGTTCTCGGCGGCGACCACGTCCCACTCCGTGGCGGGGGTGGTCAGCATCCTGGTGGCACGCTCCACGAGATTCAAGGTCTCCCTCCTTCCCGCGGAACGTGCGCCTGCGCGCCCGGCCCGCGACGGCACAGGCAAACTGGGGCTGCGCGCGGGACCGCGCGTCGCCCCCGGCATCTCATCCCCTGCCGACCGCCGCGCGCACCCGCGCGCAGCCCTCCACCAGCTCCTCGAAGCGGTCCAGCGGCCACTGCGTGGCCGCGTCCGAGAGGGCCCGCCCCGGGTCGGGGTGGGTCTCGAGGAACAGCGCGTCCGTGCCCGCGGCGACCGCGGCCCGCGCCAGGGCGGGCGCGTGGCGGCGCTCCCCCCCGGTCACCGGGCCGGCGGGGCGCTGCAGGCTGTGAGTGACGTCGAAGACCACCGGACAGCCGCTCTCCCGCATCACCGCCAGGGAGCGGAAGTCCACCACCAGGTCGCCGTAGCCGAAGAAGGTGCCCCGCTCGGTGAGCAGCACCCCGGTCGCCCCCGCGCTGAGCGCCTTCTCGGCGGCGCGCGCCATGGCGGCGGGATCCAGGAACTGTCCCTTCTTGATGTTGACCACCCTGCCGGTGGCCCCGCACGCGGTCAGCAGCGCGGTCTGCCGGCACAGGAACGCGGGCACCTGGAGCACATCGGCGACCGCGGCCGCGGCGCGGGCCTCTTCGGGAGAATGAACGTCGGTGAGCACCGGCGCGCCGACCGCGGAACGCACCTCCGCGAGCACGCGCAACCCGGCCTCCAGTCCCGGTCCCACCGGGGAGCCCGACGCGGTGCGGTTGGCCTTGAGGTAGGAGCTCTTGAAGATGTAGCCGAGGCCCAGGCGGGAGCATGCGGCGGCGGCGGCCTCGGCGGTGCGAAGGGCCAGGTCGCGCGATTCCAGCATGCACGGTCCGGCGATCACCACCAGGGCCTCGGCCCCGACGGTCACGTCGCCCCGGGGCCCGGGGACGCGCACCGCGCCGGTCATGGACGGCTCCTTCCGCGAGTCGGGTGGCGGCCGGGGAGATGGCCCCGCCCGCCGGCACCCGGGCCCGGCCTGGGCCCGATTCGGCCGGACCCCTGGCGGGCCCGGCGCCCCAGACTAGCGAATTCGGCGCAGGACGACCAGCGCCCCGTCGCCGGCCTCGGGGGCCACCACGGTGCGCACGGCGTACTCAGACAGGCTGGCCTTGCGGTCGGCCTCGTCGCGGAACGGCGCCCCGGCGCCGGCGAAGCCCTCGGGGCGTTCCAGGAGCGCGCGGCGCGCCACCAGCCACTCGGGCCGGCGCGCGCGGACCATGTCCCCGTACCACCCGGGGCCCTGCACCCGCCGGCGGGCCACCTCGGGCGAGACCAGGCCGACTTCGTCCACCACCCGCAGGCCACTGATCCAGCCCGCGATGCCGATGGGCTCGAGCATCACCGACTCCCCGGAGCGCCCGTGGTCACGCAGGTAGAAGCCCGCCTCGGCGAACGTGGCGCTCTCCTGCAGCGCGCGGCCCTCGTAGAGCCGGGGAAACACGGTCCAGCTGCCGGCCACGAACACCAGCAGCGCGGCGGGCACCGCGGTGCCGCGCACCACCCGGGGCAGCCCGATGGCCGCCAGGGAGGCGATCCCGGCCAGCGGCACGCACAGGTACCAGGAGAAGTAGGCGGCGCCCACCAGCACGTAGCCCAGCCACACCGCGAGCATCCCCGCCACCGCGCACGGCAGCGCGCGATGGACCTCGCGCCACAGCCGCCACAGGGCGGGCACACCCAGCACTGCCGCGGGGGCCATCACCGCGGAGACCTGGAAGAGCTGCGCCAGCTCGGGGTTGTTCGGCCAGCGTCCGAGCGCGGCGGGCAACAGCCACTCCCACCACGCGCGCCCCGCCCACGGGCCGGGGCTCCCATAGACCTGGGCCTTGGCGATCACGCTCTGCGGGATGGGCGAGCCGAAGTAGACGCCCAGCGCGCCCCAGCCCAGCGCGCCGATGCCGGCCGCCACCAGCCGATCCCGCCCCCGCGCGGCGGGCAGCAGCAGCGCCGCCACCGCGATGCCCTCCGGACGGGTCAGCGCCACCGCCCCGATGAGCGGCCCGGCCAGCGCGCTCCCGCGCGCGCCCAGCGTGGCCGCGATCAGCGTCAGCGCCACCAGCGCGCTGCTCTCCATGCCGGACACCGCGGTTGCCGCGAAGTACGGCCACGCGGCGAAGAACAGGGCGAAGCACCATGCGCTCATGCGCCCCACGTGCCGGTCCAGCAGGCGCGCCGCGAGCGTGATGGCCACCGCGTCGGCGACCACCGACCAGCCGCGCGCCCACGCCACGGGCTCGTGAGTCAGCCACACACCCAGCGAGACCCACGCGGTCCACAGTGGCGAGGAGAAGCCCATGACGCGTTCCCCGGCGTTGAACACCGGCCCGAGACCTTCCGCCAGGCTGCGGGCGTAGCGGAAGGTGATATAGGCGTCCTCGTAGGCGTTGGGCAGGCGGAACCAGAACCACGCTCGCGTGGCGAGCAGCACCAGCAGCGGGACCAGGTACGGCGCGGAAGGGTCTCGAAGGACCGTGGCCAGCGGCAACTGCGGCCCCGCGGCGCTCCCGGAGGACATGCGCGGGCCGATGGCCCGGCGGCCGGGGCCGCGGGTCGGGTTCGGAGGTTGCTGGCCTGGGGAGGGGTGAGGCAGGGCCGCCTGCCGCTTCCGGGTGTCCGGGCGATCGGGTGCGAATTCCTGGGAGGACATGTCCTTGGGGAAGGCAGCGCGACGGATGCCTGCGCGCGCCCACCCGGGGATCTCGACGGGGGCAGTCGAACTGGTTGCAATAACAAGAGATCACGCGGGCCTGCAGCCCGCGCATCCACCGGGGGTGAACGGCCGGGCCCGCGGCCCGGCGGCGCCACCTAATGTAATGGACGCGCATCGGGCCGGAAAAGTTTCCCCGCCTGGGCGCGGACCACTGTCAGGACCTGGCCACTCCCGTTCCGGAGCCCGATCTGCGCAACGCCTCGCGCTTCGCAGCCGCCACGAACCCGGTGAACAGCGGGTGCGGCCGCGCCGGCCTGGACTTCAGCTCGGGATGGAACTGCACCCCCACGAACCACGGGTGATCGGGCAGTTCCACGATTTCCACCAGCGAATTCTCGGGGCACACCCCCGCGACCGAGAGCCCCGCCCTCTTGAGGTCCTCGCGGTAGCGGTCGTTGAGCTCGTAGCGGTGCCGGTGGCGCTCCTCGATGAACTCGGAGCCGTACGCCTCGAACGCCCGCGAGCCCGGCTTGAGCCGGCACGGGTAGGAACCGAGCCGCATGGTGCCACCCTTGTTCTCCACGCCCAGCTGGCCCGGCAGGATGTCGATCACCGGGTAGGGTGTGTGGGCGTCGAACTCGGTGGAGTTGGCGCGGTCCATGGAGCACACGTCGCGGGCGAACTCCACCACCGCCGCCTGCAGTCCCAGGCAGATGCCGAAGTACGGCACCAGGTTCTCGCGCGCGAAGCGCACCGCCTCCAGCTTGCCCGAGATGCCGCGGTCTCCGAAACCACCGGGCACCAGCACCCCGTGCGCCTGGGAAAGCCACGCGCGCGGGCCGTCCAGCTCGATCTTCTCGGTGTCCACCCAGTCCAGCTCCACGCGCACCCCGTTGGCGGCGCCGGCGTGGATCATGGCCTCGATGATGCTCTTGTAGGAGTCCCGCAGGTGCGTGTACTTGCCGCAGATCGCGACCCGCACCTCCCCCGCCGGCTCCTGCACCGCGCGCACGAACCGGCGCCAGTCCTCCAGGTCGGGCGGTCCGGCGTCCAGGCCCAGCAGCTCGGTGACCTGCCCGTCCAGGTTGCCCTCGTGGAACACCAGCGGCACTTCGTAGATGGAGGCCACGTCCAGCGCCTCGATCACGGAGTCCTTCCGCACGTTGGTGAACAGCGCGATCTTCTCGCGCACTTCGGAGGTCAGGTGCGTCTCGCTGCGGCACAGCAGGATGTCGGGCTGGATCCCGATCTCGCGCAGCTCGCGCACCGAGTGCTGGGTGGGCTTGGTCTTCACCTCGTGGGAGGCCTTCACGTACGGCACCAGCGTGAGGTGGATGAACGCGGTGTCCCCCCGCTTGTTCTCGAGGTGCATCTGGCGCACCGCCTCCAGGAAGGGCAGGCTCTCGATGTCGCCCACGGTGCCGCCGATCTCCACGATGGCCACATCCACGTCGGCGGCCACCCCGCGGATGCGGGCCTTGATCTCGTCGGTGACGTGCGGGATCACCTGCACCGTGCGCCCCAGGTAGTCCCCGCGGCGCTCCTTGGTGATCACCGTGTCGTAGATCTGCCCCGCGGTGGCGTTGTGACGGCGGGTGAGCGAGGTGTCGGTGAAGCGCTCGTAGTGGCCCAGGTCGAGGTCGGTCTCGGCGCCGTCGTCGGTGACGAAGACCTCCCCGTGCTGGAACGGGCTCATGGTGCCGGGGTCCACGTTCAGGTAGGGGTCGAGCTTCTGGAGGCTGACCTTCAGCCCGCGGGACTTGAGCAGCAGTCCCAGCGAGGCCGCGGCAATGCCCTTTCCGAGGGAGGAAACGACGCCGCCCGTGACGAAGACATATTTTGGCATTGGGAAGCTCGCAGGTAAGGGATGGGACCGCGTGACCCGCCCTCACCGGAGCAGGTCTTCACGGAACCCGAGGCTAGCACCCCGGCGAGGTCGGGGTCAAGATCTGGCGGACCGGTGGGAGGACCGATGGGCGGCCAGTCGGCGACCGCGGGTCGCCCGCGTCACCCCACCAGCCTTCCGTGCCCCAGGAATTTCCTCACGAAGGCCATCTGCCCCACGTGGTAGCTGTCGTGCAGCGCGGCCATGGCCAGCGCTCCGCGCACGGTCTGGTCCAGGCTGGGGAACTCGCCCGCAGGGCCTTTCAGCTCCGCGTCGGTGAGCTGCTCGAAGCGCGCCGCCAGCGCGGCGGAGATGTCGTCCCAGGCGGCGCACACCTCGGCCAGCGCGGGCAACTGCAGCGACATGTCCAGCGCCGCGCTGCGGGCGAACGTGCCGTTCCACGGCAGCGGTCGCTCGACGCCCACCAGCTTCGCCAGGTAGACGCGCGTGGTGACCAGGTGGCCGGCCATCCACAACATCGGGTTGGAGTCGTCCCCGGGCCGGATGCGCGCCTCCTCCTCGGTGACGCCTTCGAGCGCGCGATGGAACAGGCTGGTGACGACTCCCTGGATCTGGACGGCCTGCAGGATGGACGGGTGCATGGGCTGGCTCCTAGGGTTGAAGCGTCCACTGGCCCGGGGCCAGGGGATCGAATGCGAAGTGATGATACAGGTTGCTTTCGGCCTCGGACCAGCCGCCGATTTCGACCGTGGAGCCCGGTCGCAGGTAGGTCCCGAGGCTCGAAACGTCCATGCGCACGATGATGTAGGAGGCGCCGGGCCCACCCGGCCCCATCTGCCCTTCGATATGACCGCTGTTGTAGTGAATGTCGCGGTAGTGGGGATTCCCGGGCGGGGGGAAGCCGAAGTTCGCGTAGGCGGTGCTCCATTGGCCGTACTCGAGCTTCACGGCGAAGAAGATGTCCACCCCCGCGATTCCCTCGCCCCAGGCCCCCGTCGCGTCGTCGTTGTCGCTGTCGACACTGATGTTGAATGCCTGCGAGCTCACTTCCTGCGCCTCCACCTCCCCCGAATGGGGGATGGAAACCCGCGCGCCCGGCAGGGGCCCGGAGAAGTCGGCCCGCATGTAGAGATACTTGCCGTGGATCCCGAGGGAGAGTCGGGTGATGTCCACGGGTGGGTAGCCGACCGGTTGACGGTACGGAGGGGCGCCGCCGGGGGCGAGCCTCAGGTCCCCGACCGGATCGGTGAGACCGGCAGCCATGATGTCCGTGTAGTCGGTCGGCCAGGGATCGGACGGCGCAGGCTGCGTGGTCGGATCGCCGCAACCCGCCGGGAGGATCCCGGCCAGGACCGTCCCCAGCGCCAGCAGTGTCTTCCTCATGGGCCCACTCCTGTCCGGCATGGCCGGGGCTAAGGCCTGATGCGGCGCTCCAGTTCCTCCAGGTCCTCGGGGGTATCCACCCCGCGCGTGAACCGCGCGGCGCGCAGCACCCGGATGCGGATACCGTTTTCCAGGGCCCGCAGTTGCTCCAGCCCCTCCAGCCGCTCCAGGCGCGACGGCTCCAGCCTCACGAAGCGCTCCAGTGTCTCCCGACCGAACGCGTAGATCCCCAGGTGCCCGTACGCCGGCGGCGCCCCCGCGGCGCCCGGGTGTGCGGCGGGGATCCGGGCGCGGGAGAAGTACAGCGCATGTCCGGCGGCGTCGCACACCACCTTCACCACGTGCGGACACTCCAGGTGCGCGGGATCCTCCAGCCGCGCCGCCGCGGTGGCCATGGCTTCCCCGCCGGCGATGGACTCGCACAGCTCGCGCAGCAGCGCGGGATCCGCTTCGGGCTCGTCACACTGGAGATTCAGCACCACCCCCGCCGGGGAGCGCGCCGCCACCTCGGCCACACGGTCGGTGCCGCTCGCGTGCGCGGGCGAGGTCATCTGCGCCTCCCCTCCCGCGGCGCGCACCGCGGCCACGATGCGCTCGTCGTCCGCCGCCACCACCACGCGGGCGATCCCCGCGGCGAGCGCCGCATCGCGCGCGTGCAGCACCAGGGGCCGCCCGTGCAGCAGCGCCAGCGGCTTGCCCGGCAACCGCGTGCTGGCATACCGGGCGGGGATCACGGCGAGGACGTCGCGGAGCTCGGACAGGGCATCCTCCGGGAGGCGGCGGCGCTTCAGGGTCGCGGGCCGCGGAGGCGGTGCGACCGATGACGAATCGGGCCGCCCGGATCGGGGCGGCCCGCACAGCGTAGCGTGTGGGGGGGGACAAGAAAAGCGCCGCGACTCCCGGTCCGACGGCTCCCGGCACGGCGCTCCCGGGAGTGCAGCTCCGCCGGGCGCCTACTCCCAGGGCCTGAGGAGCATCTCCGGCACCACCGCGGCCGTCCTCGGCTCCTGGTACTCGGTGCCGGAGAGGTAGAACGGCACCCACACCAGCCGGGCGCTGGACGGCGTGAATGAGCCACCCTTCAGATAGGCGGCCTGCAGCTTCGGGTTCACCGCCAGCGCCTGGAGCAGGCACAGGTCCGCGAGCCCGGCGGCCTGCTCGCGGCCCAGCCGGCAGGTCCCGGGGGCCTCGCGCGTGGAGGGCTCCCAGCGCGGGTCGGCCAGGGTGAACCGGACCGCCAGCTCGTGCAGCTTCTCGGCGTGCCGCGCGTCGAACGCCGGGAACAGGACGCGGAAACCGTCGCGGGGCACTTCGGGGAGTCCCGACGGGGACCCCGACGAGGCGCTCGACGCGTCGCCGCGACCCGCGCCCTCGAACTCGACGGCATCACCCCGGTCACGCCCCCCCCCGCCGGGGCCCTCATAGGCGAGCCGGCGCAGCTGCCCGGCGTCGCGCAGCCGGCCCACGCCCGGGAGGGTGAGCTCTCCGGTGAACGTCCAGAACGGCAGCAGCCGCGCGCCTGCGGCACCCGGGTCCTCCACGCACTCATCCACTTTCTCCAGCCGCTCGTCGCCCACTTCCCAGCCGCGGTGGCAGTTGGGACAACGGCCGACCTCGTCCAGCTCGCGGAAATCGAGCGCGAAGGTGCAGTCGGGACAGGCCAGGGGCAGGAACGACAGCCCGCTCTCGTCCGGGAGCCACGGCTCGCCGGTCGCGGGCAACAGCTCTTCGGGGTGGTCGGCGGTCACGCCGCCGCCCACCGCGTCCACGATCACCCCCTGCCACGCCTCGTCCCGGAAGCGGTGCCGCACCACGTAGAAGGGGAAGAACACCAGGGTGAGAGTGAGCTGCACCGGGAACAGCCGCCCCGATTCCACGGTGAACTCCACGGGCGGGCGCAGCAGGGCGTCCACCCGGGCCAGGCCCTCCTCGCGGGCCTTCGTCCCGCAGGCTTCCGGCTTGAGCCACCGGGCGCCGTCCGGCAGGCGCGCCGGATCGAAGGCCTTCACCTCCAGCATCGCCGGGCGCGTGGAAAGCCCCCACACGCCGGTGTCCGCGGAGCACGCCGGGAAGGTGTGGTCGAAGTCGCGCGCCAGCACCTCGGTGTGGGTGCTCTGCAGCATCGCCCCGCCGCCGGCGGCGTCGCGCACCAGCGACGAGCCACGGGTCCACTTGAACAGCCGCGCGCGCACCCGCCAGTAGGGCGCGTACACCAGATCCGGGTCGAGCAGCCGGGTGGCCCGGACCTCGCCCTCGCGCAAGTGGCGTTTGGCGGCCAGGAGCGCGTCCGCGGGCCGCACGCGGGGTTCGAGGAACGTGGTCAGGTAGGCACGCCGGCCGCGGAGGAAGTGGCGGCGACGGCAGAAGTCGCAGCTCACGGTGCGCGCCGCGGGGTCCATCCGCACCGGCGCGCCGCAGCCGGGGCACGGCACCTCCACCGTGAGGCACGCGCGCGCGCGATCCGGGCCCGCCGGCGCCTCAGGCCAGCTTTTCACCGCACTGCCCGCAGAACTTCGTGCCCGGCACCCGCGGCGCGCCGCACTTCGGGCACGCGGCCGCCGGACCCAGGGTGGTGCCGCACTGCGGACAGAACTTCGAGCCCTGCGGCAGGGCCGCGGCGCAGGCGCCGCACACCGCGGAGAGCGCCACGCCGGTCGCCGGCTGCGGCGAGTGCATGCCCTGGGCGATCATGGACGGCAGGGCGGCGCCGACGCCGGCCCCCACTCCCACGCCCATGCCCGCCTGCGCGGCCGTCGCCCCGATCCCGCCGCCCTGCCCCGAGCCACCGAGCGCCTTGGCGGCGTTGTACTTCAGGAAGTTGTCCAGGTTGCCGACCGCGCCCAGGCCGCTGCGCTCGTCGATCATTTTCTGGACCTCGTCGGGCGGCGTGATGGCGTTGACGAAGAAGTCCACCAGCTCGATGCCGTACTTCGCGAAGTCCTCGTGCACCGCGTTCTTCACCTTGGCGGCCAGCTCCTCGTAGCCCGCGGGCAGGTCCAGGATACTGGTGAACGTCTCGCCGAGCAGGTCGTTGAGGCGCGACACGATCACGTCGCACAGGTAGTCGCCGACTTCGGCCGAGCCCATGGAGCCGCGCACTCCCATCAGGGTGTTCACGAACTTCACCGGGTCGCCCACGCGGAGCGTGTACACCCCGAAGCCGCGCAGGCGCACCAGCCCCAGGTCGCGGTCCCGGAACGCCACCGGGTTCTTGGTGCCCCAGCGCAGGTCGGTGACCACGCGCTGGCTCACGAAGTACATGGCGGTCCGGAACGGGTTCTTGAATCCGAACGGCAGCGACAGGACCTTGGTGATGATGGGCAGGTTCTGCGTGCTCAGGACGTGGCGGCCGGCGCGGAGCGCGTCCAGCGCCTTGCCGTCGCGGAAGAACACCGCCTGCTGCGACTCCTGCACCACGCACACCGCGCCCATCTTGATCTCGGCCGAGCCCTCGGCGGGGTAGCGCCGGACGATCTCACCGGGCAGCGGGTCGTTCCACTCGAGTACTTCCAGGAATTCCGACACGAATCACCTCCAGGGTCGCGGGATGCGGGCGCGGGCAGCCCGCCCGGCCGGGACCGCCGCGGCCCGCGGGGCGCGCGGCGGCGCTGTGCGAAACGGGTCTAGCGGAGCAGGTCGGCGCGTCGCTCCAGGGTGGAGCGAAGAGAGTCCACGCGCGGGCGGAGAGCCTGCAGCACCAGCATGAAGCGCCCGGGCTCGGCCACCGAGTCCTCGAGACCCGACACGCGGGCCTCCACCTCGAGCAGCCCGCGCAGCAGGTCCAGGTCGAGGGCGAGCAGCTGGCCCAGCTCCTCCTGCTTCACCTGTTTGCGGTCGAACAGGCTGCCGTAGCCGCCGGGGGCCAGCGCGGTGGCGTCCGCCAGCGTGCGCAGCTCCACCGACAACCAGTCCGTGGCCTTCAGCAATTCGTCGGGACCGTGCCTAAGGTGCTCGGCGGACAGCCGGCGCAGGACGTCGGCGCTCTTGCGCATGCCGGCGGACGCATGGTCGCGCACCGCGCGGTCGTCCTCGCGCAGCAGCTCGCGTTCCTTGTAGCCGCGGTACCCGGGCAGCAGCGAGGCCCACGCGGGCACGTCCTCGGGGATCGAACTCAGGCGTTTGGGGGAAGACATTGGGGGCACTCCCGGAAATGGCCCACGGCCGGAATCCCTGCCCGGTCGCGGGGCGGCCGGACGCTTCACCCGATCCTTATCGGCGTGCGGCAGGCGGGACTTTGGCGGGCGAATGAGCGGATTGCGGCGCAATGGCGGGGCTCCGGGGGGCCGGAGCGGTGCGGCACGCGGCGCATGCCCGCCTCCCGCGCGCCGGGCGTGCGAAGGGGGCGTCCCCCGCGGGAACGCCCCCTGGATTCGCTGCCGGACGCCGGTCCTCTCGGAACCTGCGCCGGGCGGAGCCGGCCTACTTGCCGCCGTTCTTGATGTACTCGATCAGCGCGTTGGCCTCTTCCTCGGTCACGCCGCCGGGCACCACCATCGGCACGTTGTTCGACTCGGCCATCAACTGCTTGGTGACCGGGTCGTTGGCGATCATCACCGCGGTGTGCATCAGCTGCGCCTTGATCCACTCGGCGCTGCGCTGCCCGGCCACCGGGGCCAGGTCCGGACCGATCTTCTTGGAGCCGAAGGCGTGACAGGCGACGCAGGTCTTGGAGACGAACAGTGCCTTGCCCTTCTCTGCGAGCGCCTTGTCCACCGGGGTGCCCGAAGCGGGCGGGCCGGCGTCCAGCGCCGCGTAGTCGTTGTTCGGCGGGGTCCAGGTGTCGCCGCCCGGAGCCGCAGGGGCGGCTTCGGGGGTGGCGCCCGGGGCGGCCTCGGTGGCGGCGCCGCCGGTGGCCGCCGGCTCGGTCTTCTGGCCGCAGCCGGCCAGGGACAGCACGCCCAGCACGATCAGCGCCAGGGCCGCGATGCGAACGATACGGAACATCGGGTGATTCCTCCTTGTGGTGTCTAGAGCCCGAGCTCGGCGATGGTCTTCTTGACCGCGTCGCCGCTCTTCTGCAGCAGTCCCATCTCCTCGGCCGAGAGCTTGAGCGGAATGATCTGCTCCACACCCTTCGCGCCGAGCACGATCGGCACTCCGATGAACAGGTCCTTCATCCCGTACTCGCCCTCGAGGGCCACCGAGGCCGGCAGGAGCCGCCTGCGGCCGGTGATGATCGCATGCGCCATCAGGGCGGCGGACGCGCCCGGCGCGTAGAACGCGCTGCCGGTCTTGAGCAGGGCCACGATCTCGGCGCCGCCGCCGGCGGTGCGCTTCGAGAGGGCCGCGATCTTCTCCGGCGAGATCAGTTCGGTGATGGAGATGCCGCCCACCGTGGTGTAGCGCGGCAGGGGCACCATGGAGTCGCCGTGTCCGCCCAGCACCATGGCGTGGACGTCCTCGGGCGACACGCCCAGTTCCAGGGCCACGAAGGCGCGCAGGCGGGCCGAGTCCAGCACGCCGGCCATGCCCGTGACGCGGTTCTTCGGGAAGCCGGTGACCTTCCAGGTGAGGTAGGCCATCACGTCGAGCGGGTTGGTGACCAGGATCACGTGGGCGTTCGGGGCGTGCTTCCGGATCGCCTCGGCGGCGCTCCGGGCGATGTCCGCGTTCACCTTGAGGAGATCCTCGCGGCTCATGCCCGGCTTGCGGGCCACGCCGGCGGTGACCACCACCACGTCCGAACCCTCGATCGCGGCCATCTCGTGGCTCCCGGTCAGGAGCGCGTTGAAGCCCTGCACCGGGGCGCTCTGGAGCAGGTCCAGCGCCTTGCCCGCGGCCAGCCCTTCCACGACGTCCACCAACACCACGTCCGCGATGCCCATCTGTGCCACGTACAGACCACAGGACGCGCCGACGTTACCGCCGCCGCCGATGATGCTCACCTTCCTGGCCACGATGCTGCCCTCCTCCCCGGGTTACCCGCCCGGCCGGGGCCGCGCCCCGGCGGGCTTGCTACGGATTTCACACAGCGGGACGCCATCCACCGCAAAAAGAGAGGCGGGACCGCCCCGCCTCGGTGCTGCCTTGTGCTGGCGCTGCCTCACCCTGCCGCGGAGCGCCCGGTCAGTTCTCTTCGGCGACCACGGAGATGCGCTTGCGCGCGGTCCGGGCCACCTTCTCGAACACGACCTTGCCATTGACCAGGGCGAACAGCGTGTCGTCCTTGCCGATGCCGACGTTGCGGCCGGGCCGGAACACCGTGCCACGCTGCCGCACCAGGATGTTCCCGGCGAGCACCGCCTCGCCGCCGAAGCGCTTCACACCCAGCCGCTGGGCGTTGGACTCGCGACCGTTCTTGGAGCTGGACTGCCCTTTTTTGTGAGCCACTCTACTTCACCGTCCTCGGAACCGCCGCGCGGATAAGGAACCGCTACGCGGAAATGCGGGTGATCTTCAGCACCGTCTCGTCCTGGCGGTGCCCCTTCGTCCGATGGTAGTCCCGCTTGCGCTTGAACTTGCCGATCGTGACCTTCTTGCCCTTGCGGTGCTCCAGGACCTCGGCTTCCACCGAGGCGCCGGCCACCTGGGGGCGCCCAACCTTGACCGCCGCGCCTTCCCCCACCAGCTTCACCTGGTCGAAGCTGATCTTCGAACCGGGCGTGCCGACGTGGAGCAGCACCACGATGCGCTCGTTCTCGTGCACCGGGTACTGGAGCCCGCCGATCTCAACGACTGCAAACGACATGAAATCCTCCTCGAACCTGCGACGCTTTTTGGCACAAACGTAGAATTTATAGCAGATTGCGGGCCCGGGCGTCAACCTATCCACACTCCTGCAATCATAAATCGTTATTTTTCAGGACCTTGGAGGCACGTCGCCCGACGAGGCGCGCCCCGTCCTACTGCTCGAACTGCCGCGTGATGTCCGTGCCCGACTTGGCCTGGAGAATGCGGATATCCTCGCGCTTGAGCTGCGGGTCGTCCTTGAAGTCGATGCGCAGCTTGTACTGCTTCTCCAGGGCCTCCACGCGGTGGTTGTTCTCCTCCAGCACGTACACCGCCGCCTCGGGGTGGAGTTTCACCTGGATGGTGCGCTCCCGGCTGCCCAGCCCCACGCGCCGCAGCAACCGCTCCAGCCGTCTCAGAATCGACTCCAGCGAGTACACCTTGCCGCTGCCGGCGCAGGTGGGGCAGTCCTCGGTGAAGTAATGGAACAGGCTGGGGCCCTGCCGCTGCCGGGTCATCTCCACCAGGCCCAGCGCGCTGACCTCGAAGGTCTTGGTGCGCGAGCGGTCGCCCTTGAGGTAGGTGCGCAGCTCGTCCAGCACCGCGCGCTTGTTGGCCTCGATCTCCATGTCGATGAAGTCGATGACGATGATCCCGCCCAGGTCGCGCAGGCGCAGCTGCCGGGCCACCTCGCGGGCGGCCTCCATGTTGGTCTTGAAGATGGTGTCTTCCTGGTTCTTGCGCCCGGTGAAGCGGCCGGTGTTGACGTCGATGGCCACCAGCGCCTCGGCCTGGTCGATGCTCAGGTAGCCGCCCTTCTTCAGCCACACCTTGCGCTGCATCAGCTTCTCGATCTCGCTCTCGATGCCGAAGTGGTCGAAGATGGGCTTGTTGCCCTTGAACAGCTTGACCCGCGAGCGGAGCTCGGGCGAGAAGGTCTTGAGGTAGTCCAGGATCTCGTCGTGGACGTCCTTGCTGTCCACGGTGACCTGGTTCACGTCCTCGGTGAACAGGTCGCGGATCAGGCCGATGCTCATGTCCATCTCGCGGTTCACCACCGCGGGCGCCTTGGCCACCAGCGCCTTCTTCTCGATCTTGGCCCACAGCTTGACCAGGTTCTTCACGTCGGCGGTGAAGTCCCGCTTGGTCTTGCCCTCCCCCGCGGTGCGCACGATCAGGCCCGCGTTGTCCGGCTTGATCTCGGCGATGATCTGCTTGAGCCGGGTGCGCTCCTCGCGACCTTCGATCTTGCGGGAGACTCCGACGTGGTCCAGCCCGGGCATGAACACCACGAACCGGCCGGGCAGCGAGATCTGCTGCGTCACCCGGGCGCCCTTGGTGCTGATGGGCTCCTTGGTGACCTGCACCAGGATCTCCTCGCCCTTCTCGAGGAACTCCTCGATCTTGAGCTGCGAGGTCTTCTTCTTGCCCCGGCGCCGGTGCTCCTCGAGATCGCTCAGGTCGTCGATGTCCTTCAGCGACTCCGCGAGGTCGGAGACGTGCAGGAAGGCGGTCTTGGGCAGGCCCAGGTCCACGAAGGCGGCCTGCATGCCGGGAAGCACGGCGTTGACCTTGCCCTTGAAGATGACGCACACCATATGAGGCCGGTCGGCGCGCTCCACCAGGATCTCGNNGACTCGTGCGGGTCGGCGTTGATGACGATTTCCTTGAACATGTCAGGACCAGTCCGTGGCTGCGGCCAGGGCGCCCGGGTGGGACACGATGGCCATGAGCGGCGTCAGACGCCGCGTGCCGCTGGTCACCCACAACCCGGTGCGCTCCACGCGCACCAGCCGGGGGTCCAGCTCGCTCAGGCCGGTCAGGCGGGCGACGAACATCTCGGGACGCATCCCGCCGTTGACCGGGGTATCGAATCGAATCTCGGGCACGCCGGCGCGGCACTCGGCCGCCGCGCCGCGCGCGATTCCTCGGGCGTCCGCCGTGCGGGCGTCCGGGCCGGGCTTCACCGGCCAGGCGACGGGCTGCGCCGCGCGGCGCAGCTCCTCCAGGGCGCGGCCCCACCGCTCGGCGCAGGCGCCGGCGTCGAGGCCAAGGGACTTCAGCACGGGCGCGCTCATCCACGCCCTCCACGAGGCGGTGTCCAGGGCGGCGGACAGCGAGGCCGGCTTGCCGGAGAGCACCACCGCTTCGTGCGCCTCCAGCCCGCGGTTCATGCACGCGTTCAGCTCCGCCAGGAACCCCTCGTCCACCGAGCGCGAGAATTCCAGGTCCAGGTACTCGGCACGGCTGGTGAATCCCAGCGGCAGCGGCGGCCCGGAGGCCATCTTCGCGTGCGGCACCTGCCCCTGAGAGTAGGCCAGCGGCAGGCCCGCGCGCCGCACCGCGCGCTCCAGCGCGCGCATCACTTCCAGGTGCGAGGTGAACCGGACCTCCTCGCCCTTCACATACTCGATGCGGAAGCGCAATCCGCGCTGCCACGCGGCCGCCGACGCGGGCGCCTTCCTGCGCTTGCGCCCGAACAGGCGCGGGTCCGGGCCGGGCGTGGCGGATTCCCCGGATACCGGCTCCGCGGCCGTGCCGTTCGAAGTGCCCGCGACTCCCGCGGCCGGTCCATTCGAGGCCGGGGACGCGAGACCGCCGGCCGCGGCATCGCCCTCCGCGGCCAGGCCCGCGCCCGTGGGCTCGGGCTCGCGGAACATCGCCCAGGGCAGCGGCTCATCCGGGGCGAAGGCGGCACGCAGTTCCTGCCCGTCCAGCCCGCACGCCGCGAGCGCCTGGAGCCACAGGTCCGCCGCCACGGGCTCGTCCAGGGTGGCCGGCAGGCATCCCAGTCTCCAGGCCTGCAGCACCGCCTCGCCGACGCGCCGGTCCCCTCGGGCCACCAGCCCGCCGATCCAGGCGCGCTCGGCCGCGCCGCGGCGCACGTACAGCCGCCCCCGCGCGATGCGCCGCTTGAGCAGCGCGAGCCGGGCGCGCATGTCGTCCAGGTCCGCGAGGGCCTCGCGCTCGAAGCGCGTGTGCGGCCGCGGCAGGAATACGTCCGCGCTGGCGGAGACCTGGAACGCTCCGGCGAACGCGCCCGTCTTCCCCGCGGCCTCCGGCAGGTCGCGCACCGCCGCCTGCGCGCGCTTCAGCAGGGCGGGCACGGCCTCCACGTCCTCCGGGGTCTCGCCGGGCAGCGCCACGGTGAACCCCAGCCGGGCCGAATGCCAGCCCTGGCGCTGGGACTCGCGCACGCCGGCCAGCAGATGTTCCTCGTCCGGGGTCAGCCCCAGCGCCCCGCGCAGGCGCACGCCGGCGGCCAGCACCGCGAACGAGAGCGGCCCGCGCCGCAGTCGCACCAGGCGCTCGGCGGTGGGACGCACCAGCTCGTCCCCGCCGACGGATGCCAGGGCGATGCCCAGCTGACGGCCCAGCAGCACCTGGTCGGCCCGCTCGAGCAACGTCAGCAACTCCACCCCGTGCGCGCCGGGCGGCAGCTGCAGCAGCGCTTCCTCCCAGCCGGTGGCGTCGAGGCCGCGCGCCAGCTCGGCCACCACGTCCCCCACCGGGCGCACCGCGGGGTCGCGGTGCGGGAAGCCCGAGCGGCACGCCGGGCAGCCGGTGGAACAGCCCCGCGCCACTTCCACGCACAGGCGGTCGGAGGCGATCTCCGAGAGCGGCTGAAGGAACGGCGCGGAATCGGCGTCCGGCTGGCCCTGCGGCAGGGCGAACAGCGGGGCGATCGAGGGGGGGGCGCCGGATCCTTCCAGCGGCCGCGGGAGCAACCTCCCGCGCGAACCCACCGCCGTTCCGTACAGCGAGGGCACATAGACGCCCGAAATCGCGGCCGCCTGCCGCAGCGCCTGCGCGCGCGGCAGCGCGCCGTCGCGGCGACGGAGCGCCAGGCCCACCAGGTCGTCGAGCGCGGTCTCGAGGTCGCCCACCACCACCAGGTCCGCGAAGCCGGCGAACGGCTCGGGATTGAACATCACCGGCCCGCCCAGCACCACCAGCGGGCCGTCCTCCCCGCGCTCGCGGGCCAGGACCGGCAGACGCAGCAGGTCCAGCAGCTCCGGCACGCCCGTGGCCAGCTCTTCGCGCGCAACGGGCACCACCACGAGATCGAACCCGGAGGCGGGCGTGCGGCTCCCCAGCGCGGGCAGCGGCAGGCCGTGGGCGCGCAATTCGGTGGCGAAGTCGGGTGCGGGAGTGAAACAGAGATCGGCGGCGGCGGCCTCGAGGCGGTTCACGCGGTGCAGCAGGCCCGCCACGGAGGGCTCCATGGCGCGCTCCAGCGCGTCGGGAAACGCCAGCAGCACACCGATGCGCCCCTCCCGGGGCCTGGACTCGAGGTTGTGGATATTGCCGAGATAACGATTGGGCTTTTCGACCCGCGGGAGGATCCGATCCTCCAGCTGGTCCAGCGTCACGCGCATGTTGGATCCTTACAATATCGGGAACCGGTGCAGGGCCCGGGAGCCTGTCCCGGGCGCAGCGGCGGAATCGGCAAAGTCAGGGCTCGCCGGCCGCACATCCGCCCGCCCTTGAGGGGCCGCGGGTGCGGCCGGGCGGGCAAACTGAGCCAACAAAGCAGGATAGCATTGGTGGGGACTCGCATACAAGGAGGGGAAATTGGGGGGATTCCAGGCCGGCGGGCCCGCGCCGGCCTCACTCGCAGCCGCCGGCCCCCCCGACCCTGGCCCGGTCCATGAACAGCCAGCCCGGCCGGCCGCGGCGATCCACGATCCGGGCCCACCAGTTCGACTCGGGCGCCCGCAGCAGCTCGCAGGGCAGCTCCGGGCCACCCTCGTCGTCCCAGAACTGGTCCAGGGTGTGGATATACCCCCGGTGCCACACCTCCCAGACTGCATCCCCCTGGTAGTCGAGCACGAAGAGCGACTCGCCCTCGGTGGTCTCGAAGGGCAGAAACTGCCCCGCCGGCGTGGCCCTCGTCATGCGCACGATTCCCGCGCGCAGCACGTGGACGTTCCCGGTGACCGCGGTGAAGCGCTCGCCGTCGCGCAATCGGTACGCGACCCGCGTGGTGTCCCCCTCGCGCCGGTAGACCGTCAGCGGTCCCTCCGCCCACCAGCGACCGTATCCGCAGCATTCGAAAGGACAGGCTCCCCGCTCGATGAACTCGCGATCCGGGTCGAGGTGCGCCGGCCCATGGCGGCGGGGCGCGCCGTCCACCGCCGCCAGCCCGGAATCCGCGATGAGGACCGCAGAGCACACCAGCAACGCGGCCACCGACGTGAAGACGAGCGCCGGGGGCCGTCCCCGCGCATCACGCCTCCCACCTGTCCCGAGGGAGTGTCGTCCTCCGGACGCCAGATTCAACTCGAGCCCCTCCCGCGGGAATTCTTGCGCACCGGCGGGCGCGAGGCCAGCCCCGGGCCGGCGACCATCCCCCCCGGCCCCCGCGCCAGTGCCGCCCGCAGGAACGGCGCGGTGCGCGAATCGGCGCTCTGCGCCACCTCCTCGGGCGCGCCCTGCGCCACCACCCGGCCGCCGCCATCGCCCCCCTCGGGGCCCAGGTCCAGGACCCAGTCGGCGTGCGCCAGCACCTCCGGGTGGTGCTCGATCACCACCACCGTGTGCCCCCGGTCCACCAGCTTGTCCAGCACCTCCAGCAGCACCCGAACATCGGCCGGGTGCAGCCCGGTGGTGGGCTCGTCCATCAGGTACAGGGTGGTCTCGACGCCGCCCTGCGACAGCTCGCGCGCCACCTTGAGCCGCTGAGCCTCGCCTCCGGACAGCGTGGGCGCGGCCTGTCCCAACCGGAGATAGCCCAGGCCCACCTGCCTCAGCAGGTGCAGGCGCGAGGTCACCGCCGGCGCGCCGGCGAAAAAGGCCACCGCCTCGTCCACCGTGAGCCTCAGCACGTCAGCCACGCTGCGGCCGCGGTACTTCACCTCCAGCATCTCCGGCTTGAAGCGCAGGCCGTTGCAGGCGTCGCACGGCAGGTAGACGTCGGCCATGATGAACATCTCCACCTGCACCTGCCCCTCCCCCTCGCACTTCTCGCAACGCCCCCCGGGCACGTTGAAGGAGAAGTCCCCGGGCCGGTAGCCACGCTCGCGGGAAAGGCGCTGGTCCGCGTAGAGTGCGCGCACCGGGTCCCACGCCTTGAGATACGTGGCGGGGTTGCTGCGCGAGCTCTTGCCGATCGGCGACTGGTCCAGCATGGCCACGGCGCGCAGGTCCGCGGCGCCGTCGAGGCCGCTCCAGCACCTGGGCGCGCCCGTGGGACTGCCCACCGCCTCGGCCACGGCGGGATAGAGCGCGTCCTCCACCAGCGTGCTCTTGCCCGAGCCCGACACCCCGCTGACGGCCACCAGCACGCCCAGAGGGATTTCCACCTCGAGCCCGTGCAGGTTGTGCAGTTCCACTCCCCGCAGCCGCAGTCGGGAAGCCCCCGGGACCCGCCGCGGCCGCGACGGCCGCACCGCGGCCCGCCCGTTGAGGCAGCGAGCGGTGAGCGAATCCTCCGAGGCCAGCAACCCCGCGAGGGGCCCGCGGTAGAGTACCCGTCCGCCCTGTTCCCCCGCCCCGGGCCCCAGGTCCACCACGCAGTCGGCGGCCTCCATCACCTCGCGGTCGTGCTCCACCACCACCAGGGTGTTGCCCCGTTCGCGGATGCCGCGCAGCACCTCGATCAGGCGGCGCGTGTCGCGCGGGTGCAGTCCCACCGTGGGCTCGTCCAGCACGTAGAGGGTCTCGGCCAGCCGCGCCCCCAGCGCGTTGGCCAGCTCGATGCGCTGCGCCTCCCCCCCGGAGAGCGTGCGCGTCTCGCGGTCCAGAGTGAGGTACTCCAGCCCCACGCGGCACAGGTACTCCAGGCGCGACCGGGCTTCGTCCAGGACCTGGTGCACCACCCGCGCGTCGTGCCCGCCCAGCTCCAGGTCTTCGAAGTGGGCGGCCAGGTCCCCGACGGTGCGACGGCACAGCTCGGGCAGCGTGGCCCCCGCCACGCTCACCCGCGAGGCCTCCGCGCGCAGGCGCGACCCACAACACTCGCCGCAGGGCACCGCGCGCTGGTAGCGCTTCACCAGGAAGCGATTGCCGGCCTTGTACGCCTTCGCCTGCAGCTTCGTCAGGAAGCCGACCACACCCGAGAGCTTCCCGCCGTCGCCGTGCAGCGCAACCTGGCGCTGCGCCGCCGGGAGGTCGCGGTACGGCACGTCGGTGCGCACACCGGCCGCCTTCAGGCGCGCCCGCCACACGTGGTCGTAGCGCCAGCGCCACGACCCGGCCCACGGGTCCAGCGCGCCCTGATCCAGGCTCTTCGAGGGATCGGGCACCACCAGGTCCTCGGCGAACTCCAGGGTGTTGCCGAAGCCGCGACACTTGCCGCACGCGCCCACGGGGCTGTTGAACGAGAACATCTGCGGGGTGGGCTCCTCGGCGGCGAGGTCGCAGCGGGCACAATGGAAGCCCTCGTGAAAGTCCGAGCGTACCCCTCCCTCGAGGGCGAGGGAGGCCCGCCCCTCGCCCATGTGGAACGCGCCCGCGAGCCCCTCCGCCAGTCGCGTGCGCTCCTGCGGCGCGGCCGTCACCCGGTCCGCCACCACCATGAGCACATCGCCCTTGCGCGCGCCGATCCGCGGCGGGGGATCCAGCGCCACGGCGGCGCCGGCCACGAACACCCGCAGGAAGCCCGCCGCCACCAGGTGCTCCGCCTCCTCCGGGAAGGCGCTGCGGCCGCGGGTCCGAAACGGGAACAGAACGTGGGTGAGCGCCCCCGGGTGCGACTCAATCCAGGCGGCCGCAGTCTCCGAGGCCCGGTCGGGCCGCACCGGCTCCCCGCAACGGGCGCATCGCGTGACCCCCACGCGCGCATACAGCAGCCGCAGGTAGTCCAGCAGTTCCGTGGCCGTGCCGACCGTGGAGCGCGCCGAGCGGCTCGCGTTGACCTGGCGGATCGCCACGGCCGGGCTCAGGCCCTCCAGCAGGTCCAGTTCCGGGCGCGGCAGCCGGTCCAGGAACTGCCGCGCGTACGTGGAGACCGACTCCACGTAGCGGCGCTGGCCTTCCGCGTAGAGGGTGTCGAACGCCAGCGAGGACTTCCCCGAACCGCTCACGCCGGTGATCACGGTGAGGGCGTTGCGGGGGATCTCGAGGGAGATGTTCTTGAGGTTGTGCTGGCGGGCGCCGAGGAGCCGGATTCGATCCATGGGGAGATTGTAACGGAGCCCGCCCCCAAAAGCGTGGGGGTTGCGAGGAGCTCCGCTCCTCCCAACCCCCGTGGGACGCGCCCTTGAAGAGTTACTTCTTCTTCTTGGTGGCCTTCTTCTTGGTGGCCTTCTTCGCGGCCTTCTTCTTGGCTGCCATCGGTGGATTCACCCCCTTCCGTGTCGGTAGGAATCCTCTTTTGTGTCCGGCTCTTCAGGCGCACCCACGAGATCCGAGATCTCGTTCAGCATGCGCGTGAGGTCGAACGGCTTCCGAATGAACTTGTCGACCTGCAGCCGCCTGGCTTCCGCCCTGACCTCCGGGGTCCCGAACGCGGTCATCAGGATCACCCGGCTGCCCACGTTCTGCTCGCGCATCTTCTGCACGATCGCGAGACCGCTCGATTTGGGGAGGCGGTAGTCCAGGACCACCAGGTCGAACACCTGGTCCGAGAAGATCTGCTTCTCAGCCTGTTCCGCGGTGGCTGCGATCGCAGCCTTGTAACCCGCTTCCTTAAGGGCCTTGCTCAGAGTCCGGGCCAGGAGCCGCTCGTCGTCCACGATCAGAATGGACTTCGCCAAAGAGCACCTCCGTCATGCCCAAACAGCTTTCGCTGCTACCTGATCTCAGCATGGAGCGTGCCAGCGCCAAATTGAAGCCTCGATGCATGGAAACCGTGACTGTAGTTCGCTGCATCATATTGAGTTGCGGATTTGTCCACGAAGCGGATGGGCTCGAGTCGTGCGGAGCGAGGCGGTGGATATCTTCGACGTAGTGTCAAGAAAGATAACGGCTTACGCGATTCGAGGCGGTAACTGATTGCGGATACATCTCTTGAAAATGTGTCCAGTCTGTTGACATCCCAACTATTGCGACAGTTGAGGGCTCCGGCGCTCCATCCGCTTGATGCGTTCGATGAGGCCCTGGCGGGAGACACCGAGCAGCCGGGCGGCGTGCGACTTGTTTCCGTCCACGCTCTCGAGCACCTCCTGGATGTATCGCTCCTCCACCTCTGCGAGCGTGGGGCGCAGGCCGTCCAGCGCGAACGCGCGGGGCGGCGCCTCCTCTTCCAGGGCGCGTTGCATCTCGGGCGGCAGGTACTCCGGCTGCACCACCTCCCCTTCCTCCAGCAGCAGGATGCGCTCGAGCATGTTGCGCAATTCGCGCACGTTCCCGGGCCAGCGGTAGCGCAGGAGCGCCTCGCGGGTCTCCTCGGGGATCATCCGGAACTGCTTCTTGAACTTCCGGTTGAACTCCTGGAGGAAGTGCGCCACCAGCTCCAGCACGTCCTCGCCGCGATCGCGCAGCGGCGGGAGGTACAAGTTCACCACCTTGAGCCGGTAGTAGAGGTCCTGGCGGAACGCGCCGGACTCCACGGCCCGCCCGAGGTCCTTGTTGGTGGCCGCCACGATGCGCAGGTCCACCTTGATCTCCTCGGTGCCCCCGACCCGCTTGAAGGTCAGGTTCTCCAGGAAGCGCAGCAGGCGCGCCTGGGTGCCGGGCGCCATGTCGCCGACCTCGTCCAGGAACAGCGTGCCGCGGTGGCACAGCTCCACCAGGCCCTTCTTCATGGCGTGGGCGTCGGTGTAGGCCCCGCGCTCGTGCCCGAACAGCTCGTTTTCCAGCAGCTGGTCCTGGAAGGAGGAGCAGTTCACCTCCATCATCGGGAACCGGCCGCGATCGCTCTGGTAATGAATGGCATGGGCGACCAATTCCTTGCCGGTACCACTCTCCCCTTCGATCAATACCGTGCTGGCTTCGCTGCGGGCCACCTTCGAGATCAGCTCCCGCACCTGCTCCATGGCGGGGCAGTGGCCCAGGATGGTCTCCTGGCTGAACCGGGTGAGCGCGCGGGTCTGGAAGACGTTGAGCTGGCTCTCCCGCTCGAAGCTGCGGGCTGCCTGCTCCACCGAGAGGCAGATCTCCTCCATCTCGTAGGGCTTCTTGAGGAAGTCGCATGCGCCGGCCTTCATGGCCTCCACCGCGGAGGACACGTCGCCGAAGGCGGTGATCACCACCACCTCGGTGGTGACGTCGATCTCCCGGATGCGCGCCAGGACTTGAAGCCCGGTCATGTCGGGCAGCTTGAGGTCCAGCACCACCACCTGGGGGCCGAACTCCTCCACCCGGGCCAGGCCCTGCGCGGCGGTGCTGGCCGTTTCCACCCGGTAGCCCCTCGAGACCAGCAACTTGGTGAGGCTCTTGCGGATCAGCTCCTCGTCGTCAATCACCAGGACCCGGTAGCTCACGCGCCCTCCGCCTGGGCCGCCACGTTCACCAGCGGCAGCCGCACCGTGAACTGGGCCCCGCCGGAAGGCAGGTTCCTGGCCGTCAGCGCCCCTCCCTGCTCGCGCACGATCTGCAGCGAGATGGGCAGCCCCAGCCCGGTGCCCAGGGGCCGGGTGGTGAAGAAGGGGTCGAAGATCTTCTCGAACACCTCGGGGGGGATCCCGGGGCCGGTGTCCGCGAGCACCAGGTCCACCATGGACTTCTTGGTCCGGTAGCGCTTGATGCCCAGGCCGACCTTGAGCGTGCCGCCTTCGGGCATGGCCTGCATGGCGTTGATGCCCAGGTTCAGGACCACCTGCTGGAGCAGGTCGGGGTCGGTCCACACGTGCGCGGGCTCGTCGCAGAAGTCGCGCGCGATCTGCACGCCGGCAGCCTTGAACTGCAGCTCGAGGTTGTCCAGCACGCGGCCCACCAGGGCGGAGACGTCGGTGGGGCCGGGACGGCTGACCTGGGGCCGGGCGAACTGGAGCAGGCCGCTGATGATGGTCTCGATGCGGTCCAGCTCCTTGATGACGTCGTCCAGGTCCTCCTTGCGGGGGTCCTGCGGCTTGAGCTTGCTGGCCACGAACTGGACGGTGGTGCGGATGCCGGTGAGAGGATTGCGGATCTCGTGCGCCACGCACGCGGAGAGCTCGCCCAGCGAGATCAGCCGGTCGAGCTTCTTCTGCTGCTCTTCCTCGGCCGCGGAGTCGGTGACGTCCTCGAGGAACACCACCGAGCCGGCCCGGTTGCCCGCCTCGTCGCGCATCATCATGACGGAGGGCCGCAGCACAACCTCGGCTTCGTCCACCGTGAGGCGGATCTCGAGCGACTCCTGCGGCTGTGCGAACCGGTCCTCCCGCCGCACCTCGAGCCACTTCTCGGTGGGAACGTTGAGGACCTTTTCGACGCGGCGGCCGGAGAGCTCGTCGGACGGCGTCTTGAGGATCTCCTCGGCCTTGCGATTGCCGAAGATCACACGCTCGTCCCGGTCCAGGGCGAGGATGCCCTGGTCGAAGCTGTCGAGGATGAGCTGAGGCGCCCGTTGGACGAGCGCATCGAGCTGGAGTCTTCCGCTCAAGAGCACGCTCCTTCATCCATCGCGCTCAAGCTATCACGCGCTTCGCGGCGGTCGCAAGGAATTTGTCCCCAAAATCGGGGCTGTGATAGACTGCGCCACGAGGCCACCAGCCGTCCCGAAGCGGACAGGGAAGATCCTCGAATGAAGTTCCGACGCGCCCTCACAGTCCTCCTCCTCGCCGTCGCGCTCGCGGCGCTCCCGGCCACGTGCGGCGCCGAGGGGACCATCGTGGTGCGGAGCGCGCGCCCCACCGGGCCGTTCTGCGCCCGCGTGTCGTGGGAGCCTCTGTACATCTCCGATTTCGCCCGGCTGGAGATCCACGCCGGCAGCACCCCGGACTTCGCCCCCGACGACAGCACCCTGATGTGGACCACCACCGCCGCCTCCGACACCGCCTCGGTGGTGGGCGGACTTGCCCCGGCCACGCGCTACTTCCTGCGGCTCCGGGCGGTGGGGCTGGGCGGTCTCGCCACCGTCTCCGGGGGAGTGCCGGTCACCACCCGTCCGGCGCCGGCGCAGGCCTACCGGGTCCAGTTCGAGTGGGGCGGCCGCGGCTCCATCCCCGGGCGCTTCCAGGGAGCCTCCGCCGTGGTGGTGGACCCGTCGCGCAATTTCTGGGTCAGCGACTTCCGGGGCAACCGCATCCAGAAGTTCGGGCCCACCGGGTACGGGTTCGTGCTGTGGGGCGCCACCGGCACCCAGACCGGGCAGTTCCAGGGGCCCTCGGGCCTGGCGCTGGACGGGCGCGGGGGAATCTGGGTGGCGGACTCGCGCAACGCGCGCATCCAGAAGTTCACGCTCTCGGGGCAGTTTCTGAAATCCGTCGGCTCTGCGGGCGCCGGCGAGGGCCAGTTCCGCCTGCCCCAGGGCATCGCGGTGGACAACC
Source organism: Candidatus Eisenbacteria bacterium (assembly GCA_016235265.1). Taxonomy (NCBI): domain Bacteria; phylum Candidatus Eiseniibacteriota; species Candidatus Eiseniibacteriota bacterium. Next base: position 95,716 of record JACRLI010000015.1, read on the forward strand.
AGGGCTACGTCTACGTGGCCGACCCGGGCAATCGCACGGTGCAGAAGTTCTCCTCCGACGGCGGCTTCATGCTGCGATTCCCGCGGCCCTCGGCCGGGGACCCGGGCCTTTACGCTCCCAACGGACTGGCGGTGGACCCCGCCGGGTTCGTGTTCGTGACCGACGCCCGCAATCACTGCATCCACGTGTTCACCACCGAGGGCAAGTTCCTCAGCGTCATCGGGAGGCCGGGGTGCGGCCCCGGTGAATTGTGGTCGCCCTCGGGCGTCTCGATTGACATCACCGGGGCGGTGTACGTGGTGGACTCCGGCAACCAGCGGGTGCAGAAGTTCACCCGCCGCGGCGAGTTCGTGGGCCAGTGGGGCTTCCGGGGGCGCGACCCGGGCCAGTTCCTTCACCCGCAGGGCATCTCCGTGAGCGAGACCGGCGATGTCTACGTGGCCGACTTCGACAACGACCGGGTGCAGCAGTTCGTGCCCATGCCCGCCTCCCCCGAGACCGCGCCGAGCCGATGAACGCAACCAACGCCGCCGTCACCGCCTACAACTTCGAGTGGTCCCACATGGTGGCCCACGGCGGCGTGGTGCTGACCGTGCTGCTGGTGTTCTCGGTGCTGGTGGTGGCGGTGGTGATCGACCGGCTGCGCGCCATTCGGCTGGGGGGCGACCCGCAGGCGCTCCTCTCGGGCATCCGCCCGATGCTGGAGCGCGGGGACCGGGCGGGCGCGCTGGCTTCCACCGCGCAGGGCCGGGGGGCGCTGGCGCGCCTGGCGCGCGCCGGGCTGATGGCGTGGGGGGAGGAACGCGAGTTCCTGGAGGAGGCCCTGTGGCGCCAGCGCGAGCTGGAGGTCCTGGCCTGGGAGGCGCGGCTGGCGGTGCTGGGCACCATCGGCGCCATCGCTCCCTTCGTGGGGCTGTTCGGCACCGTGCTGGGCATCGTGCAGGCTTTCCAGGCGCTGGCCACCGACCAGTCGGGCGGGCCGGCCGTGGTGGCGGGCGGGATCTCCGAGGCCCTGGTCACCACCGCGGCGGGCCTGTTCGTGGCGATTCCCTCGGTGGCGGCCTTCAATCTCTTCTCGCGCCGCATCAAGGTGGCCCGCACCCGGCTGGACGCCGCCGCATCCGAGCTCCTGGGCCTGCTGGCGCGGCTCTCCCCGAGGGACCCGCAGGCCGGAGACCGCCGGTGAGCCGCTTTCGCCGCGCTTCCGCAAACGGCGACGAACCGGTGTTCTCCGATATCAACATCACGCCCTTCACCGACGTGGTGCTGGTGCTCCTGATCATCTTCCTGGTGACCGCCCCGATGCTCTTCGAGACCCGCATCCCGGTGAAGCTGCCGGTCTCATCCCAGGCCTCCGCCTCCCCCGAGGCGCATCCCACGGTGGTGGTGACCGCCGACGGCCAGGTGTTCCTGGATGACCGGCCCGTGGACGGCCCGGCCGCCCTGGTGGGTGCCCTGCGCAACGCCATCCTGACCCGTGGCGACAAGACGGTGGTGTTCAAGGCCGACGCCGAGGCCCGCCACGGCCGGGTAATCGAGTGCCTGGACGCCGCGAAGGCTGCCGGCGCCGACCGGCTCGCCATCTCCGCCCGCCAGGCCCGCCGGGAGCCTTCCCAGGGCCGCTGAGCCGGTCCGAATCCAGCCCTTGAGCCCGGGGCCCCGCCGGGGTATCCTTAGTTGTTTGTCGCCCGAAATCGGCCGTTTTTCCTTCCGGGAGGTCATTCCCTCATGTTGCATCTGTTCCGGGACCGTCGCCGCACCAAGCTGATCTGGATCGCCGTCGCCGGCGGCACCATCTTCACGTTCCTCATCGGGTTCAACTTCCTGTTCGGCACCGGCGCCGGCAGCGAGAACGCCGGGACCTCCGCCTCCCTGGGCTCGGTGTACGGCCAGCCCGTGGGACGGGAGGAGTACCAGTTGCGCCTCTCCCGCAGCCTGGAAAACTACCGCCAGCGTGCCGGGCGCGAAATGGACGACGCCAGCCTGTCCTACGTGCGGGACCAGACGTGGAACCAGTTGCTGGTCGAGAGGGTGATGACCGCGAAAGCCCGGAAGCTGGGTCTGAAGGCCACCGACGCGGAGGTCGTGTTCGCCGTGCGCAACCTGCCCCCGCAGGACATCCTGCAGGCCCCGGTGTTCCAGACCAACGGACAATTCGACCCGGCCAAGTACCGCCAGGCGCTCGAGGATCCCAACCAGAGCTGGGTCTGGCTCGAGCAGATGCAGCGTGAGGCCCTGCCGCAGTGGAAGCTGCGCCAGCTCACCACCTCGATGGGCCGGATCACCGACACCGACCTCGTCGAGGCCTACGCCCGCAATCGCGAGAAGGCCCAGGTGGTGGCGGTGCTCTTCCCCAACACCGCCAGCCCGGTGAAGCCGGAGGAAGTCACCCGCCCCGATCTCGAGGCCTACTACAAGAAGCACGAGGCGGAATTCCGACGCGAGCGGGAGGCCAGCCTGGTCCTGGTGGTGGTCCCGAAGGTGCCCACGCCCTCCGACCTGCGCTCGGCCGAGGAAAACGCGCGCAGCCTGTACGCCGAGGCGGTGAAGGACACCAATTTCGCCCGTTTCGCCTCGCAGGTGTCCGATGCGCAGGTGGGCAGCCTGCCCTCGGGCGAGCCCGGCGTGCTGGTGGAGAAGGGCCAGCTGCCCAGGGAGCTGGACGGCCCGGTGTTCGGGATGGCCGCGGGCCAGGTGCTGCAGCCGATCCAGGTCCCGGGCGCGTGGCACATCGTGAAGTACGTGGGGCCGGTGCAGGACCAGGGCAAGGAGAAGCGCCACATCATCGACCTGCAGGTGGCGGTGAAGGCCGGCGAGGAATCCCTCACCCGGGCGCACGAACAGCTCAACGCGGTGCGTGAGGCGGCCGCCAAGCAGGGGCTGCAGGCGGCGGCCACCAAGGCCGGCCTGAAGCCCGCGGTCACCGGCTGGTTCAGCGAGGAGAGCGCGCCCCCGCTGCTGATGCAGGTGCCGGAACTGGTGAGCTTCGGCGTGAACTTCAAGAAGGGCACCCTGACCCAGGTCCTCGAGAAACCCAGCGCGCTGCTGCTGGCCCAGGTGTCGGACCGCCGCAACGCCGGCCAGCGCAGCCTCGCGGAAGTCGAGCCGGAGCTCCGTACGCGCGTGGCCCAGGAGAAGTCGGTGGACCGCTCGGAGGTGAAGGCCCGCGAGTTCATGGCCCAGGCGCCCTCGGGAAGCATCGAGGAGTCCGCCAGGCAGGCCGGGGCCAGCGTGGTGGGACCGGTGGAATTCACCCGCAACGGCCCCTTTCCGCCGGCGCTGCAGTACGAGCCGGAGGTGGTCGGCTCCGCCTTCGGGTACGCCCCGGGCAGCACCCACGTGGTGCGCGGCTCGCAGGGCGCGTTCGTGTTGCGCGTGCTGAACCGGTTCGGCTACGACATGGAGAAGTTCCAGCAGGAGGCCCCGCAGTTCCGCTCCCAGCTGACGCAGGAGCGGCAGCAGGAGTACGGCCAGGCACTGCTCAAAAAGCTCATGAAGGACGCCCGGGTGCAGGACCTGCGGGCGGAAGTGGGCTTCTAGGGGCGCGAGCCCTCGCACACCGGCCGGCGGGCGCCGGCCACGGGAAGCAGAGGCCCCCGGGAGCGTGCTCCCGGGGGCCTCTGCTTCCCGCCTTCGGGGCTCGCGCGGGCCACCTATCCGGTGGGCGGCGGAGTGGGCGGCACCGGCGGCGTGGGCGGCTTCTCGTCGTCGCCCTTGGTGGCCTTCCGGAATTCCTTGATCCCCTCCCCGAGCGACTTTGCCAGCTGCGGGATCTTGGCGGCCCCGAACAGGAGGATGACCACCAGCAGGACGATGAGGACTTCACCGCGTCCTAGGAAACCCATCGATACCACTCCTTGTGTGAGAAACCGCGGGCCCGCCGCCCGCGGCGCGGAACGCTCACGGAGTCAGGCGAAGGCCCCGGTAATCCCGCCCCACGACCACGCGGATGTCGGCACTGGCCAGGGCCGTGCGCATCAGCAGCGGGAACCCTCCGTGCAGGTACTCTACCACTTCGCGGGCCGCCGCGGGGTCTCCCTTTCGGTCCAGCACCAGCGTGGTGCCGTAGTCCTGGCGGTCGGCGTTCTCCACCCGGGTGACGCGGAAGCCCCCGTCCCGGAGCGCCTCGGCCACGCGCCCCCCCGCCCCGGCGTTGCCGCTGCCGTTGAGGATCTCGATGCGCACCGCCTGCCTCTGTGCCCGCATCGCCCGGGGCGCCGACTCGCGGCCCGCCTCCGCCACGGACCCGGCCCAGCGGGCCCGCAGGCCCCCCACCGCCTTGATCGCGGCCGATCCGGCGAATGCGGCCACCAGCCCCACGGCCAGCACCAGCAGCACCACCGCCGGCCAGGCGCTCCCACCCTTGGGGACGCGGCGCTTGCGGGACGACTTCCTTGCCATCCGTACCTCCGTGCCTTTTCCGGGCCTCCGCCGCATGCGACGGGGCGGGGCCCTCCGGGTGACGCGCTACTTCTCCTGCCGGAACGCCGCCCGCAGGCGCTTCCAGCTCGCAGGCAGGCTCTCCGGCATCACCTTGGTGCCCGCCAGGGCGGGCATGAAATTCGTGTCCCCCGACCAGCGCGGCAGCATGTGCACGTGCGCGTGACCGGGGACGCCCGCGCCGGCGCACTCGCCGAGGTTCATCCCCACGTTGAGCCCCTGGGGACGGTACGCCCGGCGAACCGCGCGCTCCGCGCGCTCCAGCAGCTCCACCAGGTCGGCGCGCTCGGCGGCCGTGAGGCCGGACAGTCCCGCGGCGTGCCGACGCGGGACCACCATCACGTGGCCCGTGTTGTACGGGAACGCGTTCAGCACCACGAACGAGTGCGCGCTGCGCGCCAGGGTCCACGCCGCGCGGTCGGTGCGCGCCTTCAGGAGCCGGCAAAAGAGGCAGCCCTGCGGCTGCTTCGCGCCCACGTACGCCATCCGCCAGGTGGCCCACATGCGCTCCACGCTAGTCCTCCCCGCGCTCGTGGTAATAACGGGCCAGGCCCTCGAGCTGCTCCGGCGTGTTGATGCCGCTCACCTCGCGCGGATCCGGCGCGGCCCACGCGCCCACGCGCCGGCCCCAGCCGCGCAGCACCGCGATGGTGTCGGTGAGGTAGAACTCGCCCTGGCTGTTCTCGTCGCGCACCTCGTCCAGCGCCTGCTGCACCAGCGGGTAGCGAAAGCAGTAGATGCTCGAGTTGATCTCACGCACCTCGCGCTGCTCCGGGGTGGCGTCCCGGTGCTCCACGATCCCGGTCACGTCCCCGTTCGGACCGCGCAGGATCCGGCCGTAGCCGGTGGCGTCGTCCAGCACGGCCGTCAGGATGGTGGCGTCGAAGCCGCCGTCCAGGTGCCGCCGGAACAGCTCGCGCAGCGTGGACGCGCGCAGGAACGGCACGTCGCCGCACAACACCGCCAGGGTGCCCTCGAAGTCTTCGAGCGGGGCGCGGGCGCGGCGCACCGCGTCCCCGGTACCCAGCTGCTGCGGCTGGTCGGCGAAGACCACGTCGCGGCCGCGCAGCACCTCGCGCACCCGTTTCGCCTGGTGGCCGACCACCACCACGTTGGGGCGGAGCCCCAGGCCCTCGGCGGTGTCCACCACGTACTCCACCAGCGCCCGGCCGTCCACCTGGTGCAGCACCTTGGCCAGGTCCGAGTTCATCCGCGTGCCCCGGCCGGCGGCCAGGATCAGGGAGGCCCGGGCGTTCACGCCCGCACCACCACGTTGTCAATCAACCGGGCCTTTCCCACGAACACCGCGGCGGCGAGCAGCGTGGCGCCGGCGAGCTCGCGCCGCTCCGCCAGCGAGCGGGCGTCGAGCACCTCCACGTACTGCACGCGGCCCAGCCCGCGCAGCGCGCGCAGGACGGCGGCACGCACCTTGCCGGCGTCGCGCACCCCGGCGCGCACCTTCGCCGCGCCCGACTGCAGGGCCGCGTGGAGGCGCGGCGCGCGGGCGCGCTCGGCGTCCGTCAGGTAGCGGTTGCGGGAGCTCATCGCCAGGCCGTCGGGCTCGCGGACGGTGGGGCACACCACCACTTCCACCGGCAGGTCCAGGTCGCGGACCATGCGCTCGATCACCCGCGCCTGCTGGAAGTCCTTGGAGCCCACGTACACCCGGTCGGGCTCCACGATGTGCAGCAGCTTGGCCACCACCGTGGCCACGCCTTCGAAGTGCCCGGGGCGGAACCGCCCGCACAGCGGGGCGGACAGGAAGGGCACCGCGACCCGGGTCTCGAAGTCCTCCGGGAACACGTGGCGCGCCTCCGGCACGAACAGCGCGTGGCAGCCCGCGGCGGCCAGCAGCCGGCGGTCGCCGCGCAGGTCGCGCGGGTAGCGCCGGAAGTCCTCCTTCGGCCCGAACTGGATCGGGTTGACGAAGATGCTGGCCGCCACCCGGTGGTTCTCCGCGCGGGCCCGCTCGACCAGGCTGGCGTGTCCGGCGTGCAGCCCGCCCATGGTGGGCACGAAGCCCACGCTGCGGCCCCGGGCGCGGCACGCGCGCGACCACGCGCGCATCCGCTCGGCGGTGCGCAGCGTGAGCGGCTTCAGAGGCATCAGTAGCTCTCCTCGGCGCCGGGGAAGCGGCCCGACTTGACGTCCTTCACGTACTTCTCCGCCGCCTCGCGCGTCACCCTGCCCACCTCGGCGTAGCGCCGGACGAACTTGGGGGCGAACTCCGAGTGGATGTCCAGGAAGTCGTGGTACACCAGCACCTGGCCGTCGCAGCCGGGACCCGCGCCGATCCCGATGGTGGGGATGCGCAGCTTCCCGGTCACGGTCCGGCCCAGCTCGGCGGGCACGCCCTCCAGCACGATCGCGAAGCAGCCGGCCTCCTGGAGCGCCAGCGCGTCCGCGGTCACCCGCGCGCCTGCATCGGCGCCCCTGCCCTGCACCCGGTAGCCCCCGAACGCCAGCACCGACTGGGGGGTGAGCCCCACGTGGCCCATCACCGGGATGGACGCCCGCAGGATCGCCTCGACCGCCGGCACCATGTCCACGCCACCCTCCAACTTCACCGCGTCCGCGCCACCCTCCTGCACCAGCCGCCCGGCGTTGCGGGCCGCCTCCGCGGCGTCCAGCTGGTAGGAAAGGAAGGGCATGTCCGCCACTACCATGGCGCGCGGGCGGGCCCGGGCCACGGCCTTCACGTGGTGCAGCATGTCCTCCATGGTGACCGGCAGCGTGTTCTCATAGCCCAGCACCACCATGCCCAGGCTGTCGCCGACCAGCAGCACCTCCACTCCCGCGGCGTCCAGCAGCTTGGCGGAGGGATGGTCGTAGGCGGTCAGCACGGCGATCTTCTCGCCCTTGTCTTTCAGCATCTGGATGTCGCGGATGGTGGTGCGCTTCATGCGCGCTCCCCGTGCCCGAGCGGGGCGTAGTAGGCCACCCCCTCGCGGTGTTCCAGGATGCGCCGCACCAGGTCGCCCTGGTCCTGTTCGTTCTCCACGAAGTCGATGTCGCGGGTGTTGACCACCAGCAGCGGCGCCTGGTCGTAGTGGAAGAAGAAGTAGTTGTACGCTTCGTTGAGCTGCTCGAGATAGTCGAAGTCCATCTGCGACTCGTACGCCCGGCCGCGCTTCTGGACCCGCTTCATCAGCGTCTCCGTGGGCGCCTGGAGGTACACCACCACGTCCGGCTTGGGGACGTCCGGCTCGATGGCGCCCACGATCAGCTCGTACAGGTGCAGCTCCTTGTCGCTCAGGTTGATGCTGGCGAAGATGCGATCCTTCTGGAACAGGTAGTCGGCCACCACCCGCTGCTCGAACAGGTCGCGCTGGCGCAGCTCCTTCTGCTGCTCGTAGCGGCTGAACAGGAAGAACATCTGGGTCTGGAACGCGTACCGCGCGCGGTCCTTGTAGAACTCGGCGAGAAACGGGTTCTCGTCGTGGCGCTCCAGCAGCAGCCTGGACTTGAGCCGCTCCGCGAGGATGCGGGTGAGACTCGTCTTGCCCACCCCGATCACGCCCTCGATGGCGATGTAGGAAGGTTCGGCCATCCGCCCCTACCAGAGGCGTCCGCGGCGGCGCACCGCCGGGTGGCTCTTGAGACGCTTGAGCATCTCGCTGACCACGACGCCGGTGCGCGGGTGCGGCAGGAACGGGTCCAGCTCGTTGAGCGGAATCAGCACGAAGGCGCGATTCTCGATCTCGGGGTGCGGCAGGGTGAGCCCGGGCTCGTCCATCACCATGTTTCCGTAGAAGAGGATGTCCAGGTCCAGCGTCCTCGGGCCCCAGCGCTCGGCGCGCACCCGGCCCAGGCGACTCTCCACCAGGTTGAGGTTCCACAGCAGCCGGTGCGGGTCCAGGTCGGTCTCCAGCGCGGCCACCGCGTTCAGGAACGGAGGCTGGTCCAGCACCCCGACCGGGTCGGAATCGTACAGCGACGAGAGCCGCACCAGCTTCGTCCGAGGCAGCTCCGCGAGGTGGTCCACGGCCTTGCGGATGGTGGCCTCGCGCTCCCCGACGTTGGAGCCGATCCCGACGTAGGCCAGCTTCACGCGCGCTCCCTGTGGATTTCGATCTCCACGTGGCTCATGGCACCGGAGAAGGGCACGTTCGGCTTGCGGGCCCGCACCACCACCTCGCGCACCGCGGGGAAGCGCTCCAGCAGGTCGTCGGCGATGGCCTCGGCCAGCGCCTCCAGCAGCAGGTAGCGCTTCCGCGTTACCCGCTCCTCGATGTGCCCGTACACCTCGCGGTAATTGACGGTGTCCTCCAGCCGGTCGGTGCGCCCGGCGCCGGCCAGGTCCACGCCGAGCTCCACGTCGAACTCGAGCTTCTGCCCCAGCCGCATCTCCTCCTCGTGCGCCCCGTGGTGCCCGAAGAGGCTCAGATCGGTCAGGCGGATCCAGTCCATGACGGCAGCTCCGCCAGCCGGGCGGCCGCTTCGCGCAGCCGCCCGGTGGGAGTGGTGAGGGAAATGCGGAAGTACCCCTGGCCCTGCGTGCCGAATCCCGTGCCCGGGGTGACCACCACGCCGGCGTGCTCCAGGACGAACCGGGTGAAGCCCATCGAGTCATGCCCCGCGGGCACCTTCGCCCAGATGTAGATGGTGGCCTTGGGCGGCTGCACCTCGATGCCCAGCGCGCGGAGCCGTTCCACCATCATGTCGCGCCGCTCGCGGTAGGTGGCGATCAGCGGTCCCAGGTGCCGCGCGTCCGAGAGCCCCAGCGCGGCGATGGCCGCCTCCTGCACGAACTGCGGCGTGCCCGAGTCCAGGTGGCTCTTCACCGAGCCCAGCGCCGCCACCAACTCCGGGTTGCCCACCGCGGCGCCCACGCGCCAGCCGGTCATGTTGAAGGTCTTGGACAGCGAGAGGAACTCGATGCCGACGCTCATCGCCCCGGGCGCCTTGAGGAAGCTGGGCGCGCGGTAGCCGTCGTAGCCGATCTCGGAGTAGGCCAGGTCGCTGGCGATCCAGAAACGGTGGCGCTGCGCCAGCGTGGCCATCTCGGTGTAGAAGTCCACGTTGGCCAGCGCGGCGGTGGGGTTGTTGGGGTAGTTCAGGAACAGCAGCTTGGCCGGGCAGGCCCGTTCCACGTCCTCGGCGCGCGGCAGGAACCCGTGGGCCTCATCCAGCGGCAGGTCCACCGGCACGCCGCCGGCGAACAGGGTCCCGGAGCGGTACACCGGATAGCCGGGATTGGGGATCATCACCCGCTCCAGCGGGTTCACCAGCGCCAGCGGCAGGTGCCCGATGCCCTCCTTGGATCCGATGAGCACCAGCACTTCGCGGTCCGGGTCCACCTTCACGCCGAACCGGTGGTTGTACAGCTCGGCCACCTTGCGGCGCATCTGCGGCAGCCCCGAGTAGGCCGGGTAGCGGTGGTAGTCGGTGTTGGTCAGCGCCGCCCGGGCCCGCTCCACCACTTCCGGCGGCGTGGGCAGGTCCGGATCGCCCACCCCGAGATCAATGACGTCCACGCCCTTCTGCCGGGCCTCGTCGCGCAGGCGATCGATCTCGGCGAACAGGTAGGGCGGGAGCTGCTGGAGCCTCTCGGCGCGTTTGAACGGGTTCATGGCCAAGTAATGTAAGCCCTTGCGGGGGGCCGATGTCAAGGAGGCCGGGGCCGCGACGGCAGCGGCGGAGCGACCCGCGGGATGCGGCCTCCGGTCCGCGTCCCGCCCGGCTTGACCGCGGGGCCCGGAAGTTGATACTCGTCCTCGCCATGAAACCCAAGGTCGGCAGCCGCGCGCGGCCCCAGGCCCCGCGTCCATCCCCGGCACCCCACTTCTCCTCTCCCGCCGTCGCCTCGGCGCTGGGACTGGCCGCCCTGCTGGTGACCATGGGCGCCCGCCTGATGCCCTCACTGGGCCTCGCCTTCTACAACGACGACTTCGTGTACATCGACGCCGTGAGCCGCCGGGGCTGGCTGGAGGGGCTGCTGCATCCGCTGCGCATCGGCGGCTACCTGCGGCCCTTCTCGCGGGACCTCCACTTCGCGCTGGGCAACCGGGTGCTGGGGATGGACGCCTTCGGCTACCACCTGGTGAACCTGGCGCTGGCGCTGCTGTGCACGGTGATGGTGTGGCGGCTGGGACGGCGCTGGATCGGTCCGCGCGGGGCGCTGCTGGCGGCCTCGCTGTTCGGTCTTTCGCACGCGCACGCGGTGCTGGTGGGGTGGATCAGCTGCGACCAGGACCTGTGGGCGCTGTGCTTCTCCCTGGCCTGCGCGCTGTGGCTGGGCTCCGGGCGCACCGCGCTCTCGGCGGCGGCGTTCGCGCTGGCGCTGCTGTCCAAGGAGAGCGTGGCCCCGCTGCCGCTGGCACTGGTGGCCCTGCTGGCCCAGGAGCGGCCGCACGGCAGGGCGTGGAGGGCGGTGGCGCCCCACTTCGTGGTGCTGGCGGTGTGGGCCGCGTGGTACGCGGCCGCCCGCGGCCCGGAGAGCTCGCTGCGCTGGGACGCGGAAGCGGCGCTGTGGCTGCCGCTGCGCTTCCTGCTGGCCGCCGGCGGCGTGGAGGGCGGCCGGCTGTGGCCGGCGGGCGTGACCGCGGCGCCGCCGTGGGCGCTGCTGGCAGGCGCGGGCTGCGTGGGTGCGGCGCTCGCCGCGCTGCGCCCCGTCCCGGAGGCTGCCCGCCGCGCGCTGCCGTGGCTTACCTGGGCGGCACTGGGCCTGCTCCCGGTGTTGCCGGTGGCGGGCCAGTGGAGCGCCTACTACTTCGCGTTCCCGCTGGCGGGACTCTACCTGGCCCTGGGCGCGCTGGCGGAGCGCTGGCCCTTCGCGGCGGTGGCGCCGCTGCCAGCGCTGCTGCTGCTGCTGGGCCAGGGCTCGCTCAACCTGGTCTACAACCCTTCCGCGCCGCGCCAGAGCCCGTGGATCTCCTCGGTGTCGGTGGGCCGGCTGGCCATGGGCTCGCGCATCGTGGTCGCCGCGCTGCGGCAGATCCCGGAGGTCCTGCCTGCTCCTCCGCGCGGCGCGCTGTTCGTCTTCAACGGCCTGCCCTTCCGCAACGGGCTGATCTCCGGCGACGGCCCGGCGATGCGGCTGCTGTACGCGGACACCACGCTGCGCGCCTGCTACCTGGGTGAGATCCAGGAGGGTTTCGACTTCGACCGCCCGCTGCTGGCCTTCTCGTGGGACGACCGCGCGGCCAGCTTCGGCTTCGCGCGCCTCGAAGGGGACGCGCTGCGCGCCTTCAAGTACGACCTCGAGATCTCCGGGCGCACCCGGGCTGCCCTGGCCGTGACGCGCCACGAGGCGCGCACGACGGGAGCGGCCGGGGCCGGTTCCGCCGCGTGGAATCTGGGGTATATGTTGTGGGAGTCCGGCGACACCGTCGCCGCGAAGGCGGAGTGGGCGCGCGCCGCGGGCGGGATCACGGCGGACGCGGGCGGCCCGCAGGAGTCGCTGGCGCGTTCGCGCGCCCTGCCGCCGGGACCGCAGCGGCTGGCGGCCCTGTTGCGGGCCCTGCGCTCGCACCCGCGCGACGGCCGGCTGCTGGCGGAGGCGGCCCGCGAGGCGCTGGCCCAGGACAACGACCTGGGAGTGGCGCTGTACTACCGGGCCTGCGTGGTGGCGCCCTACTCCGCGCCGCTGGCGCACGAGGCCCGCGAGGCACTGGCGGACCGGAACGTCCCCACCACCGTGGCCCTCGTGGATTCGGTGCTGCGCGAGGCGGCCGCCGGCCGGGCGCGCTGAACTGCCGGCCGGAACCCCCGGGGCCCGTCGCCCAGGACCGCCGGGTCCGCCGGCCGAAACCCCTGGGGCCCGTCGCCCGGGACCGTTGAGTCCGCCATCCCGGCCCGCCGGGCCGACCTGCCTACCCCCGCCGCAATCCCGAGTCGATCAGCTTGAGGCCTTTCAGCGTCAGGTGGGGATCCACCACCTGGATGGTGCGCGAGTCGCGCGCCACCAGCTCCGCCAGCCCGCCGGTGGCGATCACCTGGGCCCGCCCGCCCATCTCGCGGCGGATGCGGGCCACGATGCCGTCCACCTGGCCCACCGCCCCGTACACCACGCCGGCCTGGATGTTCTCCTCGGTGTTGCGCCCGATCGCCCGCGCGGTGCGGCGCAGTTCCACGCGCGCCAGCCGCGAGGCCTTGCGGAACAGCTCCTCGGCCGAGCTCTGCACGCCCGGCGCGATGGCCCCGCCGAGCACCGTGCCGCGCGCGGTGTAGGCGTCGAAGGTGGTGGCGGTGCCCAGGTCCACCACGATCGCGGGGCCGCCGTAGATCTCGTGGGCGGCCACGATGTTGGTGATGCGGTCCGCGCCCAGCGTGGACGGGTCGTACACCTTGTAGGTGAGCCCCAGGGGCAGCTCGTGGGTGACCACCAGCGTGCGGCGGCGGAAGAGCCGCTCCCCCACCATGGCCAGGTGCGGCGTGAGGTCGGGCACCACCGAACACAGCGCCATGCGGCCCCGCGCGGGGGACACGCCGGCGCGCCGCACCAGGTCCTCGAGGAGCAGCAGCATCTCGTCCTCGGTGCGGTGCGTGAGGCTGCTCAGGCGGTGGTGGGCCACCAGCCGGGCGCCGTCGAACACCCCGACCACCACGTTGGTGTTGCCCGCGTCCACGGCCAGCAGCAGGTCGGCGCGGGCGGCCGCGGGACCCCCCGGGGCGGACGCGGTGCGGCGGGACGGCTCAGGCGTGCGGCGGCGGGCTCGCGGCTGCGGCATCTCGGTTCTCCTTGGGTTTGCGCCGCACCATGAAGGCCACGGCGACGCTCAGGAAATACAGCGCCACGATGGGGATGCCGAGGAAGATCTGCGCCGAGGCCACGTCGCCCGGCGTGATCACGGCGGTCAGGATCAGGATCCCGATCACCGCGTGGCGCCACTTGCCCAGCAGGAACCTGGGGGTCACCAGGCCGATCCAGCTGAGGATCAGGGTGACCAGGGGCAGCTGGAACAGGATCCCGCACGCCAGGCACAGGTTGTACACGAATCCCAGCACGTCGTGGAGCCGCAGGACCTGCTGCATGCTGGGTGTCAGGAACGTCTCCATCACCTTGATGATGGCCGGGATCACCATGAAGAAGGCGAACGCGCCGCCCGAGGCGAACAACAGCAGCGAACTGAGCAGGATCGGCAGCACCAGCCGCCGCTCCTTGCGCATCAGCCCCGGCAGGATGAACATCCAGACCCGGTACAGCACGTACGGCAGGGAGAAGAGCAGCCCCAGGATGATGCTCAGGCGCATGCGCTCGTTGAAGCTCTCCATCACCGAGAGCACGATCACCTTCTTCACCGTGAAGTGCACGATGTACTCGAGCACCGCCGGGGAGAACATCCACCCGGCCATCGCGCCCACCGCGATCCCGATGGCCGAGTGCAGGATCACCCAGCGCAGCTCCTCCAGGTGCTCGAGGAAGTGCATTTCCCTGCGTGGTTCGCTCATCGCACCCTCGTGACCTGGCCCGCGTGGAAGGCCCGTTCCCCGGCGGCGGTGGCCAGCACCAGCGCACCGGCCGCGTCCACGGTGCGGACGGTGCCCCGCACCTCGGCGCCGCCCTCGCCGGCCCCCGCGAGACCGGCCTCGCGGCCCAGCAGGTCGAGACGGGCCAGGTACTCGTCGCGCACCGCCCCGAAGCCGCCCCGCTCCCAGGCGTCCACGCGGGTGTCGAGCCGCGCCCGCAGGAGATCCAGGAGACGCTCGGGGGTGACGGCCAGTCCTTCCGGCTCCAGCGAGGTGGCGGTCGCCGCCAGTTCCGGCGGCACCGCGCCCGCGCCGGTGTTGATGCCGATCCCGGCCACCACGGCGCCGGTCCCGCCGGCCACGCGCTCGCAGAGAATGCCCGCGACCTTGCGCCCGCGCAAGTCCACGTCGTTGGGCCAGCGCAGCGTCACGTCCGGGGCCCCCAGGTCCAGCGCCAGCGCGTCGCACACCGCCAGCCCGGTCACCAGCGCCAGCTGGGACTGTTCCGCCACCGGCCTCGCGGTCCGCACCAGCACGCTCGCCCACAGGCCCTGCCCCCGCGCGGAGCGCCACGCGCGCCCGTGCCGCCCGCGGCCCTGGAGCTGCTCCCCGGCCACCACCACGGTGCCGTGCGGCGCGCCGGCGCGCGCCAGGTCCGCGGCGCGGTCGTTGGTGGACCCGATGGACTCGTGGCGCTCGACGGGCCGGGGGGGCGGGATGGTCATTCCCAGTCCAGGGAGAACGGCAGCGCGGGGGCCGAGTGCGTGAGCGCCCCGACGGAGATGAAGTCCACCCCGGGAATCGCGTGCCGGCGCAGGTTTCCCAGGTGGATGCCCCCCGACACCTCGATCTCCGGGCGTCGGCGGCGGGGCACGGCGCCCATCAGCTTCAGGGCGGCGCGGATCCGCGCGGGCGTGAAGTTGTCCAGCATGATGCGGTCCACCGGCAGGTCGCGCGCCTCGCGCAGCTCCGCCATGCTCTGCACCTCCAGTTCCACGGTGAGGCGCGGGCGGCCCATGTCGGCCAGCGCCCGTCGCGCGCGGGCCACCGCCTTCGCCGGCCCCCCGGCCGCGCGGACGTGGTTGTCCTTGAGCAGCACCGCGTCGTGCAGGCCCATGCGGTGGTTGCGGCCCCCGCCCGCGCGCACCGCCGCCTTCTCCAGCAGCCTCAGCAGCGGGGTGGTCTTGCGGGTGTCCAGCAGCGTGACCCCGGTGCCCTTCAGCCGCGCCACGTGCGCGGCGGTCAGCGTGGCGATCCCCGAGAGGTGCGTCATGTAGTTCAGCGCGGTGCGCTCCGCCGAAAGGATGGCCGCGCGCGGCCCGCGCACGCGCAGGACCTTCGTGCCCGGGCGCACCTTCGCCCCGTCGCGGAGCAGGAGCCTCACGCGGAGCCGGGGCGAGAGCAGCCGGAAGGCCAGCTCCGCGGGCTCCCCGCCGGCGAGCACACCCGGCGCGCCGGCCACCAGCACCGCGGTGCCCGCCTGCCCGGGCGGAAGGCCCACGGCGGAGGTGACGTCGTGGGCCGCGCCGTCCTCGGACAGCGCCGCGGCCACGTGCGCCAGCAGCAGGGCGCGGATCTCGCGGGCGGAGCGTGGGCTCATGACTTGGGTTTCTCCCGTCGCGCGGCCACCCGCGCCTCGATCCTCTTCCGCACTCCCGGGCTCACCTGGCCCCGCGGGCGCTTCTTCTTCGCCACCGGCTGCCGGGACGCGGCGCGCGAGCGCGGAACGCCATCGTCGCCTTCGGCGCCGTTCCCCCCCCGCCGCACAGCCGCATATCCGCGCGGGGCGCCCTCGGCAGCCAGCGTGGTCTCCAGCTCCTCCAGCCGGTCGCGCAGCGACGCCGCCTTCTCGAACTCCAGGCCCCTGGCGGCCGCCAGCATCTCGCGCTCCAGCAGCTCCCGCATCCGGATGGGATCCCCGATGGCCTCCAGCTCCTCGCCGGGGCCGGCGGAGCCGTGCGCCGCCGCGTCGGCCACCTCGGTGGAGCGCATCACGTCCTCGATGCTCTTCACGATGGTGCGGGGCACGATGCCGTGCTCCGCGTTGTAGGCCAGCTGCTTCACGCGGCGGCGGTCGGTCTCGGCCATGGCGCGGCGCATGGAACCGGTCACGGTGTCGGCATACAGCAGCACCGTGCCCCCCACGTTGCGGGCGGCGCGCCCCGCGGTCTGGATCAGCGAGCGTTCGGAGCGCAGGAAGCCCTCCTTGTCCGCGTCCAGGATCGCCACCAGCGACACCTCGGGCAGGTCCAGCCCCTCGCGCAGCAGGTTGATGCCCACCAGCACGTCGAACTCCGCCAGCCGCAGGCCGCGCAGGATGTCCACGCGCTCCAGCGCGTCGATGTCCGAGTGCAGGTAGCGCACCCGCACCCCCGCCTGGGCCAGGTAGTCGGAGAGGTCCTCCGCCATGCGCTTGGTCAGCGTGGTGACCAGCACCCGCTCGTGGCGCTCCACCCGCAGGCGCACTTCCGACAGCAGGTCGTCGATCTGCCCGGCCACCGGGCGCACCACCAGCGGCGGGTCCACCAGCCCGGTGGGCCGGATCACCTGTTCCACCACCACGCCGCCGCAGCGGTCCAGCTCGAAGTTCGAGGGGGTGGCCGACACGTAGATGGTCTGCGGCACCAGCGTCTCGAACTCGTCGAAGCGCAGCGGCCGGTTGTCGAGCGCGGAGGGCAGGCGGAACCCGAAGTCCACCAGCGTCTGCTTGCGCGAGCGGTCGCCCTCGTACATGCCGCCGATCTGCGGCACGGTCACGTGGGACTCGTCCAGCACGCACAGGAAGTCCTTCGGGAAGTAGTCGATCAGGCACGCGGGCCGCTCCCCCGGCTGGCGGGCCGAGAGGTGGCGCGAGTAGTTCTCGATGCCCGGGCAGTAGCCCAGCTCCTGCAGCATCTCGAGATCATACTCGGTGCGCATCCGCAGGCGCTGGGCCTCCAGCGGCCGGGCCTGCGACTCGAACCACGCCACCCGCTCCTCCATCTCGGCGCGGATGCGGTCCAGCGCGGACACCAGTCGCGGCGCGGCGGTGACGAACTGCTTCGCCGGCCACACCTGCATCCGGTCGAGGCGCCTGCGGGTCTTCCCGGTGAGCGGGTCGATGACACCCAGCCGCTCCACCTCGTTGCCGGCCAGCTCGATGCGCAGCCCGTCCTCGTCGTAGGACGGACGGATCTCGATGACGTCCCCGCGCACCCGGAAGGTGCCGCGCCGGAAGTCCATGTCGCTCCGCCCGTACTGCAGCTCCACCAGCCGGCGCAGAATCTCGCCGCGCGGCATGTGCTGGCCGGGCTTGAGCGCCAGCACCAGCTCGCGAAAATCCTCCGGCGCCCCGATGCCGTAGATGCAGGAAACGCTGGCCACGATCACCACGTCGCGCCGCTCCAGCAGCATCCCGGTGGCGGCCAGCCGCAGCCGGTCGATGTCCTCGTTGATGGAGGCGTCCTTCTCGATGTAGGTGTTGGAGGCCGGCACGAAGGCCTCGGGCTGGTAGTAGTCGTAGTAGGAGATGAAGAAGCCCACGCCGTTCCCGGGGAAGAACTGCTTGAGCTCGCCGTAGAGCTGCGCCGCGAGCGTCTTGTTGGGTGAGATCACCAGCGTGGGCCGGTCCACCTGCGCGATCACGTTGGCGATGGTGAAGGTCTTGCCCGAGCCGGTGACCCCCAGGAGCGTCTGGTGCGGGGCGCCGCGCTTCAGGCCGTCGGTGAGCGCGGCGATGGCCTCGGGCTGGTCGCCGCGCGGCTCGTAGGGAGCGTGCAACTCGAAGGACATGGCAGGAAGAATAGCACACCCGGCCGCGCCGGGGAGCGGGCCGGGTGTGTGTGCCGGAAGGCCCGGCACGGTCGGGGTCCGCAGCGCGGCGGGTGCCGGCGGCGGGGGCCCCGCGCGGCGGCCCGTGCGCCCGGGCCTACCAGGTCTGTCGCAGGGTGTAGGTGACCACGACCTCGCCGTCGGCCGCCACCGTCACCGGGAACTCCAGCGTCGTCGCGTCGCGCTTGCGGAAGTCCTGGCTCTTGCGGATCACGCTCCAGTCGCCCCACGCGCGCTCCACCACCACCACCGTGACCGCCTCCTTCTTGTGGTTGCGCACCTTCACTTCGAAGGAGGTCTCGCGCGTGCGGTCGCTGACGGCGCGGGAGTCGGTCTGCTTGCGCTCCCCCACCACGTCGAAGGCGTTGCCGATGTGCACCCGCAGCATCTCGTCCTTGGGAGTGTGGTCGATGGCGTCCTCGCCCGCGAACTGCAGCGCCTTCGAGGCGTCCTCCTGGTACACCCGCACCTTGCCCTTGGGCAGCGGGATGCCCAGGCCGTCGAGCTTGCTGTTTTTCGCCTCCAGGGTCACCTGCACCTTCTTCGCGTTGCGCGCCCCGTCGTAGGTGTAGACCTTGCGGCTCTTCAGGCGGGTGGTGGGAAACAGCGCCAGCTGCTTGATCTCGCGATCGGCCACCGTGGCCGGGCGCTGCAGCGTGTAGAGGTGGTACTCGGAGAAGGTCTCCTCCTCGAACTGCCGGGAGTCCGCGGCCTTGAGCGCCATCACTTCCATGCCCCTGCCGCGGGGCACGGCGGGCGGCTCCGGCTCCACTCGGTTCACCTCGCCGGCCACCAGCTTCAGCATCGCGTTCTCGTAGGTGGCCCCGGAGCGGTTGTCGATGCTCACCCAGCCGGCGAGGTCCATGCGGTCCCCGGACTCGGAGGCTACCGCCACGTACTCGGAGTGCCACGAGATGCCCGTGGTGAGGTAGCGCAGCTCGGCGGGGTGCCGGCCGCCGTCGCCCTCCACGGTCCACTGCAGCGTCGGGCGCGTGATCAGCCCGCCGGGCAGCTTTCCGTAGCGGACTTCCTGGATCTGCGCGCGCTCCAGGCCCACCAGGCCCTCGCCCTCGCGCAACAGCAGCGAGCCGCCCTCGAAACTGAGCAGCGTGCCGGCGTGCAGCTTGCCGTCCTTGGTGAGCACCTCCAGCGGCGAGTCCACGTACTTCTGGAGCAGTCGCTCGGAGCTGACCAGGTCGAACTGGAAGTTCTGCTCCAGCACCTGGACGGCGCCGGGGTCGTCCACCGCCTGGAAGTGGACCGAGGTGGGGTCGATCTGGGAGGCCACGTCGGTGAAGCGGATCTCGCCCGCGCCGCTCGGGAAGGACAGCGTGCGGTGGTCCTTCACCAGCGCCAGGTTGTCATTGTAGATGGTCAGCGCCACCGAGCGGTCCGCGCCGCCCGCGCCGCCGGGGCCGCCAGGCGCCGGCGCGAAGCCCAGCGCGGCGAGCGCCACCACGTGGATCCAGTGCGACTTTCGCATCAGCCTCTCCTTTGCGGGTCCGGGGACACCCCCGGCTTCACAGGAGAGGACGCCGCGGACGGGGGGAATATTCCGTGCCTACCCGATGGCCTTGAGCGCCCTCTCCACCTTGTCGCGCACCCCGGCCAGCTCCTCCACCTTGCCCCGCTCCCGCTCCACCACCTCGGGACGGGCCTTGGTCAGGAAGTCCTGGTTGGAGAGCTTCTTGCGGGCGTTGAGCAGCAGGCCCTCCACGCGCTCCAGCTCGCGGGCCAGGCGGTCCCTCTCCGCGGCCAGGTCGATCAGGCCCGCCAGCGGCAGGTAGATCTCGCAGCCCGCCGCCACCGCGGAGGCGCATGCCGCGGGCTTGGCCAGCGCGGCGCCGATCTCCAGCGTTTCGGCCCGGCACAGGGAGCGAATCAGCGCCGCGGACTCCCGCAGCCGCTCCACCTCGCCGGCCGGCGCCTGCACCAGCACCTTCACCGGCTGGCCGGGGGAGACATTCATCTCGGAGCGCAGCGTGCGGACGGCGGTGATCACCTCCTGCAGCTGCTGCAGCTCCTGCACCACCTCGGGCCGCCGCCACGCGGCCTTCTGCTTCGGCCACGCCGCCACCGGCAGGCGCTCGTCGGCCTTGCGGCCCGGCAGCGACTGCCACAGCTCCTCGCTCACGAAGGGCATGAACGGGTGCAGCAGGCGCAGGGTGTCGTCCAGCACCCGCACCGCCGTCCAGCGCGCCGCCTGCGCGGCCTCGCCGCCCTCCTGGAAGGCGGTCTTGGCCAGTTCCAGGTACCAGTCGCAGTACTCGCCCCACAGGAAGTGGTACACGGCGTTGGCGGCGTCGTTGAAGCGAAACGTCTTCATGCAGCGGTTGACGTCCTTGATGGCCTCGTTGCGCCGGTCCAGGATCCACCGGTCGGCCAGCGAGAACTTCAGTTGCGACTCGCGCACCTTCGCGGGATCGAAGTCCCCGCTGTTCATCAGCACCAGGCGGGTGGCGTTCCACACCTTGTTGGCGAAGTGCCGGCCGGTCTCGCAGCGGGCCTCGTCGAACACCAGGTCCTGGCCCGGCGGGGTGAGCGAGATCATGGTGAAGCGCACCGCGTCGGCGCCGTACTTCGACATCAGGTCCATGGGCTCGGGCGAGTTGCCCAGCGACTTGCTCATCTTCCGACCCTGGGTGTCGCGCACGATGGAGTGGAAGAAGACGTGCGAGAAGGGGACCTCCCCCATGAACTCCAGCCCGGCCATGATCATGCGCGCCACCCAGAAGAAGATGATGTCGGCGCCGGTGCTCAGGAACGCGGTGGGGTAGAAGTACCGGAGGTCCTCCGTCGGCTCGGGCCAGCCGAGCGTGGAGAACGGCCACAGCCACGACGAGAACCAGGTGTCCAGCACGTCCTCGTCCTGCTTCAGGCCGGCGGAGCCGCACTTCGGGCAGGCCGCGGGGGTGACGGAATCCACGATGATCTCGCCGCAGCCGCAGGTCCACACCGGGATCCGGTGGCCCCACCA
Source organism: Candidatus Eisenbacteria bacterium (assembly GCA_016235265.1). NCBI lineage: Bacteria > Candidatus Eiseniibacteriota > Candidatus Eiseniibacteriota bacterium. The sequence continues at coordinate 116,354 of JACRLI010000015.1, forward strand.
CAGCTGCCTCGAGATGCACCAGTCGCGGGTGTTCTCCAGCCAGTGCACGTACACCTTGTTCCACCGCTTGGGGTAGAACTTGACCTTGCCCTTGCGGTGCACCGCCAGCGCGGCGTCGGCCAGCGGCTTCATCTTCACGTACCACTGGGGGGACAGGCGCGGCTCGATGGGCGTGTGGCAGCGGGAGCACTCGCCGGGCGAGAGATCGTAGGGCTCGATCTTCGCGACCAGCCCGCGGTCCTGCAGCGCGGCCACGATGCGCTCGCGCGCCTCGAAGCGGTCCATGCCGGCGTAGTCCGCCGCGTTTTCGTTCATGGTGCCGTCGGCGTGCATCACGTTGATGGCCTCGAGGCCGTGCCTCTGGGCCACCCAGAAGTCGTTGGCGTCGTGGGCCGGGGTGATCTTCACCGCACCGGTGCCGAACTTGGGGTCCACGTAGTCGTCGGCCAGGATGGGGATCTCGCGGCGCAGGATGGGCAGGATGGCGGTCTTGCCGCGCAGCGCCTTGTAGCGGGAGTCCCGGGGATGCACCGCCACGGCCACGTCACCCAGCATGGTCTCCGGCCGGGTGGTGGCCACGGTGATGAACTTGTCCCGGGTGCCGGCGACGGGGTACTTGAGGTGCCACAGGTGGCCGGGGCGGTTCTCGCGGTCCACCTCCTCGTCGGAGAGCGCGGTGAGGCAGCGCGGGCACCAGTTCACCACGTAGCTGCCGCGGTAGATCAGCCCCTTGCGGTACAGCCGCACGAACACCTCGCGCACCGCGTGCGAGAGGCCCTCGTCCATGGTGAAGCGCTCGCGGCTCCAGTCGAGCGAGCAGCCCAGCAGCCGCAGCTGCTGCTGGATGATCCCGCCGTACTCGTGCTTCCACTCCCACACCCGCGCCACGAACGCCTCGCGGCCCAGGCTCTCCTTGGATACACCCTGGTCCTTGAGGTGGCGCTCCACCACGTTCTGGGTGGCGATGCCCGCGTGGTCGGTGCCCGGGAGCCAGAGGGTGTTGGAGCCCTCCATGCGCTTCCAGCGCACCACCGCGTCCTGCAGGGAGTTGTTGAGCACGTGTCCCATGGTGAGCCGGCCCGTGACGTTGGGCGGGGGAATCACCACCGTGAAGGGCTTGCGGTCCGGGTCCGGCTGGGGCGTGAACAACCCGCGCTCGATCCAGTCGGCATACCAGCGCGACTCGACCCGCGAGGGATCGTAGGTCTTCTCGAGGCCCGGATCGGGCAAGGAACCACCTCCGGTGGGGGTCCGGCGCGCGGCTTGGCCCGCTGCGCCATCGTGCGCGAACGTATCGTCTTCCGAGGCTGGGACAAAGTATCAGATGCGCAGAATGGAAGCAACGCGGGGCCCGGCCCGTTGATTGACACCGCCCGCCGCGGAACCTAGCATGCGCGCATGCGAATCCCATGGTCACCGATCCTCGCGGCGCTCCTGGCGCTGGCCGCCGCGGCCGGTCCCGCGCGCTCCTCCGGGGCGGCGCCGCCCGAGCGGCTGCCCGCCGGCCACTGGAGCTACGGCGACCTCGAGGAGCTCTCGGTCGCCGGCGCGCTGGACTCCCTGTGGCTGTACGTGCGGCCCCTCTCCCGCGGGGAGGTGGCCGCGGCGCTGCTCCGGGGCGCCGCCGTGGCCGGAGGCGATCCCCGCCAGGCCCGGCTGCTGCGCGAGTTCGCGCAGGAGGCCAGGGAACTGGACCCCGCGCAGGCCCCCGGCTTCACGCGCCACCTGGTGGACCAGCGGGACGGCTCCACTTCCCTGCGCGCCTGGCCCACCGCCCGCGCGGGGCTCTCGCGCGAGCCCGGCCGTGGCTGGGGCTCCGACGCGCTCACGCAGCTGGGGTTCCAGGCCGCGTTCCTGGCGCGCCCTCACTGGGCCGTGTACAGCGACATGCTGGCGCGCCGGTACGAGCACAGCCGCACCTACGCCGATCCGCTGTTCACCGACACCGACATCACGTTCCTCACCCAGCAGGCGTACGTGGCGGCCTCCTTCGCGCCGCTCACGGTGGCCCTGGGGCGGGACCGCGTGCGCTGGGGGCTGGGCCAGGAGGGCAGCCTGATCCTGGGCGACGGCGCCGACGCCATGAGCCTGGTGGAGTACTCGGTGGACTGGCGCCGGCTGCACGCCACCGCGCTCACCGCGCTGTTGCGGCCCGGCGGCGGCGAGTACCTGTCGGGCCACCGCCTGGAATGGCGCCCGGCGCGCCGGTGGTTCGTGGGCTTGAGCGAGGTGTCCCGCTACGCGTCGAAGCAGCCCGAGCCGCTCTACATCTCCGGCATCATCCCGTACACGCTGGTGCAGCGGTTGCTCGCCGCGGACGACCAGGCGGGCGGCGGGCCGAGCCCGCGCAACAACATCATGGTGTCCCTGGAGGGAGCCTGGCGGCCGGTGGCCGGCGTGCAACTGGGGGCGACCCTGCTCATCGACGACCTGCCGCGCAAGTCCACCCAGCCCGCGGCGCGCACCGGCTACCAGGCGAACCTGCTCGCGACCCGCCCGCGGAGCGCCCGCCCGGCCACCCTGAGGGTGGAATGGACCCGCATCCGAAACTACGTGTACTCAGTGTTTTACGGCGAGGACTACATCCACCACGGAAGCTCCCTGGCGTACCCGCTGGGCCCCGATCTCGAGCGGCTCACGGGCCGGGTCTCGGTGGACCTGTGCCCGGATGTGAAGGCCTGGGTGGCCGCGGACTACCTGGCCAAGGGTGAGGGCGCGCTGGGCGACTACCTGGACGTGAGCCACCCCGGAATCCAGTCCCCGCCGGGGGAGTTGCAGGGCGTGGTGGAGAAGACGCTGCGCCTGGACGCCGGCGCGCTCTTCTTCGCGCGCGACAACCTGCAGGCCCGCGGCAGCCTCGGCTGGAACCGCACGCGAAACGCCGGACACCTGGAAGGCGTCCGGCGTGACGAAGTGGTCGGGGCCCTCTCGCTCGAGGGCCGCTGGTAGCGCGACGGCCTGCGGCCGGCGCCGGCCGGCCCGGCTAGGCGGCCTTCATCTCCCCCTCCTCGGCGGCGGGCTCCCCCGCCGAAGCCGGCGCGACCCGCGGCAGGCGCACCGTGAAGGTCGTCCCCTGGCCCACCTGGCTGCGCACTGCGATCTCCCCCCCGTGCAGTTCCACGATGGCCTTCGAGATCACCAGCCCCAGCCCGGTGCCGCCGATCTTCCGCGTGGCGGAGGCGTCCACCTGCTGGAAGCGCTGGAACAACTTCGGCAGGTCGGCCTCGGCGATGCCGTCGCCGTGGTCCTCGATGTCGATCTCCGCGAAGCCGGGGTCCTCGCGCAGGCGCACCACGATCTCGGTCGAGGGCGGCGAGAACTTCACGGCGTTCCCCAGCAGGTTGGTGAGCACCTGGCCCACCCGGTGCGGGTCCACCTCGGACTCGCCGCCGGGCACGGGCAGCTCCAGGCGCAACACGATCTGCTTCTTGTCCACCAGCGAACGCATGTTCACCGCCGCGTTGCGGCACACGTCGGACAGGTTCACCAGGCTCCGGGACAGCTGCATGCGGTTGGCTTCCAGCTTGGAGAAGTCCAGGATGTCGTTGATCAGCATCATCAACCGCTCGGCGTTGGCCTCGCAGATCTCGAGCAGCTCCTTCTGCTGCGGCTTCACGTCCCAGTAGGACGGGTTTCCCAGCAGCTCCAGCGAGCCGCGGATGGCCGTGAGCGGCGTGCGCAGCTCGTGGGAGACCACCGCCACGAACTCGGACTTGAGCCGGTCCAGCTCGCGGGTCTTCTCGAACAGCTGGGCGTTGCGGATGGCGTTGCTGGCCGCGCTGGCGTACAGGGTCATCAGGTCCGTGGCCGCGGCGTCGAAGCCCCCGTCCCGGTCCACAGCCACCAGCAGCCCGAAGGCCCCGCCGCTGGCCGTGAGCGGCACGCCGGCCGCCGAGGAGGCGTGCAGCAGGCCGATCGAATCGTCGGCGTCGAACTCCGGGTTGCCGTGCGCGGCGCAGAAGCCGTGCGGATCGGCCGCGCCGCGGCCGAGCACGCCCTCGCCGGAGTGGAACCCGATGGACTTCACCACCGCCGGGTCGGCCCCCGAAACCCCCTCGCCGGTGAAGTTGCCGGACTCCTCGTCCTTGAGGAACACCACGCAGGCGCGCGCCTCCAGCAGCTCGCGCATCTTATCGGTGACCACCGACAGGGTGGTGGAAAGCGACAGCGACGCGCTGACCTCGCGGCTCATCTCGAACAGCGTGCGCAGCGTGCGGGTGGCCGCGTCCACGCGGGCCTGCAGGCTCTCCTCGCTGTCCTTCAGCTTCTCGTTGGCCAGCGTGAGGCACGCCACCAGCCGGCGGTTCTCCTCGCCCAGCCGCTTGCCGCGCAGCGTCCTCTCGGCCACCTGGCTCACGGCCAGGAGGTCGAACGGCTTCATGATGAAGTCGCTCGCGCCGGAGTGCATGGCCTCGATCGCCACGTTCAGCGAGGCGTGACCGGTGATCACCAGGACCCCGGTCTCGGGATTGCGCCGCTTCGCGGCGCGCACCACGTCCAGGCCGCTGGCCCCGGGGAGGTTGATGTCGGTCAGGATCAGGTCGTATTCCTCGTCGCGGATGCGATCCATGGCCTGCGGACCGTCCGAGGCGGAGTGCACCTCGTAGCCCTCCTCGCCGAAGAAGTCGAGGAAGACGTCGAGCACCCCCTTCTCGTCGTCGACGATGAGGATCTTTTCGCGCCGGCCGGCCGGGGCGGGCCCGCCCGCGCCGGGAGCCCCGGCGGGGGCGCTGAATCCGGGGGACGACCCGTACGGGGAGGCCATGGTCAGTTCACCCGCGCCGCGCCCGCGCCGGCCGCGGCCGGCGCGCAGGGCGCCTGGATGCAGTTGCGGCCCGCCTTCTTGGCCAGGTACAGGGCCTGGTCGGCCTTGCGCACCAGGTCCTCCTCCGCCTTGCCGTCCACCGGGTAGCTGGCCACACCCAGGCTCACCGTGACCTTGCGACGGCGCGGAAAGTGGTGGGCCTCCACCGAGGCCCGCAGCCGCTCGGCCGCCAGCAGCGCGCCTTCGCGCGGCGTGTGCGGCAGCAGCACCACGAACTCGTCGCCGCCGTAGCGGACCACCACGTCCGAGGTGCGCGCCCAGGCCTTGAGCAGGCGGCCCATCTCCACCAGCACCTGGTCACCGGACTCGTGGCCGTGGGTGTCGTTGAACTGCTTGAAGTGGTCGATGTCCAGGAACACCAGCGAGAAGGGATGCAGGTACCGCTGCGAGAGCGTGGCCTGCTGCTGCAGGCGGTCCTGGAAGTAGCGCCGGTTGTACACGCTGGTCAGCTCGTCCGTGACGGCCATGGCCTTGATGCTCTGGTAATGGAGCATGTGCTCGATGGTCGCGGCGGCCAGCGAGGAGGCCAGGATCAACAGCTCCTTGTCGCGCTCCGCGAACGCGTGGGCGCACGAGTGGCTCAGGTTCACCACCCCGATGAGCTCGGAGCCCACCAGCAGCGGAACCGACAGGAAGCTGCGCACCACCGGCAGGCCCGGCTGGGCCTCGCGGCGCAGATCGTTGAGCAGCACCGGCCGGCGCTCCTTCGCCACCCAGCTGGAGAAGCCGTAGCCGTGGTCGAAGCGGACCCCGCGGATCAGGTCCACGCGCTCGCCCTCCTGGTGTGCCAGCTCCAGGTCGTGGGCGCCCCGGCGGACCAGGTACAGCGAGCCGTTCTCGTAGGCGACCAGCTGTTTGAGCAGCGCCATCACCCCCGCGAACACGGCCCCGGGGTCGTCGGTCTCCTGGATCACCCGGCTCATCTTGAGCAGCAGCGCCAGCTCACCCCGGTCGCCGGCGGTGGGCTTCTCGTGCTTCTTGAGCGCGGTGAGCAGCTTCTCGTTCACCTTGCTGCACTCACCGAGGCACTGGGCGGGGCGCTTCTCGTCCATGAGCTTCTCGAGCTTGAGCGTGGCGGCCTCGGCGTCCTTGCCGGGCAGCGCGCCGCGGGTGCTCAGCAGTTTCACGATGCGCTGCTGGCTCTTGAGGAAATGCGTGCTGGCCTCGAAGAGACCCCGCGCACCGCGTCCGTTGCGTGCCTTCATCGTTCCCCCTTGAGGATCGCCGCCGCCCGGTGGCCCACCGCCCCGGGCCGGACCGGCCTACAGCTGGAACTGCGACTTCTCGGCCTCGAATGCGGTCTTGAGTTCCGTGCTCAGCCACGCGGAGTCCGGGGCGCCGAACTGCAGCAGCTTCCCCGCCTCGCAGGCCTCGATTTCCAGTTCCGGGAGCGGCTCCAGCCCCAGGCCCAACCCCTTCGACGCGCGGCCGGCCAGCTCCACCGCGGCCCACATCGCCGGGTTGGGCCCGGCGCCCGCGCGGTGGTGGTGCTGCACCCCGTCCACCAGCAACGCGGGCAGCTTCCAGTGCCGGAGCACCGAGGCGCCGGCGTCGGCGTGGTCGAAGCCGTACCGCCCGCGTTCCGCGTCGGCGAAGCTCCGGTGTTCCTCCCGCACCTCCGCCACCAGGTCCGCGTAGTCCTCGCCCTTGAAGCGCGCAAGAGCCGTCTTTCCCACATCGTGCAGCAACCCCGCCACGAACGCGTCATCCGGGTGCGCCCCGCCGCGGCGGCGCATCAGCAGCCGCGCGCCCAGCGCGGTGGCCACCGCGTGCTCCCACAGGCCCTGCTGCAGCGGGGCCACCGCCTCGCTGCCGCGCCCGCGGAACGGCAGCGCCTCCACCAGCACCAGGTTGCGCAGCGCCCGGAACCCGAGTCTCGTGACGGCCTGCAGCACGTTGGTGATCGGTTCCGTGGGCGCGTAGTACGAGGAATTCGCGGTCTTGAGCACCTTGGCCGTCAGGGCCGGGTCCATGCTCAGGACGCGCGCGATGTCCATGGCGTCGGTGTCGGGATGTTCCGCCATCTCGAAGAGGCGCGTGGCCACCACCGGCATCGCCGGAAGGTCGCGGGTCAGTTGCAGCGGCAGTTCCAGGACCGGCTGTGTCGGGTGCACGATTCGGATTTCCTTTCTCGAGCTGCTGTCCTTCCCAATGGCCTGCGGCTCCGGGCGGAACGCCCGGACCTAACTCCTGGTGCCCGCCTCGAGCGTCCCGAGACGCATCATCCACTGGATCTCCCGGAGCCCCACGCGGAGCCTCCTCGAGATCTCCTCCGCCGAGAGCCCCTCCGCCAGCAGCTGCTCGACGCGCTCCAGCACCCCGGCGGCGTCCAGACGGGGCGCGGCGCCCCGTGCCTCCTCCGCGGCGGCGAGGGCGGGCAGCGCATCCGCCTCCGGCATCCGGAACGGCGCGGCCGACGGCGAGGCGGGCGCGCTCTCGCCCTCCGGGCCGGCGGCCGCCTCCGCGGCGTCCCGCTGGCTGCGCCGGATCCAGCGCGACCACTGCGCCTCCCGTTCCTGCCACTCGCGCTCCCAGCGGCTCCGCTCCGCGCGCAACTCTTCGATGGTGCCCTGGAGCTCCAGGGCCAGCGCCTTGAGGCTCGCCGACTCCGAGGCGGCCGCGGGCGCCGCGACCGGCGCGGAGGTGCGCGCGACGCGCGGGGAGGCCGGACGCAGAAGGCCCTCGCCCGCTCGCCCGCTCGCCAGCGGTCGCAGCAGCGCCCGCAGGTGGCGGCGCTGGGCCCAGGCCAGCACCAGGCTGAATGCGATCAGCGCGGCGGACACCCCCAGCCCCAGCACCGCCCCGAGGTCCGCGGTCACGGCTGCCGCCGGATTCGCGGCGCCGTCGGCCGGGCCCGCGGCGGCCGGCGCGGGCCCCGCGGCCGGGACGACGAGCTCCGAGCGTTCCAGCGCGACGCGCGCGGCGAAATCTCCGGGATCCGTTCCGTCCGCCTGCGACGGACGCGACGGGTCGGCCGCCGGCGTCGGCGGGCCGGCCTGCGCCGGCAGGACGGCGGACGCGGTCGACGGCGCCGGGGCTCCGGCGGCGTGCGCCGCGCCGGCCGCAGCCAGCATCAGGGCGGTGAGGATCAGGGCTCGGATCTTCATGATCGTGTCCTCGGGGCCGCGCTCGGGACGGCGGCCCGGGTCGAGTTGAACCTGCGAATCAGTTTGTGGTCCGCTTCAGACCGTGATGTCGATGTGGCCGGGCTCGTTCCCGGCGTCCCCGCCGTGGGCGGCGGTCCCGGCTGGAGCCGCCGGCGCCGCCGCGTCCGCTTCCGCGTCCGCGCGTTCTTCCGTTGGGTCTTCCACCGCCGCCATGGCTTCCAGCATCTCCTCGTCCGGCGGCGGATCGTCCAGCAGCCCCTCGTCCCGCTCCTCCCCGCCATCCTCCGCGGAGTCCCCGGTGCCGGCGGTGCCATTCTCCGCCCCGCCCTCGAACGAACCCAGCGCGTCGCCTTCCACCCGCTCGGCCAGGTTCACCTGGTTGCGCCGCTGGTCCACGCGCTGCGCGAACTGCTGCACCCCGGTGCGCTGGTCCAGGCTCACCTGCCGCTGTTGCGCGTCCTGCACCCGGTCCACCTGGGTGGTCTGGAGCACGGACTGGGTCAGTCCGCGGACATCCGTCATCTCCCTGCGGCCGCGCCTAGGCGGCCTCCCCCATCATGACCTTGCGGACCCGCCCGCGCAGGCGCACCAGCGCGCAGGTGTGCACCTGGGACACCCGCGACTCCGAGATGTCCAGGGTCTCCCCGATCTCCCGCAGGGTCATCTCCTCGAAGTAGTACAGCGCGATCACCAGGCGCTCCTGCTCCGGCAGCTGGTTGACCGCCTCGGCCAGCAGTTCCTTGTCTTCCTCGGACTCGATGGCCTGCAGCGGATCGTCGTCCACCGCCAGGTCCAGGCAGCTCTCCAGCGTGCCGGAGTCGTGGTCGTCGCCGTGCGCCGGCTTGTCCAGCGAGAGCAGCACGGTGCCCTTGATCTCGTCGATCAGCTGGAGGTACTCGCTCAGGGGGATCTTCAGCTCCCGGGCGATCTCCAGCTCGGAGGCCGGCCGGCCGTGCTTCTGGTCCAGCCGGCGGCAGACTTCCTCGATCTCGCGGGCCTTGCGGCGGGTGGAGCGCGAGGCCCAGTCCAGCGAGCGCAGCTCGTCGAGCACCGCGCCCCGGATGCGCCACACCGCGTAGGTCTCGAACTTGGTGCCCTTGCCGGCGTCGTACTTCTCCAGGGCGTCCAGCAGCCCCAGCACGCCGGCCGAAAACAGGTCCTCCTGGTCCACGTTCCGCGGCAGCCCGGCCGCGATGCGGCTCACCACGTACTTCACCAGCGGCGCGTACTGGGTGAGCACGGCCTGCTTGACCTTCTGGTTCGCCCGGCGGCTGCGGTCGGAGCGCTCGACGAACGTCCGGACCACCTTCTCAGGATTGACTGCACCTCGCATGTCGTCGGCTCTCTCGGGTCTACCGCACCGTCAGGTCGACCTGGCGATCCTTGCGATCTTCCAGGACCCTGAGGAGCAGGGTGCGCAGCACGTAGCGCGCGAGGAATTCGCACGCCGCCCAGGCCAGCACGAAGGCGATCACGGCCCGCAGCACCACCTGCTCGAGCCTGGCACCCGCGTACACCGCGGTGACGAAGCCCAGCAGCGCCGCGGCGGCCCCCGCCGCCTTCGCAATCCGGGACGCCAGCTCGTTCAACCGGCTTCCCCTTCCACTTCGACTTCGACCGTCTCCGGCTCCTCGGGAGTGACGCCGCGCAGGAACCCCTCCAGTCCCGCGGACTCGTAGCCCGGGTCCTCGAGCATCCGCGAGGCCAGCTGCTGAATGCACTTGGCCGCCAGGCAGTACGGGGACGCCTGCACGAACGGCTCCTGCTTCTGGACCGCCTGGCCCACCGCCGGGTCCTCGTACACGTAGCCCCACTGTGTCAGCTCGAGGCCCAGGAAACGGCGGGACACCAGCGCGATGCGGGCCGCCACCTCCTGCCATTCGTCGTAGCCGGTGACCATGTTCACCACCAGCCGCGGGGGCGCGTTCAGCGGCCGCCGGGCCAGCACCTTGATCAGCGCGTAGGCGTCGGAGAACGAGGGCGGCTCGGGGGTGGTCAGCACCATCACCTCGTCGGCCGCGAAGGCCAGGCTGGTGACGTTGCGGCCGATGCCCGAGCCGGTGTCCACCAGCACGAAGTCCAGGTCGCCGTCCAGGGCCTGGATGGAGCGGATCAGCTTCTCGCGCCGGAAGTCGTCCAGGTTCGCCAGGTCCTCGATGCCGCTCGAGGCGGGCAGCACGCGCACGCCCAGCGGGCCTTCGAGCACCACGTCCTCCACGGCGCGGCGTCCCAGCACCACGTCCTTGAGGGTCAGCTTCGGACTGAGCCCCAGCAGCAGGTCCACGTTCGCGAGCCCCAGGTCGCCGTCCACCAGCAGCACCTTCTTGCCGCGCTGCGCCAGCGCGACCGCCAGGTTGGTGGCGATGTTGGTCTTTCCGACGCCGCCCTTGCCGCTGGCCACCGCCACGGTGCGGCGGGGCGCGCGGGGCAGCGCCGAGGGACGCACCCGGTCGCGCTCGCGCGCGGTGCGGAGGCGTTCCGATCCTCGGGGCTTAGGCGCCCTGGCGGGCCCGCTGTTGCCGTGCATCGGGGGTACCTCCCAGGACCAGCCGGGCGAATCCCCCGCCCGTGGCCGTCTCGAAGTCTCCGGGGACCACCGGCCCGGTGGTCCAGTACGAGACCGGGAGCCGGGTCTCGGCCAGCGCGCTCAGCAACTGACCCGAGGTGGCGCTCTCGTCGGTCTTGGTGAAAAGAAGCCGGTCGCAGCCCAATCGGGCGAAGCGCGAAGCCGCCAGGCGGAGGTCCGGGGTCCTCATGCCGGCGGGCAGGCACATGTGGGTCTCGTCGGGCCGCACCGCTGCCAGGGTGCGCTCCAGGCCGGCCAGGCCGGCATCGTCCAGCGGGCCCACGCCGGGAGTGTCCACGAGCAGGATCCGGGTACCGCAGGCGGCGCGGTGTCGGGACAATTCCTCGGCGTCGAAACCCACCTCGAAACCTACTTTCAGGAGCCGGGCGTAGGCCGCCAGCTGATCCACGGCGGCGATGCGGTGCGTGTCCGCGGTGAGCAGCTGCACCGTGTACTTCCCTTCAAGCACGAAGTGCGCCGCCAGTTTGGCGAGGGTCGTGGTCTTGCCCGCTCCAGTGGGTCCAACCAATGCGATCACATGCGGTTGCGCCGACGGTGTGACCGGCTTTGTGACCGGGATCAGCTCCGCCAGGGCGTCCTCCAGGCGGATTCCGGCGCTCGAGCGGCTCTTCTTTTGCCACGCCTCGGCCAGTCGCCTTGCAAGAAGCTCATCCACCCCCCGCGACACGAGGCAGTTCGCCACTTCGGGGGCCCGCATCGGGCCCACCGGCAGCGGCGCCGGGACATGGGGCGGCAGGTCGGGCAGGGTCGCCCGCGGCTCGCGGGTGGGGCGGACCGGCTCGGTCTCGGCGGCGGCCGTGACCTCGAAGCCGCGCTTGCCGTCCACGCGGATGTCGAGGGCGCGGGTGCGCAGCAGGACCGCGGCGTCCCCGAGGTCGGCCTTCACGGCCGCGAGGGCCTCGGGCATGGTGCGTGCGACGAACTTCTTAATGCGCATCGGGCTTCCGGACCGTGGCCACCGAGCTCACTGCGTCCGCCGCGGCCACTTCGCGGTAGGACAGGATCACCAGCGCGGGGAAGGACTTTTCCACCAGGCGCCGCAATTGCGACCGGATGGCGTGGGAACACAGGAGAATCGGCTGGGACGTGGAGGTGAGCGCCACCTGCACCGCCGCGCGCAGCTCGCGCAGCAGCGCCTGCAACCGGGTCGGCTCCAGCAGCAGTTCCTGGCCCTGGTCGGTGGGCGTGAGCCGGTCCACCAGGTCCTGTTCCAGGTCCGGGTCCAGCGTGATCACCGGCACCTGGCCGCGCGCATCCTGGTACTGGCGCACGATGGAGCGCCCCAGCGCCTGCCGCGCGAACTCGGCCAGCTGGTCGTGGTCCTTCACGGCCCCGGCGTGGTCGGCCAGCGCCTCCAGGATGGTGACCATGTCGCGGATGCTGATCCGCTCGCGGAGCAGGCGCTGCAGCACCTTCTGCACGCCGCCCACACTGAGCAGGTTGGGGACCAGTTCCTCCACCACCGCCGGGTGCGTGGCCTTGACCGTGTTGATGATGGTCTGCGTCTCCTGCCGCGTGAGGATCTCGTGCGCGTGCGACTTCACCGTCTCGGAGAGGTGCGTGGCGATCACCGCCGAGCACTCCACCACGGTGTACCCGGCGGCCTCGGCCCGCGGCTTCTCCGCCTCCTCGATCCACACCGCGGGCAGGCCGAACACCGGGTCCTTGGTCTTCACGCCCGGCAGCGGCCCCTCCGCGGTGCCCGGGTCCAGCGCCAGGCACTGGCCCACGCGGACCTCACCGCGCGCCAGCTCGGAGCCGCGCAGCTGCAGCGAGTACTCCGCCGGGCGCAACCGCAGGTTGTCGCGGATCCGGATGGGCGGCACCACCAGGCCCAGGTCGAGCGCGCTCTGCCGGCGGACCAGCGTCACGCGCGGGAGCAGGTCGCCGCCGCGCTTCTCGTCCACCAGCGGGATGAGCGCGTAGCCGATCTCCAGTTGCAGCGCGTCCAGCGGCAGGAGCTTCTCCACCTCCTCCGGCCTCGCGGAGGCCTTCTCGCGCTTGTCCTTCTCCCCCGCCCGGTGGTGCCGGTCCTGGCTGCGACGCACCGCCACGCCCACGCCGATGGCCGAGAGGCTCAGCAGCAGGAACGGGAACTTGGGCAGTCCCGGGACCAGCGCCAGGGCGAACATCAGCGAGCCGGCCACGATCAGCGCCCGCGGCTTGAACAGCATCTCCTTGAGGATCTGGCCGCCCAGCGTGGACGAGCCGCTCACGCGGGTCACGATGATGCCCGCGGCGGTGGAGATGATGAGCGCCGGGATCTGGGCCACCAGCCCGTCACCCACGGTGAGCAGGGTGAACTGTTGCAGGGCGGCGCCCACCGACATGCCCATCTGCGCCACGCCCACCACCAGGCCGCCGATGATGTTCACCAGGATGATCACCACCGCGGCGATGGCGTCGCCGCGCACGAACTTGCTGGCACCGTCCATGGCGCCGTAGAAGTCGGCCTCGCGGGTCAGCTCCAGACGCCGGCGGCGGGCCTCGGCCTCGTCGATGTGCCCGGCGTTCAGGTCGGCGTCGATGGCCATCTGGCGTCCCGGCATGCCGTCCAGGGTGAAGCGCGCCGCCACCTCGGCCACGCGCCCGGCGCCCTTGGTGATGACCATGAACTGGATCACGGTGAGGATGACGAAGATCACCAGCCCCACCGCGTAGTTGCCCCCCACCACGAAGCTGCCGAACGCCGCGATCACCTCGCCGGCATAACCGTGCAGCAGCACCAGCCGGGTGGAGGCCACGTTCAGGCTCAGGCGCAGCAGCGTGGAGAGCAGCAGCACCGATGGGAACACCGACAGCTCGACCGGCTTCTGCACGTACACGGTGAGCAGCAGCACCACCAGCGCCAGCAGCATGTCGAACACCAGCAGGATGTCGAGCACCGGCGGCGGCAGCGGCACCACCATCAGTGCCAGCACCAGCAGCAGGCCGGCGCCCACGAGGAGCTCCCCGTAGCGGTTCAACGCGGACAGCGCCCCCGCGCGGGAGGTGGATTCCATGGGTCAGCTCCTCACGCCACGCCCGCGCGCCGGGCGCGCAGCCGGTAGACGAACGCCAGGACCTCGGCGACGGCCTCGTAGAACTGCAGCGGGATCTCCTTGCCGACTTCGGCCGACTTGTACAGGGCCTGCGCCAGCGGCACGTCCTCCACCATCGGGACGTGGTGCTCGCGGGCCAGTTCCTTGATGCGCAGCGCGATGAGCCGCGCCCCCTTGGCCACCACCGTCGGCGCGTTCATCTCGCCGCTCTTGTAGCGCAGCGCCACCGCGTAGTGGGTGGGGTTGGTGATCACCACGTCGGCCCTGGGGACGTCCTGGAGCATCCGCCGGCGCAGCATCGAGCGCTGCAGCGCGCGCATGCGCGCCTTCATCCGCGGGTCCCCTTCCGCCTGCTTGAACTCGTCCTTCACTTCCTCGCGGGTCATCATCAGCCCCTGCTCGAACTGGAAGCGCTGCCAGCCGTAGTCGGCGACGGCCACCACCAGCAGGCCCAGCGTCACGCGAAGCGCCAGGTGGTAGGTGGCCTTGCCCGCCGCGGGGAGCACGTGGGCCAGGTCGCTGCCGAAGAACGGCAGCAGGCCCAGGAACTCGGTGCGCAGCGTGCCCCAGGTGATCCAGGTGATCAGCGAGAGCTTGATCAGCGCCTTCAGCAGCTCCACCAGGCCGTTCTTCGAGAAGATCCGCTGCGCGCCCTTGATCGGGTTCAGCTTCTCGAGGTTGGGCTTGATGGGTTCCCCCGAGAAGATCACCCCGACCTGCATCAGGTTCGAGGCCACGCCCACCACGCCGATGACCAGGATCGCCGGGGCGATGGCTTTGCCCACGTGCAGCAGCAGGAAGGTCAGCTCGCCCTGGGCGCTCTCCGCGGACCAGGCGCGCTGCAGCCCCTCGCCCCAGTACAGCCGGGCGAGACCGCCGATCTCGCGCGCCATGTGCGGGGTGGCCCACGAGAGCGCCAAAATACTGGCCAGCAGCACGAGCGCGGAATTTACCTCCTGGCTCTGCGCAACCTGGCCCCGCTCCCGGGCTTCCCGTCGTTTCTTGGGTGATGCGGGCTCGGTTTTCTCGTCTTTATGGTCTTCCGCCAACGACACTTACCCCCGTCGGGCCGGCCCGCGGCAAGTTCTTCCCGGGCGGCAGCCCGGGAACTGCAAAACGCATGGCACCACAGGGAAACGCAAGCTACATGCCACGCAGGAGCGTGCGTACGGCGATCTCCAGGGCGGAGAACTGGCGCTCGAGCACCCCCGCGAGCATCGGCAGGGTCATGCCGAGCGCGACCAGGCCGAGCGCGATCTTGAGCGGGAAGCCCACGGTGAACACGTTCATCTGGGGGATGGTGCGCGCCACGAGGCCCAGGGCCACGTCGGCCAGGAACAGCGCCGCCAGCACCGGGCCGGACAACTCCAGCGCCATCACGAACACCTTGCCCACCGCGCCCGCCAGGGCCATCCCGACGGCCGGCTGAAACCCGGCCACGCCGAGCGGCGCCAGCTCGAAGCTGGCGAACACCCCGCGCACGAACAGGTGGTGCGCGTCGAGGGCGAAGAAGAGCAACGAGGCGAACAGGCCGTAGACCTCGGAGATCACCGGCACCGAGGCGCCGGTGCTGGGGTCCACCAGGTTCATCATGGAGAAGCCCATCTGCAGGCCCAGCAGCTCCCCGGCGATCTGCACCGCGGTGAACACCAGCTGCGCCAGCAGCCCCACCGCCGCGCCGATGGCCACCTCGCGGAACACCGACAGGCAGGTGAGCAGCAGCGTGGGCGGCAGCGCGACCCCGCCGGGTTTCAGCCCCGGCAGGACCAGCAGGGTGATGAACAGCGCCGCGCCCAGCTTGAACTGCGTGGGCACGGCCCGGCCGCCGAAGAACGGGCCGGAGGCGAGGATCCCGGCCACCCGGGCGAACGCCAGCAGGAACGCCGGGCCGCCCATGAAGAGCGCGGTGTCCACGGTCAGCGCATGCGCGCCGCGCCGAGCCACAGGTTCGACGTGTAGGTGATCATCATGTTGAGCATCCACGGCAGGAACAGCACCAGGCCGAGGATCACCGCCAGGATCTTGGGGATGAACGTGAGCGTCATCTCGTGGATCTGGGTGACCGCCTGGAACACGCTCACCACCAGCCCCGCCACCAGCCCGAACAGGAGCATGGGCGTGGACAGGACCACCGCGGTCCACAGGGCCTGCTTGAGGATCGAGACGGCTTCGAGCGGGGTCACCGGGCGCCTCCTAGCGGAAGCTCATGACCAGCGAGCGGATGACCAGGTGCCACCCGTCCACCAGCACGAACAACAGGATCTTGAAGGGCAGCGAGATCATGGCCGGGGGCAGCATCATCATGCCCATGGACATGAGGACGCTGGCCACCACCATGTCCACGATGAGAAACGGCAGGTAGATCACGAAACCCATCTGGAAGGCGGTGCGCAGCTCGCTGATCATGAACGCCGGGATCACGGTGGTCATGGGAATGTCGGCGGCGCTGCGCGGCGCGGGCTGCCGGGAGAGCTTCACGAACAGCGCCAGGTCCTTCTCGCGCGTCTGGCGGAGCATGAACTCGCGCAGCGGCACGGTGCCCACCTTGACGGCCTCGGCCTGGGTGATGCGCCCCGCCATGAGCGGCTGCACCGCCTGGGTGTTCACCTGGTTCCACACCGGCGACATGGTGAAAAAGGTCAGGAACAGCGCCAGCGAGATCAGCACCTGGTTGGGCGGCATCTGCTGGGTGCTCATGGCCTGGCGCAGGAAGCTCAGGACCACCACGATGCGCGTGAACGAGGTCATCATGATGAGCAGCGCCGGGGCGATGCTCAGGATCGTGAACAGCAGGAGCAGCTGCAGCGACGTGCTCACCTGGCCCGGGGTGCGCGACTGCTCCACCCCCAGGGTGATGTGCGGCAGACCCACGCCGGCCGGGGCGGCCGCCGCCGCGGGGGCGGCGCCGGCGGGGACCTGCGCCGCGGCGGGCGCGGCGGCCAGCAACGCGGTCGCCGCCAGCAGCGTGACGAGCAGGAGCCGGCTAGGAGCGGTCATCTTCCATCTTCCCCAGTCGCGAGAGGAAATCGTCCAGGCGCTTCCCGAACTGCGCCTCGTCCGGAAGCTCGCCGCGCGCGGCGGCCGGTTCCCCGGCGCCCTCGTTCCATTCCGAGGCCAGCAGCGTGATCTCGGAGCTGCCCGCCCCGAGCAGCAGGCGGAAGCGCCCCCAGCGCACCGTGTACAGCGAGCGCTTGGGCCCCAGCGGCACGTGCGACTCCACCTCCACCGGCCCCTTGCGCGCCCGGGCGAAGCCGGGCTGCGCCCGGCGCAGCAGCCAGGCCACCAGGTACACCAGCGCCACCACCACGGCCAGCGCCAGCCCGGTGCGCAGCAGCAGCCCCAGCATCGAGGGCGCGGGCGGCACCGACGGCTCGGTGTAGTGCAGGTCCAGGGCCGCGGCGTTGGTGGCCCACGCCGTCATCCCGGCGACCCAGAGCAGGCGCAGCGCGCGCACGATCAGGCCTTCAGCCCGCCGAGGCGCTGGTCGGGATCCACCAGGCCCAGGATGCGCACGCCGAAATTCTCGTCCACCACCACCACTTCCCCGCGGGCCACCAGCTTGCCGTTCACCAGCACGTCCACCGGGTCCCCGGCCGCCTTGTCGAGGCGGATCACGGAGCCCAGTCCCAGCTCCAGGATGCTCTTGATGGGCATCTGGGCGTGACCCAGCTCCACCGAGAGCGGCAGTTCCACGTCCAGCAACAGGTCGATGCTGCGCGGCGCGACCTGGCCGGGGTCCGGCGCCAGTTCCGGCAGCGCCACGGCCTGGGCCACCGCGGGGGTGTCCCCCCCGCCGAAGTCCCCGGCCGGCGCGTCCATCGGCTCCTGCACGGAGTCGGAGGTCTCGAATGCTTCACTCATGGCTTGCTCCTCACGGTTCGAGGGAGATCACTTCCAGCGCGCGGTGACGGCCCACGCGGCCCAGTCGCACCGAGCCCTTGGGCTGGCCCGAGATGCACAGCGGCAGGGTGCCCCGCGGCGTGCTGTCCAGCCGCACCACGTCGCCCACGCGCAGGTCGAGCAGCTCCCCGATGCGGATCCGGGCGTGGCCCAGCACCCCGGCCACGTCCAGCGAGGTGGGTTCGATGCCGTCGCGCCACAGCTCCCCGGGGATCGGCGTGGGCCGGCGCACCCGCTGGCCCGGGCTTCCGGCGGCGCCGGCCTTGCTGAGCGGCTCCTCGATGTCGCGGTGCTGGAAGCACAGGCTGGCGAACCCGGATGCCTTGGGCAGCTGGATCTCGAAAGACACGAACAGCACCATGTCGCCGGCCGCGCCGGCGCTCACGAACTGCGGGTTGCTCTCGAACACGTCGATCTCGGGCTGCAGCGCCACCACCGGTTTCCACGATTCCACCAGGTCGGGCAGCGCGCGCCGCACGATCTTCTGGATCACCGTCTGTTCCAGCGTGGTGAGGTGCTTGCCCTCCGAGCCCAGCAGCCCGGGACCGCCGAAGAGCCGGTCGATCATGGCCAGCAGCAGGCTCTGGTTGATCTCGAGGACCATGCCGCCCTCGAAGGGCGGGGTGCTCAGCACGGTGAGCCCGGTGGGGTTGGGCAGCGCCTGCTGGTACTCGGCGTACGTCACCCCGCTCACGGACACCAGCGAGACCTCCACCACGCAGCGCAGGTAGGCCGACAGCGAGTTGGCCAGCATGCGCGCGAAGGACTCGTGGATGCTCGTGAGGGTCCGGATCTCCTCCTTGGTGAGCCGGCTCGGCCGGCGGAAGTCGTAGGTGGTGATGTTCTGCGCCGGCATCCCGGGATCGCCGGGGGACGCCTCGAGGTCGCCGGTGGATACGGCGCTCATCAGGGCATCGATTTCTTCCTGGCTCAGAATGCCGGCCATCGGATTCCCCTGTCGGGCCGCGGGCGCCTACTGGCCCACGAACTCCGTGAAGTAGAGGTTGCGCACCGCGATGTCCTTCATCTTCTCGGACATCTTCGCCTTGATCACGTCGCGGATGCGCTGGCGTCCCTCGGGCGTGTTCAGCTCCGCCACGGTGCACTTGCCGAACTCGGTGATCATCAGGTCGCGGAGCACTGCGTCGCGCGCCCCCAGCTCCTCCACTTCCTTCTCGCTGGCGACCTCGAAGGCCAGCCCGACCTTGATGTAGTGGATCTCGTCCTTGTCGGCCGAGTTGATGACCATGTCCTTCAGCTGGAACATCGGGCCCATGGCGGCCTCGACGGCCTTCTCGGGCTTCTTCTTCGCGCTCGCCTCGGCGCTCTTCGCCTTCGGCAGCACCACCATGTAGATGATCGCCAGCGAGGCGCCCACGATCACCACCAGGCCGCCCACGAGCCCCAGGATCAGGAACAGCGGGCCGCCTTTCTTCGCCGGGGCCCCCTTGACCTTGGCCTTGGGGTCCTTGGAATCCTTCGCGTCCTTCGCGCCCTTGGGATCCTTGGCGTCCTTGGGATCCTTGGCGTCCTTCGCGTCCGTGGCAGGGGCCGCGGGGGCCTTGGCCTCATCGGCCATCGTCGCCTCCTGTCGTGGTGGGCGGTGAGACCTCCGCCGGGGGCGGGGCCGGGGCCGCCAGAATCACGAAGTCCACGCGCCGGTTGCGCGCCTGGCCCTCGAAGCTGTCATTGGCCACCTCGGGCCGGTACTCGGCGTAGCCGGCCGCCGAGAGCTGTGCCGGCGACATCCGGTGGTTTTCCACCAGGTAGCGGATCACCGCGGTGGCCCGCGCCGACGAAAGCTCCCAGTTCGAGGCGAATCGGTCGCTGTGGATGGGTACGTTGTCCGTGTGACCCTCCACCCTCACTTCGTTCGGGTACCGCGCGAGCAGCGTGGCCAGCGTGTCCAGGATGGCCCGCGCGCCCGGCTGGATCTCCGCCTTCCCCGACTCGAACAGCACCTTGTCGGAGAGCGACAGCACCACGCCCCGGGCGTCCTGCTTGATGCGCAGCTTTCCGGAGAGGGCCTCGGACTTGAGGTCTGCCTCCATCTTTCCCATAACGATCTTGAGATCGATGCTCTCCGACGGCACGTACGATTGGGTAGGAGCAACGACCGTGCCCATGTCCCCCTTCAGGAGCAACCCGCCGCCCGAGAGGATCTTGTGCAGCGCCGTGCTGACCGCCCCGAACTTCTTCGCGTCCACCTTCGACATCGAGTACATGACGATGAAAAAGGCAAGCAGGAGCGTAATCAGGTCGGCGTAGGTCAGCAGCCAGCGCTCGGAGTTCTCGTGCTCCTCGTGGGACTGGCGGCGCCGGCTCATGCGGCCTTCTTCTGGGGCTCGGTCCGGGCCTTGGGCTCCAGGAAGCTCAGCAGCTTGGTCCGGATGACGCGCGGATTTTCACCGCTCTGGATGGAAATTACCCCCTCCATGGCCAGTTCCAGGAACAGCTGCTCCTCCTCGTGCCTGACTTTCAACTTATCGCCGATCGGCAGGTAGAACAGGTTGGCCATGCCCACGCCCCACAGCGTGGCGATGAAGGCGCCGGCGATGGACTCGGCCATCTTGCTCGCGTCGCTGGTGTTGCCCAGGGTGTGGATCAGGCCCAGCACCGTCCCGATGATGCCCAGGGTCGGCGAGAACCCGCCCAGCTTCCCGAACAGCGTCGCGCCCTCCTTGTGCCGCACCGAGATGAACGCCATCTCCGTTTCCAGGATGTTGCGCACCACCGCCGGGTCGGTGCCGTCCACCACCAGTTCCACGGCCTTCTTGAGGAAGGGGTCCTTGATCTTCTTGGCCTCGGACTCCAGGGGCAGCAACCCGTCGCGGCGGGCCTTCTCGGCCAGCGTCACGATGGTGTTGATCAGCTCCCCCGGGCTCCGCTCGCTGGAGAACATCGCGATCTTCAGGTACGTGGGCAGGGCCAGCACGGTCTTGAGCGAGGTGGTCATGGTGGACGCCCCGATGGTGCCGCCGATCACCAGCAGCATCGCCGGGATCTGGAGCACCGCGGCGACCTCGCCGCCCTCCATGAGGTAGGAGACCAGGATCGAGCCCAGCGCCAGGACGAGTCCGCCGACGGTCGCGAGATCCATGACCTAGCGCTCCTCTCC
Source organism: Candidatus Eisenbacteria bacterium (assembly GCA_016235265.1). Classification (NCBI taxonomy): domain Bacteria; phylum Candidatus Eiseniibacteriota; species Candidatus Eiseniibacteriota bacterium. Next base: position 136,932 of record JACRLI010000015.1, read on the forward strand.
GGACCGCGGGGCCGTCGCCCACGGGCCGGGGATGGGCCCCGCCTGCGCGAGCGGCGCGTCCTGCGCCTCGTCCACTTCCTCCCGCCCCGACTCCTCCTCCTCCTGCCACGACCCCTCCACGACGTAGGGGGCCGCCATCAGGCGTCGGCGAAACTCGATCACCCGGGCCACCACCTCGTCCACCGGCTCGAGCACGTTCATCTTGTGCCCGGAGATCAGGGTGATGGTGGTGTCCGGCGTGCTTTCGAGCGTCTCGATCAGGTCGGCGTTGAGCACGCAATCCACGCCGTTGAGCTTGGTGAGATGAATCATGGTCCTCCGTGACGGGCGGCCCGTCCCCGGGCCGCCCCGCCAGGCCGCCGGCTAGCGCTTGATGTTGACGACTTCGCTCAGCAGCTCGTCGCCGGTGGTGATCATCCGGGCGTTGGCCTGGAACCCGCGCTGCGCGGTGATCAGGTCGGTGAACTCGGACGCCAGGTCCACGTTGGAGCCTTCCAGCGCGCCGGCGGAGATGCTGCCGAACGAGCCGGAGCCCGCCGAGCCCACCACCGCGCGGCCGGAGTTGAGCGACTCTTCCCACGAGTTGCCGTTGCCCTTGGTCAGCCCGGCGTCGTTGATGAAGCGGGCCAGCGCCACCTGGGCCAGCGTGCGCGTGACGCCGTTGGAGAAGCTGCCCACCACGTGACCCTGGCTGTCGATCGAGGTGCGCACCAGGTTGCCGGCGCTGTAGCCGTCCTGGCTGAACACGAACGCGGTGGTGTCGCCGGCGCTCGAGGTCATGGTGCCGAACGGGTTGTAGGCCGGCGACGTGGTGGTCGCCAGCTTGACCACGATGTCGGCCGCCCCGTTCGCCGGGCTGGGGGCGAGCGTGAGGTCGGTCACCGAGCTGGTGTTGAGCGTGCCGTCGGTGTTGAAGGTCAGCGCGCCGGCGCCGCCGGTGGCGGTGTAGCCCGTCGGCGGGGTCGGGATGGTCACGTTCCACACCAGCGGGCTGGTGGCATCCTTGGTCAGGCGCAGCGTCAGCGAGTGCTTGTTGCCGCGCGAGTCGTACACGGTGGTGGTGACGTCCACGTTGGTTCCCGCCGCCGCGCCGGCGTCCAGGTTGCCGTGGACTTCCATCTGCGTGGTCGGCTTGGCGGAGGCGGTGGCGTCGGTGGAGATGCGCAGGTCGGACAGCGCGGTGCCCGGCGCGATGGTGCCGGCGGCGTCGGCCATGTAGCCCTGCACCACCTTGCCGGTGCCCGGATCCACCAGGCGGCCCTGGGCGTCGAAGCTGAACGCGCCGGCGCGGGTGTACTGCTGCCCGCCGCCGCTGCCCAGGATGAAGAAGCCGTCGCCCTGGATGGCCAGGTCGGTGCCCAGGCCGGTGTTCTCCAGCGTGCCCTGGCCGAAGAAGTTGTCGATGCCGGCCACGCCGGTGCCCATCCCGATCTGCATCGGGTTGGTGCCGCCCTGGGTGCCGCTGCCCGGCGAGGCCGCCTGCAGCAGCTGGGAGAACTGCTCGGCGAAGCGCGCCCGACCGGTCTTGAAGCCGATGGTGTTGATGTTGGCGATGTTGTTACCGATCACGTCCATCATGGTCTGGTGGGCCCGCAGGCCGGTGACTCCGGAGAACATGGCTCGCAGCATGGAAGTCTCCTTTGCTTTCAGGTTCCGCACCGGGCGCCGCCCCCAGGGGCGGGCCCGCGATTTGAGGTCGATTCCAACGCCCCCTTACTTCTTCACCGGGGCTTCCACGATCTGGGTCACGTCGGACAGGCTCACGGAGCGGTCGCCCACCAGCAGGTAGGTCTGACCGTGACTGAACTTCACCCCGGTCACGCGTCCGCGCACCAGCGTCTCCGCGGGCACCGCCGCGCCCTTGGCGTCGGTGGCGGTGACCTTGAAGGTGTACTCGCCGGCCGGGGCCGGCTGGCCGTCCGCGCCGTTGCCGTCCCAGGCCACGGTGTGCGAACCCTCGCCCATGCTGCCGGACTTCACCGTGGCCACCACCTTGCCGCTGGAGTCCACCACCTCCACCTTCACGCTGCCCGCGGCGCCGGAGAGGTTGAAGCCCAGGTCCACCTTGCCGCCGGCGGAGAGGGTGAACTGGTCGCCCCGGGCCTCCACGTCGCGGCCGATGAGCCCGGTGGTGAGCGAATTGTTCACCGACTGGTTGAGCAGAATGCTGGTGGCCATGCCGTCGTTCATGTTCTGCATCTGTTCCAGCGAAGAGAACTGCGCCAGCTGCGCCACGAACGCCTCGTTCTGGATCGGCTGCATGGGGTCCTGGTTGCGCAGCTGCGCGGTGAGCAGGAGCAGGAAGTCCTCCTTGCCCAGCGCGCTGGCGCCGCTCGCGCCCATGGTGGCGCCCAGGCTCGCGGCGGTGTTGGTGCCGTGAATCGCGTTCGTGCTCATGACGTGCTCACCTCCCGTGCGGGCCCCGATGCCGGGGTCACGCGTACAAGTCCAGCCGGCCTTCGCGCGCCGCGCGGGGCGCGCCGGGTGCCGGAGCGATCTCCGTGGTCGTGGTCGCAGCCCGCGGGACTGCCGGGCGCGTGCGCGCCGGCGCCGCATCCCGGCGGCCGTGGCCCTCGAAACTCCCCCCCACTTCCACCCTGAGCGAAGTCACGCCGCGGGCGTCGGCCAGCGCGCGCTCCAATTCCGGAAGATGCTGCCGGATGGCCTCGCGGGCCTCCGGGCTGTCCGCCGCGAACTGCGCCTGCAAGTGGCCGTTCTCCATGCGCAGCCGGATCTCCACCTTGCCCAGCGATTCGGGGTGCAGCCGCACCGTGGCCTCGCTGGAACCCGGGGCGTGGAACTTGATCGCGATCTGGCTCACCAGCGTGTCCACGATCCGGCGCGCGGCGGGCGCGCCGGCGTGGGACTTCGACACCGGGGTCGCAGCCTCCTCGCGGGACCGGGCGCCCGGCGCGGCGGCCGTGGCGGAGTCGGCTCTCACCGCGGTCACCGCGTCGGCGGATCCACTCGAAACCGTGGTCGCAACATCCTGTGTCTTCATCAGTTGAGCGCGAGGCTCCGCTCCCGCCGGTGTCGTGCTGGCCGCGGGCTCGGAGGCGCCGGAACGGGGGTTTCCGCCCTCCTGCGTCAAAGCCTGTTCCCCTCCTCCCTGGCGCTGGGCCTCCACCACCGGGTGGGCGGGAGTGCCCGCGCCCCGGGCGGACTCGTGCGCCTGTGCACCGCGCGGGCCCGACGCCTCCGGGGCGGCGGACGCGGCAGCCTGTGGCGCGCCCGCGGCGGCTTCCGGCGCGGACGCGGCGCGGACGCCCCGCGGACCGGCTTCGCCGGCGCGGGCCGGGGCGTCGGCATTCGCCGTGCCTGCGGCATTCGGTTCCTGGTTCGGACGGGCGGCCTCCGGCTGCGCCTCGGGCGCGCCCGGGGCGTTGCCCTTCGCGTCCTGCGGCGTCACCGGCAGCGTGCCCGGCACACCTGCGCCGCTGGCGTTCGAGCGCGACGAAGTCGCCGGGGCCGAAGCTCCGGCGTCCTGGCCCGGCGCCGCGGCCGCGGTGTCCCCGGGCTGCGCCCCCGCGGCTTCCGCCTCCGCCTCTGCGCCTGCCCGGACCTGCGCCGCAACCGCGGTTGCCTGGCCCCAATCCGACTTCGATGGCCCGGTCACCACCACGCGCGCGGCGGCCCCCAGCAGTTCCTTCAGGATCGCCCCCGCGGGGTCCCCGGCGTCTCCGTCCGGGCCGACGGCCGCGGGCAGGCCGGACCCGGCGGGCGCCGACGGGGTGCCCGTCGCGGCGGATGATTCGGGCTGCGGCGTCGTGCCCGGCGCGCCGGGGGACGCGCTCGCCGCACCCGGTCCGCCTTGCGGCGCGGCCGACTGCGGCTGCGGCACGCGGGCGGGTTCCCCACCGCCCGTCCCGTCCACTCCGACCTTCGATGCGCGCGGCGCAGTCCGTGCCCCGTCGGGGCCGGGGGTGCCGCCGGTCGCGCCGATCGGGGCGGCGCGCTCCGTCCGTGCGTCCTCGTCCCCCGCGGGCCGGTCCTCGCCGTCCGCACCGCGGGCCGGGCGCGCCGGGGTGCTGACGTCGCGGGAATCGCGGGGCGCTGCGGCGTGTGCGGCGCGGGGCGCGTCGGTGTCGTCCCTCCGCCCGGTGCGCGGCGACGGGGTCGGCGCGCAGTCGCGGCGCGGGTCCGCGGCGCGGGCGCGGTCCCGCCCGCCCGGGGGCGCCGCCTGCGGGCGCGCGGCCAGGTCGAGCAGCGCCGCGAATGCAGCGCCCGGCCCGGCCTGCGGCGGGGCCGCGGGCCGGGGCTCGAACGGGTCGGTGCGCCGTGCCGCGGGGCGCGGGCGCGGAGACTGGACGGATTCGCTCACGGGCGGCTGCCCTCCGGACCGGTCATGCCGGCCCACATCTGGGTGATGCGCACCGAGCGCTCCGGCCCGAACGCCTCCAGCAGGCGCGCGGCCTGCGGGGCCTTGAGCTGGCGCACGATGGCCATGGCGGTGACGTCGTCGAGCTGGCGCAGGATGCGCGCGGCGTCCTCGGCCTTCATCTCCGCGTAGATCTTCGCCAGCGCCTTGTCCTGGGCCTGCTGCTCCGGGGTGCGGGCCGCGGGCACGGCCTTGGCGACGGCGTCGCGCCGCGCGGCGTCGGCGTCCGGCTCCCCGGCGCCCGGCGCGGGGGCGGCAGCCACGGCGGCAGTCGGGACCGGCGCGGCGGCGGCGCTCTCCGCGGGCGCGGCGGCCCCGCCGGGTGCGGCAGGCGGCTCCGCCGGCGCCTTCGCCGGCGCGGTGCGCGACTGCGCCAGGCGCTGCTTCACCAGCGGCAGCAGGTGCTGCTGGGCCACACCGGTGGCGAACAGCAGCCCGGTGAAGATCCCCAGGAACGCGACCAGGAATATGGCGACCCACTTCATGGCGTCCTACACCCTCTCCAGGGACATCCGGCGCGCGTAGCGGCCGGCGTTCCTGTCGTTCAGCTCCCGCTCCTCGGCCCGGACCGTGTCCAGCCGGACCTCCTCGGCGATTCTCTCCTTGAGCCTCTCCAGCACCCGCAGCTGCTGGCGGGCCGCGGCCACCGCGTCCCGGGCCAGGGTCTCGGCCTGGTGCGCCCCCCGGAGCCGCGTCGCGGCCGCCCCACGGGCCTGCCGGTGTGCGTCGGCCAGGTCGCTCCAGGTGCGCACCGCCGCCGGATCCGAAATCTCCGCGCGCAGCGCCTGCAACGTGCGGTTTTCCTCGAGCTGCAGCCGCGCCACCTCCCGCTCCACCGCGGCGCGCGCCCCCACGGCCCGCGCCAGCGCCATCTGGCGGTCCTTCAGGGCCCGCGCCCGGAGGCGCTCCAGGCCGTGCAGCCGGTAGCGGCGGGTCATGGCGGCCTAGGCCACCGCGGCGCGCAGGTGCGCCAGGGTGCCGTGAAACGGTTCCAGTTCGCCGGGGGCCTGCTGCAGGAACTGCTGCAGGCGCGGCCGCCGCTCCAGCGCGGCGTCGATGTCGGCGTTGCTGCCCCGGGCGTAGGCGCCGATCTGCACCAGGTCCTCCGCCTCGCGGTAGGTGGCCAGGTGCCGGCGGCCCTCCTGCGCCCACTTGCGGTGCTCCGGGTCCGCCACGTCGTGCATCACGCGGCTGACACTCTCCAGCACGTCGATGGCCGGGTAGTGCCCCGCGGACGCCAGGCGCCGCGAGAGCACCACGTGGCCGTCCAGCACCGAGCGCGCGGAGTCGGCGATGGGGTCGTTCATGTCGTCCTGTTCCACCAGCACCGTGTAGATGCCGGTCACCGAGCCGTCCGCGCCGCAACCCGAGCGCTCCAGGAGCTGCGGCATCAGTGCGAATACGCTCGGGGTGTAGCCGCGGGCCGTGGGCGGCTCGCCGGTGGCCAGGCCCACCTCGCGCTGCGCCATCGCCACGCGGGTGAGCGAGTCCATCAGCAGCAGCACCTGCGCGCCGCGGTCGCGGAAATACTCGGCGATGGTGGCGGCCAGCAGCGCGCCCTTCACCCGCACCAGGGCGGGCTGGTCGCTGGTCACCGTCACCACCACGGAGCGCTTCAGCCCCTCGGGGCCCAGGTCGCGCTCCAGGAAGTCGCGCACTTCGCGGCCGCGCTCGCCGATCAGCGCGATCACCGTGACCTCGGCCTCGGTGCCGCGCGCCATCATCCCCAGCAGCATGCTCTTGCCCACGCCCGAGCCCGAGAAGATGCCCATGCGCTGCCCGCGTCCCAGGGTCAGGAATCCGTCCACCGCGCGCACCCCGGACGCCAGCGGGCGCAGCACGCGGGCGCGTTTCAGCGGGTGCGGCGGCGCGGCATGCAGCGGGCGCATCTCGCCCGGAGGCAGGGGGCCCCCGTCGTCCATGGGAACGCCCATTCCGTCCAGGACCCGTCCCAGCATCCCCGGGCCCACCGGCGCCGACAGCGGCTGGCGCGTGCGCACCACCTCACTGCCCGGGTGCACCCCGCGCAGGTCGCCCAGCGGCATCAACAGCGCGCGGTCGCCCCGGAAGCCCACCACCTCGGCGCGCGCGGGCGGCTCGGTGCGGGAGGTGCAGATCTCGCACAGCTCGCCCACCGAGGCGGACAGCCCGGTGGCTTCCACCACCAGGCCCACCACCTGCGCCACCCGGCCGGTCACCCGGATGGAGTCGAAGCGGTTCACCCGCTCCAGCCTCGGTTCAAGCGTCGGCATCGGTCCCGGGCCTCTCTCCCAGCAGCATCCGTTCGATCTCCACCAGTTGCGTGGTCCACCGCGCGTCCACCGCCCCGTGCAGCGTGGTCACCAGCGCGCCGCCGCGCGCCACGCGGCGGTCCTCGATCACCTCGAAGTGCTCCACGCCCTCCACGATCCGCAGCCACGCCTCGCGCCGGGAGCGGACCGCTTCCAGGTCCTCCGGGTTCACGCGCAGCGTGATGCGGTCGCGCGCGGTGACCCGCTTGAGCGCCTCGGTGGTCATGCGCTCGGCCATGGTGCGGTCCTCCTCCGACAGCCGGCCCACGACCCTTCCCGCCACCGCCAGGGCCAGGCGCACCGCGTCGGTCTCCAGCTCGGATGTCATGCGCTCGCGGTGCTCCCACACCTCGCGGACCACCAGATCCAGCGTGGTGCGCAGTCCCTCGACCTCGGCCTCGCCCTGCGCGCGGCCCTCCACCACACCGTCCTCGAAGCCCCTGCGGTAGGCCGCCTCGCCCTGCGCCTCCGCCGACGGCTGGATGCGGACGTGCCGGGCGGGCTGGGGATAGGGCGCGAACACGGCCACCGGGGCGTCCTGCCCCGGGCCTTCCGCCGGCTCCGTGCGCACCGCGCCGCGGATGACGCTAGACGACGACTTCATCCTGCTTGCCTCCGCGCCCGGCGATCACGATCTCGCCCTGCTCCTCGAGGGCGCGCACGGCGTCGATGACGTGCCGCTGGGCCTCCTCGAAGGTCTTGAGCTTCACCGGGCCCATCCTGTCGCGCTCCTCCTTGAGGATCTCCACCGCGCGCTCGGACATGTTGCGGAAGATCAGGTTCTTCAGCTCCTCGCTGGCGGCCTTGAGGGCCAGCGCCAGCTCCTTGGTGTCCACTTCCTTGAGCAGCCGCTGGATGCCGCGGTCGTCGATGCGGCCGATGTCCTCGAACAGGAACATGAGGTTCTTCACCTGCTGCGACACCGCCGGGTTCTCCCGATCCAGGGTGGAGAGGATGTTGCGCTCCACGCCGCGGTCCAGCCGCTTCAGCAGGTCGGCCACCACCTGCACGCCCCCCACCTCGCTGGCCGACTGGCTCTCCACCGAGACCAGGTTCTGGCTCAGCACGCTCTCGATCTCGCTGATGGTGTCGGAGCTGATGTGGTCCATGGTCGCCAGGCGCGCCACGATTTCCGGCTGCGTCTCGGGCGGCAGCATGCTCAGCACCTCCGCCGCCTGCGGCACCCGCAGGTGCGCCAGGATCAGCGCGATGGTCTGCGGGTGCTCGTTGCGGATGAAGTTCACCAGGTGCGCGGTCTCGAAGTTGCGCAGCATCTCGAAGCCGGTGGTTTCCACCGAGCCCTGCACCCGGTTCACGATCTCGCGCGCGCGGTCCCCGCCGAGGGCGCGCTCCAGCACCTGCTGGGCGTACGGGAGGCCGCCCTCCACGAAGTTCTCGCGGGTCATGGCCTCCTTGCCCACCTGCTCGAAGATCTGGTGCCGCAGCTCGCTGGGCACGTCGCCCAGCCGCGCGATCTCCAGCGTGAGCGACTCGATGTCCGCGGGCGGCATCTCCTTGAGCACCCGGGCGGAGTCCTCGGGTCCCAGGCTCACCATCAGCACGGCGGCGCGCTGCGCCCCGGTGAGCTGGGAGATCGAGGTGGTCTTCAGTTGCGGCTTCAATTCGGGTTCTCCTCGCGCATCCAGGCCCGGACCAGGGTGGCGACCTCCTGCGGCCGCTCACGGGCGAGCCGCGCCATGCGCTCCTCCATCCGCCGCCGCTGGATCTGCACCGGGTCCTGCTGGCCGTGGAGCTCCTCCTCCGGGGGCGGCGCCTGCGTCAGGCTGCCGAGGCCCTTCATGGCGGAGCGCAGGAAGAGCAGCAGCAGCAGGCCCACCACCACGTAGCCCACCTTGCCGCCGACCTTGCTCACCACGCCGAAGGTCTGGGCCTTCTTCATGTCCTTGGCCACCGCGTCCATCACCGAGGTGTCGAACGCCACGTTGGCCACTTCCAGCTCGTCCCCGCGCTTGGCGTCGATGCCCACGGCGTTGCGCACGATGTTGCGGATCTTGGTCAGCTCCTCCGGGCTGCGCGGCTGGTACTTGCGCGCGCCCTTGGCGTCCACCTGGTAGGCGCCGTCCACCATCACCGCCACCGACAGCTTGCGGATGCCGCCCGAAGCGCTGGCGATGTGCTCCACGCTCTTGGACACCTCGTAGTTGACCACCGAGCTGGTGCTGCGCTCCCCGCCCCCCTGGCCCTGGGTGTCGTTCTTCTCCTCGCTGCGCACCACCTGGTTGTCCGGGTCGTACTTCTCCACGGTGCGCTCGATCTTGTCGAAGTCCAGCTGCGCGCTGACCTGCACCACCGCGCGGTTGCTGCCCAGCACCTCCTCGAGCATGCCCTGCACCTTGTGGGACAGGTAGTTCTCCACGTTCTGCTGCAGTTCCAGCTGGTCGTTCGACAGCCCCGCGATGGAGTTGGCGGAGTGACCCTTGGAGAGGACGTTGCCGTTGGTGTCGATCACCGTCACGTCCTCGGGCTTGAGCCCCTCCACGCCGCTGGCCACCAGCCGGGTGATGCCGTGGACCTGGCCCTGGTTCAGGCGGCCGCGGAGCTTGAGCACCACCGAGGCGGTCGGCACCGCGCGCTCCTCGGTGTAGAGGTGCGGCTCGGGCAGCACCAGGTGGACGCGGGCCTGCTCCACCTCCTCGATGCCCTGGATGGTGCGCGTGAGCTCGCCCTCCAGGGCGCGCTGGTAGTTGAGCTTCTGCACGAAGTCGGTCATCCCGAAGTTGTTCTTGTCGAACACCTCGTAGCCCACCCCACCGGACTGCGGCAGCCCCGCGGTGGCCAGGTCGAGGCGCGTCTCGTAAACCTGCGCGGCCGGCACCAGCACCGTGGCGCCGCCGTCCCGCAGCTGGAAGGGCACCTTCTTGGTGCGGAGCTTCTCCACGATCCTGCCGCCGTCCTCGGACTTCAGACCGGTGTAGAGCACCTGGTAGTCGGGGCGGCCGGCCCACGTGGCCACCAGCGCGCCGAGGGCCACCACGGCCAGCAGCGAAAGGACCACCGCCATGCGCTGGTTCGCGGACAACCGTTTCCAGGTCCCGAGGAGTCGATCCATTCCAGTCACCCTTCATCGTTGTTCGGTCCGACGTCCATGTCCGTCCGGGGACTGTCCCCGGGCCCGGCCCGCTCCGCGGGCCTTCCTACAGCGGCATCCGCATCACTTCCTGGTACGCCGACACCAGTTTGTCGCGCATCTGCAGCACCAGGTCGAAGGCGATCTGGGCCTCCTGCTGCGCCAGCACCACGCGGTGCAGGTCCACCGGCCGGCCCTCCACCAGGGCCTGGTTCATCGCGTCCGAGCGCTGCGAGAGCGCGTTGGCCGTGTCCACGGCCTGGGTCAGCAGCTGCTGGAACGGCACCTGCGCCGGACCGGCGCCGGCGGCGGGGGTGGCGGCGGGCGAGGTCCCCTCGAGGGGCCGCCCGACCTCGATCGGGTTCAGGCGAATGGTCTCCATCAGCGGCCGATCTCCAGCGTCTTGTTGGCCATGTCCCGCGCCACCGTCAGCGCGGTCACGTTGGCCTCGTAGGCCCGCGAAGCGGCCATGAGGTCCATCATCTCGGTCACCGGGTTCACGTTCGGCATCCGCACGTAGCCCTTCTCGTCGGCGTCCGGGTGGCCCGGGTCGTACACCATGGGCAGTTCCGAGGGGTCGTCCTGCACCTCGCCCACCTCCACCCCGGCGGGCAGCACCTGGTAGCGCTCGGCGGCCACCTGGCCCGGGCCGGTCTTCATGCCGGCGGCCGGGGACGCGGGGCCTTCGGGCACCAGGATGCGCGGGCCGTCGAGCGCGGCGCGGAAGTCGGCCACCTGGCGGCGGTACGGCCCGCCCTGGGGCGTCCTGGTCACGCTGGCGTTGGCGATGTTGTTGGCGATCACGTTCAGCCGGAGCCGCTGCGCGGCGAGCCCCGACGCGCTGATCTCGAGACTGTTGAAGATGCCCATGTCCGGCATGGTGCTTCCTCCGGGACGGGACCGCGCGGCGCGGCTCCCAGGATGCGCGCGCCCCGCAGCGGGGCGCGCTCACGAAACCTGCCTACCGGTCGACGATGGCCTGTCGGATCATCTTGTACTTCGCGGAGACCAGCTGGGCGATCGCGCCGTGGCGCAGCACGGTCTTCTGCAGCTCCACCATTTCGCGCTCGATGTCCACGTTGTTCACGCCGCTGCGCAAATCCGGGGAGGTGTCCACCTCCACCCGCGGCGACACGTGCCGCGCCCCGCGCGAGGCTTCCAGGTGCGCCGGGCCGTCCCCGGCCAGCTGCAGACGGTGCGGCTGCCGGGTGCGATCCTGGAGCAGCTCCTCGAACGCCACGTGCTTCGCCTGGTAGCCGGGAGTGCCCACGTTGGCGATGTTGTCCGCGGTCACCTTCTGGCGCAGCGCGGCCGCGTCGAGGCCCTGCCGCAGTCCCGGGATGCTTTCTCCGAAGAGGATCTTGTCCAGCACGTTCGCCTCCAGTCCGTGGAGGGGCAAAACGCAATCCACGTGCCACCCGGAGGGGCTCCGGGCATTTCCGACAAGATCAAGCAGGAAGGTGGGTTACGCGGCGACCCTCAAGGCAGGTTGGGCGGCCGGACGGGCCCGGTGGGCAATTTCTGCCGCCCCGGGCGGCAAGTTTTGCGCCCCGGCCTCCTCGCGGTACTGGCGGAGCTTGTTGCGCAGGGTGCGCACGCTGATGCCGAGCGTCTCCGCCGCGCGCATCCGGTTGCCGCCGCAGGCCTGCAGCGCGTCGCGGATGGCGGAGCGTTCCAGCTCGTCCAGGTTCAGTGTGCCGTGCGGGGCGGGCAGGGGCTCGTCCAGGCGGAAGTCGGCCGGCTGCAGCACCTCGCTGCGGGCGAACACCACGGCCCGCTCCACGGCGTTCCGCAGCTCGCGGATATTGCCCGGCCACGCATGTCGCTGCAGCCCCTCGAGGGCCTCGGGACTCACGGCACGCACGTCGCGGCCACTCTCCGCCGCGACACGCGCCACGAAGTGCGACGCCAGCAGCGGGATGTCGCCGGCGCGCTGGCGCAGCGGCGGCAGCGTCACGGTGACCACGTTGAGGCGGTAGAAGAGGTCCGCGCGGAATGCGCCGCGGGCGATCATGGCGGGCACGTCGCGATTGCTGGTGGCCACCACCCGGACGTCCACCCGCACCGGCTCGGCGCCTCCCAGGCGGTAGAACTCGCGCTCCTGCAGCACGCGCAGCAGCTTGGCCTGCAGCGCGGGGCTGATCTCGGAGATTTCGTCCAGCAGCAGCGTGCCCCCGTGGGCCTGCTCGAAGCGCCCCGGGTGCCGGCCGCCGGCACCGGTGAAGGCGCCCTTCTCGTATCCGAACAGCTCGCTCTCCAGCAGTCCCTCCGGCACGGCGGCGCAGTTCACGCTGACCCACGGGCCCTCGGCCCGCGGACCCAGGTCGTGCAGCGCCCGCGCCACCAGTTCCTTGCCGGTCCCGCTCTCCCCCAGCACCAGCGCGGTGGCCCGGCTGCGGGCCAGCGCGGGAAGCTGCTCCAGCACGGCTCGAAGCGCCGGGTCGTTGCCCACGATGCCGGAGTGGGCCCGGCTCTCGCGCACCAGCTCCTTGAGGCGGCGGTTCTCGCCGCGAAGCCGGGACACGCGCAGCGCCTGCGCCGCGGCGCGCTCGATGAGGTCGGCCGAGCACGGCTTGAGCAGGTAGTCCTCCGCGCCCTCCTTGAGCGCGGCCACCGCCGATTCCACCGTGCCGTAGGCGGTCAGGAAGACGCACGCCCCGCTGCCGCCACGCGAGCGGGCCTCGCGCAGCACATCCACACCGGTGGTCCCGGGCAGGCGCAGGTCCAGGAACACCACGTCGGGCGCGAAGGCGGGCCAGGCGTCGAGCGCCTCCGCCGGCTCTCCCGTGGCCACCACCTCGTAGCCCGCGCCGCGCAGCGTCTCGCCCAGGAAGTCCCGCATCAGGGGCTCGTCGTCCAGCACCAGCGCGCGCGGCTTCATGCGTCCTCCGGAGGCAGGGACGGCAGGGTCAGGGTGAAGCAGGCCCCGTGCGGCTTCCGGTCCCGGTACGCGAGGGCGCCGCCGTGCGACTGCGCGGCCTTGGCGGCCAGCGCCAGGCCCAACCCGGTGCCGCGCGCCTTGCCGGTGATGAACGGTTCGAACATCCGGTCGCGCACGGCGGGATCCACGCCGGGGCCGGAGTCGGAAATCGTGAGCCGGTGCGCCTCGCCCGGGATCAGGGCCACCCGCACCCGGCCGCCCCGGGGCGAGGCTTCCACCGCGTTGCGAGCCACGTTGACCACGGCCGCCTGCAGGCGCGTCGCGTCCCCGCGGGTGAATGCGGCCCCCGGTCGCTTCCACACCAGGGCCACGCCGCGCTCGCGCGCCAGCGAACCGGTCTGCACCAGCGCGGATTCCACCACCGCGCGCAGGTCCACGGGGTCCTTGCGCGGCTCGAAGGGCCGCGTGAATTCCAGGAATTCGGAGACCAGGTCCTCCAGGGCGTGGATGCCGCAGCGGATCTTCTCCGCGTAGGCCCGGCGGGGGTCGGCCGGTTCCAGCCCGCGCTCCAGCAGGTCCAGGAAGCCGGACATGCCGCCCAGGGGGTTGCGAATCTCGTGTGCCGCCACCGCGGCCACCCGTCCCAGCGCCGCCAGCGAGCGGGCGCCCTCCAGCTCCTTGCGCAGCCGCACGTCCTCGGTGCGGTCGGTCAGGATCTCGACGGCCCCCAGCGGCTCGCCGCGCACGCCGCGCACCCAGGACACCTCGGAGTCGAGGTGACCGGAATCCGGTCCCAGGTCCAGCGCCTCGCTTCGGGGTCCGCCGGCGCGCAGGCGGTCCGCGGGCGAGGGGTGGCCGGGCCACAACTCGGCGTACGCGTGCCCCCGCGCGGCCTCGCGGCCCACACCCAGCATGCGCTCCGCGGCGTGGTTCATGCTGCGCACGCGCCCGGAGGAGTCGCTCCACACCAGGCCCAGCGGCAGGGACTCCATCACCCGGCCGACCCACAGGTGGAAGCCCTCGGACTCCTCGCGCACGCGACGCAACCGGTCGCGCAGCACGTACAGTTCGGCCTCGTCCTGGGCAAGGCGCAGTTCCAGCTCCGCCTGCCCGGTCCAGTCGGTCCCCGGGTGCAGCACGGTCATCGGGAGGTCATCCGCGCGGCCGAGCCCGCGCGAGCGCGGGCCTGGGCCGTCCAGTAGTCGTCCGGGTGGTGCGTCTCCAGCTCCTGCAGGCGGGCGGCGGCGGCCTGCGCCCGGCCCAGCCGCGTCTCGAGCTTGGCGCACTGGTGCAAGGACCAGGGTCGCTCGGGGGCCGCGGGATACGCGGCCATGGCCTCGACGTAGGCCGCGAGCGCGTCCTCCGGTCCGGCCAGGCGGTACTGGGCGTCGGCCCACTGGAAGTACGCGGTCCGCCGCGCGTCATCCTTCGATTCCGGGTCCGGAGTGATCTGCGTGGCGCGCCGGTACCAGCGCGCCGCCTCGTCGGTGCGCCCGGTGCGATCCAGCACCCGGCCCAGCAGCAGGTCCAGCGACACCGACTCGGCGCCCAGCTGCAGCGCCCGGCGGGCGTGACCTTCCACCCCATCCGGGGCGGCATGCAGCGCCCATTCCAGGAGGGCCAGCCGCGCGTACAGCGCCGCGGCCGAGTCCGCCGACAGGAACCTGGCGCAGCTGTCGAGCGCGGCGGCGGCCGCGACGGCGTCACCGCGCGCCAGGGCGGTGCGCACCGGTGCATCCGGGGCCCGGGAGGTGACCGTGCGGGTGTCGTGCGCGCGCCGGCCGGCGACCCCCGACTTCGGGGGCGGCGCGGGCGCGCGGATCGCGGCGGGGCCTGCGGAGCGACCGCGGGCGGTCGCGGGCGCGGCGCCGGACCGCGGGCCCGCGACGGATGAAGCCGGAGTTGCGGGCGCCGGCGCGGGCCCGCCGGCCAGCAGCAGCACGCCGGCCGAGTCCCTCCAGCTCACCCAGTACGGCGCGCTCCGGGGCAGTTCCAGGATCAGGCGCGGGTGCGCGCCATCGAGGTCGCGCACCTGGGCCCGCCGCAGGCGATTCGCGCCCGGATCCGCCTCCACCTTCGCGTCGGCGGGAAAGTCCAGCACCACGCGTGGCGGGGAGCCCAGCTCCCAGACCTTCTGCGGACGCGGCCCGCGGAAGCGCAGCACCGCGTCCCCGCCGCCGGCCCGCGCCGACGGCGCCGGCCCGCACAGCGCCGCGGCGCACGCCAGCGCCAGCAGTGCGCGCCCCGCGCCCGGGGGCGGGTGGATCACGACTTCCTCGCGGCCCGGGCGGGCCGCGGCGGTTCGAGGCGCCGCTCGATCTCGCGCGCCAGCATGGCCACGGTGTCGCGCTGCAGGCTCTCCACCTCGCGCTCCGGCAGGCCCAGGGTGCGCGCGATCTCGCCGGCCGAGAGCTCCTCGTAGTAGTGCAGCGCCAGGACCAGCCGCCGCTTCTCGTCCAGCCGCGGCAGCGTGTCCACGATCAGGCGGCGCGCGGTGCTCTGCGCGTCCGGGGTGAGCGGCGGGTGGGCCGCGGGCGATCTCCCGGGCAGCCAGCCGAGCAGGGATTCCACGGACAACATCGGGTCCCTCCTAGGTACCGGTCCGCCGCAGGCCGTCCAGGTACTTCTGGGCGCACTGCTGGACCTGTTCCGAACTGAACGGTTTCACCAGGTAGTCCTCCGCCCCGGCCTGAAGGCTCTGGTTGCGCACCGGCTCGTCCTGCTCGCTGGTCAGCACCAGCACCGGCACGCCGGCGAAGGCGGCGGAGCCCCTCACCGCGCGCAGCAGCGAGAGACCGTCCATGTTGGGCATGTTGAGGTCGGTGAAGATGAGCGCCGTCTCCGGGTTCCGGGCCAGCTGTTCGAGGGCGTCGTGACCGTCCATCGCCTCGATCACCCGGCAACCGATCAGGCGCAGGCTGAACGCGATGAACTTGCGCGTGGTCGGGGAATCATCGACGACGAGAACCAGCTGGGACATGACCACCTCTTGGGTGAATGTGCTAATCCTTGCGGTACCCGAGGCCTCGGCGAAAGGTGACCGGCCGGAACGCGCGGCTCACGCCGTGCAGCGATTCGGCCTTGCCCAGGAACAGGAACCCGCCGTCCCGCAGGCACTCGTAGAGCACCGCGGCGGCGCGCTTGCGCGAAGTCTCGGAGAAATACATCATCACGTTCCGGCAGAACACCGCGTCGGGCTCGGCCCGCTCCCCCGGCTCCAGCTCGAGCAGGTTCCCGGCCTCGAAGCTCACACCCTGCCTCCAGCGATCCCGCACCCGCAGCATGCCGGCGCGGTCCTCGAACAGCTGGGGCTTCACGGTTTCGGGCACGTCGCGCACCGCGGCGCCCCGGTATTCCCCGCGCCGGGCGTCGGCGACGCACCGCTCCGACAGGTCCCAACCCAGCACCTCCAGGCCCCGTTCCGACACCGCGTCGTCCTGCCCCAGCCGGTACCGCAGCGAGTACGCCTCCTCGCCCGCCCCGCACCCCACGCTCCACACCCTCACCGGGCCTTCCCCGCCCAGCGGCGGGAGCACTTCCTCGACCAGCGCGTCCAGTTGTTCCGCCTCCCGGAAGAAGCCGCTCTCGTGGGGCGCGGCCAGGTCGCGAAGCTGGCGCAGTTCCTGCCCCGTCTCGTCGTACTTGAGTCTCAGCAGCAGGTCGTGGGCGCCCTGCGCGTCCACCGTCTTGAGCCGGCCCTGGAGCCGCTCCACCAGCAGCGGCAGCCGCGGGTCGGCGTAGTGCACGCCGGTGCTCTCGTGGATGAAGTCCCGCAGGGCCCCCCAGTCCTCGGGTGGCGCCACCAGGCGCTGCGGCGAGATCACCGGCACGAACATCTAGCCCGGCTCCCGGGCCAGCGCCTGCCGCACCCCCTCCACCAGCAGTTCCACGCGGAAGGGCTTCAGGAAGCACTGCACCGCGCCCGCCCCCATGACCTGGCGGACCAGCGCCGGGGTGCCGTGCGCGGTGATGGCGATCGCGGGCACGGCGCGCTTGCGCCGCGCCAGCCTGCGAATCAGGTTCACGCCCCCCAGGCCGGGCAGCCGCAGGTCGGCGATCACCAGGTCGCACGGCTCGCGCCGCAGCACCCGCAGGGCCTGTTCCGCGGAAGTCACGGTCACGGCCGCGAATCCCTCCTCCCCGAGCCGCTCCGCCAGGGCCCAGGCCGTGGCGCGCTCGTCCTCGACGATCAGAACTCTCAGGTTGCCCCCACTCGCGTTGGCCAGCCCGCCCCGGGGAAGTCCGGATGCCAGCGTCCAGCAGCGCTAAGGCAATGCCTGTGCCAGATTTCGGGGTTGGGTGCGGGTTTGGAGGAGGGCTGTAACTGCTTGCGCGGCAAGCGGCTCAAATGCAGCGGGGGCGGCCGGTTTTGCCGCCCCCCGGAAAATGCTTCCGCCCCGGCGGGTGGGACCCGCCCGGGTCGGCAGATTCTTAGCCGTCGTCCTCCACCCCGGCCAGGCAGTAGTCCTTGAGCTTGGTCCGAAGGGTCTGGCGCGAGATCCCCAGGGCCTCGGCGGCCTTGGTCTTGTTCCCTCCGCACTTGCCCAGGGCGAACTCGATGGCCATCTTCTCCACGTCCGCCATGGTGGGGATGCCTTGCCCGTTGCCCAGGCGGAAGCCCGTTCCGCCGGCCGGGGCCGCCGAGCCCGAGCGCACCTCGGGGGGCAGGTCCGAGAGCCGGATCACCTTGTCGCTGTGCAGCAGGATCGCGCGCTCGAGCACGTTGCGCAGCTCCCGCACGTTGCCCGGCCAGGGGTACTTCACCAGGGCCGACTCGGCGTCGGGGGCGACCCCCTCCACGTTGCGGTCCATCTCGCGGTTCAGGACCGCCACCAGGTGGCGGGCGATCGGCAGGACGTCCTCCGGGCGCTCGCGCAGCGGCGGGACCCGGATGGGGATCACCATCAGCCGGAAGTACAGGTCCTCGCGGAACTTCCCCTCGCTCTTCATCGCCAGCAGGTCGCGGTGCGTAGCGGCCATGATGCGCGTGGCCACCTTCACGTCCGAGGTGCCGCCCACGCGGCGGAAGGTCTTGGTCTCGATGGCCCGCAGCAGCTTGGCCTGCAGCGGCAGGGTCATCTCGCCGATCTCGTCCAGGAACAGCGTGCCCTCGGAGGCCAGCTCCAGCAGCCCCTTCTTCTGGCCGGCGGCGCCGGTGAACGCTCCCTTCTCGTACCCGAACAGCTCGCTCTCCAGCAGCTCGGAGGGCAGCGACGCGCAATTGAGGACCACGAACGGCCCCGCGTCGCCTTCACGCGCCCAGTGGACCATGCGCGCCACCAGCTCCTTGCCCACGCCGGTCTCGCCCTGGATGAGCACGGTGGAGCGGCCGCCGGTGGCGATCTTGGCGATCTGGTCGCGGATCTCCTGCAGCACGGCGCTCTGGCCCACGAAGTCGCCCGGCGGGGCCTCCCGCCGGCGCTCCTCGCGCATGCGCTCCACCTCGCGCCGGAGCCCCGCCTGCGCCGTGGCGTTCTTGAGCACGATGTCGAAGTGGTCGTGGTTGAGCGGCTTCTCCACGAAGTCGAAGCTGCCCAGCTTGGTGGCCTCCACCGCCAGGTTCACGCTGCCGAAGGCGGTCACCATCACCACCTCCACGTCGGGGAAGTCGCGCTTGATCCTGCGGAGCACCTCGATGCCGTTCTCGCGCCCCAGGCGGATGTCGAGCAGCACCGCGTCGTGCGGGTCGCGGGCCAGGGACTCGAGGGCGTCGGCGGAGCTGCCCACCGCGGAAGCCCCGTAGCCCTGGTCGCGCAGGTGCTCGGTCAGCATCGCGCGGAAGTTTTCCTCGTCGTCCACGATCAGGACGCGCGGGCTGTCATCCGTCTTTTCTTCTCTGGCCATGGCGCTTCTCCAGGGGCAGCTCGAGGGTGATGGTGGTGCCCCGGCCGGGGGTGCTCTCGGCGGAGATGCTGCCGCCGTGCTCGTGAATGATGGACTGGCAGATCGCGAGGCCCAGCCCGGTCCCCGTGGCGCGGGTGGTGAAGAACGGGTCGAACAGGCGCGGCAGGTGCTCGGCCAGGATCCCCTCGCCGGTGTCCGACACCCGCAGGCGCACCACCGGGCGCGCCGCCGCCGGCGGACCCTGCGGCAGCAGGCTGTCCTCGGCGCGCCGCCCGCCGGTGCGGCGGATGAACGGCGGGCTCTCCGCGAGGCGCGCATCCAGCGTGAGCTTGCCGCCGCGGGGCATGGCCTCGAGGGCGTTGCGGAACACGTTGAGCAACACCTGGATGAGCTGGTCGCCGTCGGCGAACACCTCGGGCAGCGGATCCTGTTCCTGGAACTCGATCACCACGCCCTGCCGGCCGGCGGCGTCGGCCACCAGTGCGAGCGCCTTGCGCGCGCAGTCCGGCAGCGAGACGCGCCGCAGCGTGAGGGTCCAGGGGCGCGCGTAGTCTAGCAACCCTGAAACGATCCTGTCCAGCCGGTTGACCTCGTCCTGGATCACGTCCAGGAAGCGACGGCGGTCGTCGCCCTCCTCCAGCCGGTTGCGCAGCACCTGCGCGCTGGTCGCGATGCCCGCGAGGGGATTGCGGATCTCGTGCGCCACGCCCGCGGAGAGCTCGCCCAGCACCGCCAGGCGGTCGCGCCGGCGCGCCTGTTCCTGCGCGCGGCGCTCCTGGCTGCGGTCGGAGATCACCACCGCGTGGCCCGCACCGCGGCCCAGCGGAACCGCGCGCAGCACCAGCGCCAGGCTGTGTCCGGTGGGGTGCGGCGCGCGCACCTCGAGGGCCACCCCCGGCGCCAGGGGCCATGGGAACCCGGCGTCCTGGCCCAGGGCCGCCGCGAGCGGGAGCCCCACGAGGCCGGCCGCCGGCACGCCCAGGATGTGAGCCGCCGAATCGCTGGCCGCGGTGACCGCGCCGTCGCCGGCCACCGTGAGCAGACCCTCCTCCAGCAGCGCGCCCGCCACGGCCCAGGCGTGCGCGCGCCGCGCGGCGTCCCACGTCTCGAACGCCGACCGCGCGGCGGACGCGGCCACCCGCCGGAGCGCGGCGCGCCGGCCGGGCGGCAGCGCGGCCCGCACGCGCACCAGCAGCACGCACGCGCGCCACGGGTCCGAGGGCCGATGCAGTGGGAACGGGGAGCCGGAGCCGGGGACCGTCTCCGCCAGGGCGGCGCGCAGCGCGCGGCGGCCGGCGGCGTCCAGGCGGCGGTGCGCCAGCGCGGGCGCCAGGCCGGGAAGGCGCCACGCCACGCCGAATGCGGTGACCCCGCGTTCTCGGGCCAGCAGATCCATGACAGGTTCGAAGAGTCGGGCCGGGGCGGGGACGGGGATCGGGACGGCGCTGCGGGCGCTGCGGGAGGCTCGGGGCTTCGGGACGGACGGACGGCGTTCGGTCACGGGCCCCTCACACGGTTGGCCTCTAGGGGAAGGAACTGGCCAGGTCGACCACCTCCCGCCACTCCGGGCGTTCGGCGCGGACGCGGTCGAGCGCGGCGCGCACTTCTTCGCCGCCCATCCGGCCCAGCGCGGTGATGGCCGCGCGCACGAGGTCCTCTTCGGGGCGCTCCAGCAGCGCGACCAACGGCCGCACCGCCTCCTGCACCCCCAGGGAGCCCAGCCCCCCCGCGGCCGCCACGGTCACCACCGTGGCGGGATCGCCCAGCGCGCGGACCAGCAGGTCGGGCACGCCCGGGTGGCCGCTCCCCGCGAGGGTGTTCACGAGATGGTAGCGGACCCACGGATCCGGATCCTCCAGCATGCCCGTGAGCTGGGGGAACACCGCGTTCATGTCAATCGCCGCCAGGGCCTGCAGCGCCGACTGGCGCACCCCGGCAGCCGGATCGCGCAGCACCGGGAGCAGCGGCTCCAGCGCCCGCGGGTCGCGCAGCCGCGCCAGGGAGACGGCCGCCGACTGGCGGACCATCTCGTCGCCGTGGTGCAGCGCCTCGAGCAGCGGCTCCAGCACCGCCTCGTCCCCGATGAAACCCAGCGCGGACACCGCGAGGCGGCGGCGCTCGGGGTCGGGGTGGTGCAGGTCCTCGTTCAGGCTGCGCACCACGTCGTCGCCGGAGAGCAGCACCAGCGCCCCGAGCGCGGACTCTCGCACCTCGGGCGCTTCATCGTCAAGCCGGGCGCGGAGCGCCGCGGCCGCCTCCGGAACCCGGAGCCAGCCCAGGGCGCGCGCGGCGCAGGCGCGCACCGCGGGGATGGGATCGGCCAGCAGCGCCACCAGCGGGGCGCCGTCGCCATCCCGGCCGCACTGGCCCAGCGCCAGCGCCGCGGCGGCGCGCAGCCGTTCGTCGTCGGAGGAC
Source organism: Candidatus Eisenbacteria bacterium (assembly GCA_016235265.1). Taxonomy (NCBI): domain Bacteria; phylum Candidatus Eiseniibacteriota; species Candidatus Eiseniibacteriota bacterium. The sequence goes on from JACRLI010000015.1 coordinate 157,829, forward strand.
AGCAGCTCGGACATGGCCTCCACCACCCGCGGGTCGGAGTGCGAAGCCAGCATCTCCAGGGCCAGGCAGCGGGCGGCCACGCCGGCTTCGCGCGCCACGCGCACCAGGTGCGGCACCACGTCGTCGGGGGTGCGCTCCAGCGCGCGCCGGGCCTGGTTGCGGATCTCCTCCACGGGGTCCTCCAGCCGCGCCGCCAGCACGGCGGTGACCGCCGTCGAGGGCGGGCACAGGGCCAGCACGCGGAGCGCCGCGAGGCGGATGTCCCACTCCTCGCACCCGGAGGCGTCCACCAGGTCGGGGACCATGAAGTCCAGGGAGCCGTCGGCGGCCTCGCCCACCGGGCCCTTCTCGAGCAGCCGGCTCACGGCGCGGATGATGGCGTGGCGCAGCGGCGCCGGCGCCCCCCGGTAGCCCGACATCAGCGGGCGCAGGGTGTCCGGCGAGCCCACCTGGCCCAGCGCGTTGGCCGCGGCGAAGCGCACCATCAGGTCGTCGTGGTCCAGGGATTCCAGCAGCAGCGGCACGGCGCGCGGGTCCCCCTGGCGGCCGAGTGCCTCGGCCAGGGCGCAGCGCAGTTCGGGCCGCTCGCGGAATACGTCCATCAGGTGGGTGGCCACCTCGGCGCCGCGGAACTTGCCCAGCGACTCGGCGGCCGCGAAGGCCACGTTGGGGTCGGGGTCGCGCAGCCCGTGCACCAGCGTGGCGGCGGCCCGCGGGTCGCGCACCTCGCCCATCAGCTCGAGCGCGAACTTCCGCGTGCTGGGCTCGGCCGCGGCGGCCGCGCCCACCAGCACGCCCACCGCGTGCTCACCCAGGCCGGCCAGCGCGGAGCCCGCGCGGTTGCGCAGGCCCAGGTCGTTGGATCCCAGCAGCCCGCCCAGCGCGGCGGCGGTGTCCTGGCCCCCGCGCATGCGCAGCGCCTCGGCGGCGGTCTCCCGCACGCTCTGGCGCGGATCGGAGAGCAGGCCCACCAGCGCCGGCACCGCGCGGGAATCCCGGCACAGGCCCAGCCGCGACGCGGCGCGCCGGCGCACCCGGTCCTCGGGGCTCCCGGCCTCGGCCAGGAGCTGCTCGATGTCCGGGCCCGAACCGGCGATCACGCCGGGGATGTCCCTGCCCGGGGTCACGTTCAGGCCGCCTGGTCCATGGACCGGTGCATGCCGAAGACGTGCGAAAGCTGGGTCAGCTCGAACACTTCCTGCACCTGCGGCTGCAGCGAGAGCAGGCGCAGCGTGGCGCGCCGCTCCCGGCAGCGCTTGAGGCAGGTGATGAGCGAGGCCAGCCCCGCGCTGTTGACGAACGGCACCGCCCGCAGGTCGATGGCCACGTGGAGCCCGGACTGCGCCAGCGCGGAGATCTCCTCCACGAGGAGGTTGCCGGCCTCGCCGTCCAGGCGTCCCGAGACCTCCAGGACGACTCCGTTGGGCACTTGCGATTTCTTCAGTGTCATCTCCCGCTCCTTGGGGTTTCGGGGTTGCCGGTCACCCGGCCTTGCGCATTTCCATTGCGCCGGGGCGCGTCTTCCACATCCGGACCCGGTTTTCACCCGGGCCGCGGACCACCTCCACGTTGTCCATCAGCCGCAGCATCAACGCCACCCCGCGCCCCCCCTCCAGCATCTCGCGGTTGCGTTCGGTGACGGACTGCAGGCGGCCCACGTCGAAGCCGTTCCCGCGATCCACCACGTCGAACCACACGCCGTCCTCGACGTCGCTCACCACCAGCTCCACGGTGCGGTCGGCCCGCCGGCTGTTGCCGTGCGTGATGGCGTTGTGCATCGCCTCGTTGACCGCCAGGTCGATCCGGAAGGTGTCCCTCCGGCTCCACCCGCTGGCGCGGAGGAATGTCCGCAGACCGTGGCTCACCCACGGCAGCATGGCCGGGTCGCTGGGCAGTTCCACCCGGAACCAGTGTTGCGCCGCTCCCAGGCGGCCGGCGTCGCGGTTCACTCCGCCCTCCCCACCAGCACGGTCAGGTCGTCCGAGACGCCCCCGGGCCCCGCGTACAGCCGGACCTCCTCCACGATGCGCGCGGCCAGCTCCTTCACCGGCAGCCCGCGCGCGGCGCGCACGGTGGCCAGCAGCCGTTCCATCCCGAAGAGCGAGTCGTCGGGGCCGTGCGCCTCGGTCACCCCGTCGGTGTAGAACACCAGGAGATCGTCCGGCGCCAGCGTCACCTCGCCGGCCACGTAGGTCATCTCCGGGAACTGGCCCAGCACGCCGCCCCGGGCGGTGAGCCAGGCCGGCTCGCCCTCGCGCGGCAGCCACAGCGCCGGGCAGTGCCCCGCGTTGGCGTAGCGAAAGGTCCGCGTGGCGGCTTCGTACAGCCCGTAGAAGAGCGTCACGAACACGGATGCGTAGCGCTCGGTGTCCTCGCACAGCGCCAGGTTGACGCCGCGCACCGCGCCCGCCGGGTCCGAGTGCAGCGCCGCCTCGCGGCGCACCAGGCTTCTCGTGGCCACCATGAACAGCGCCGCGGGCACGCCCTTGTCGGAGACGTCCGCCACCACCACCCCCGCCGCGCCCCCCGGGCCGCGCACGAAATCGAAGTAGTCGCCCCCCACCTTGCCCATCGGGAAGTACGCGGTGGCCCAGCGGATGCCGGTGCCCTCCGGCTCGCGGCCGGGCAGCAGCGCCATCTGGACCTGCCGGGCGATGCCCAGCTCCCGCTCGAGCGCCTGCTTCTCGAGGTCCACCTGGTGCAGCCGGGCGTTCTCGATGGCCACGGTGGCCAGGCCCGCCAGCGCGCCCAGGCTGTCTGCGGCCGCGGCATCCAGGCCCTCGTAGGCCAGGTTGGCGATCACCAGCGCGCCGAGGGCGTGACCCTTGTGCCGCAGCGGAACCGCGACCAGCGACTCCAGGCTCACGCCCTGCGGCACGCTCTGGAAGCGCGGGTCGTGCAGGCAATCCGGCGACCAGACCATCTCCCCGGTCCGCGTGACGCACTCGGGAACGGTCTCGCCTCCCTGGAGCCGCAGTTGCTCCAGCACGTCCCCTTCCAGGCCCCATGCCACCCGCGCGTGCGGGGTCTCGGCCTCCAGCCACAGGCAGCCCACTTCGGCGCCCGCCATGTGCAGGGCCGCGTCCATCAGGGTGCTGAGGATCTGGTCCCGGTCGAAGGTGGAGGTGAGCAGCGCGGCCACATCCGTGAGTTCCCGGATGCGCGCCAGGCCCAGCTCCAGCTCCGCGCGGTCGTCCACGGCCGGCGCGGCCACCTTGATCGCCTGGAGCACCGGCGCCCTCCCCCGCGGGCCGTCAGGCGGCCTGCGGGACCTCCGCGTCCGGCGTGCCCATCACTTCCTCCGCCTGCTTCCATTCCTTCTGGAACTCGACGGCCAGGTCCGCCGCGCGCTCGAAGGGCACGGTGGCCGCCTGCCACAGCGTGGCGTCCACGTCCGCCGCGGCCCGGCCCGCGTCCAGCGCGTGGGCCAGGGAATCCGCCAGCGCCACCAGGTGCACCAGCGGTTGGTGCTGCGCGTCCGCAGCGGCGGGTGAGTGGTGGTGAGTGATGGCCGCCACGATGACGTCGGGGAGCTTCCACTTGGTCGCCAGCCATCCACCCACCTCGCCATGCGAGGCACCCAGGAACTCCCGCTCGGCGTCGGACGCGGAGTTCTGCCGCTCCTTCGCCGACGCCAGGGCCTCCTCGTATTCGACCGTGGCCACCACGTCGAGCACCAGCTTGCCCAGGTCGTGGACCAGGCCCGCGGACATCGCGGCTTCGCTGTCGCGGCCCACCGCGCGGGCCAGCACCCGGCCGCCCACGCCCACACCCAGCGAGTGCCGCCAGAACTCCTGGGGCTGGAACGTCTTCGCCCCCGCGCCCGCGATCATGCGGTGCACGGAGGCGGACAGGGCCAGGCTGCGGATGGTGTTGAAGCCGAGCACCAGGGCGCACTGGGGCAGCGAGACCATCCCGTTGCGGCGGCCGAAGTACGCGGAGTTGGCCAGGCGCAGCATCCGGGCGGCGAGCGCCGGCTCCTGGCTGATCAGCTCGTTGAGCCGCGACACGGAGGACTTGGGGTCGTCCACCGCCGCGATGATCTTGGTGACCACCACGGGGAGCGACGGCAGATTGGGAGTGCGCTCCACCTTCTGCTGGAGTTCGGCGAGTAGCATTCGGGGAACTCTCCGAGGCCGGGGGCCTGGTGAAGGAGACTCTGGCTTTCAGGCGCCCCGGGGGCGCCCCGCACCGGCTCGGCCGGGTGCTCCGGTTCCGCGCACGGTCCTAGTGGGCCGGCTTGCGGAACGCGCTCAGGAGGGCCTCGACGATGGAGCCCCGGACCTCGGGACGCTCGTAGTAGCCCTCCTGGACGCGCTGCCGCGCCTGCTGCACCCGCTCCTCCCGGACATCCGGCACGTCCGCCGCCGCCCGCTTCACGGCCACCACGGCCTCGTGCACCCGCAGCTGGTCGCGGCCCTCCTCGGAGATGTCAATCTCGTCCGAGGACGGCCGGTCCGGCTTGCGGGAGGCGTCGCTGGCGGAAGCCTTGCGCGGGGGCTGGCTTCCCTCGGCGGCTCGGAACCGGTCGATCGGCGGAATCGGCATGCTGGCTCTCTCCCGGGCGCTCGCGCCCGCGGGTGCGGTGAGTGTCGGGTTCGGCTTCGGCTTCAGGCGCTGCGCCGGCGCACGGGGTCTTTTCCCGCGTACCGGGAAGCGCATCGCTCCTGCATCTCCAGCGATTCCAGCTCGCGGGCCACCCGGTCCTGCTCCGTCACCACGGCGCGGTGGCAGAGCGCGAGCATCCGGGTGGCCGCCTCGGCCCAGCGCCTCGGCTCCGGGGCCGGGGCGCCGGCCGCGCGGAGGGCCCGGACGTGCTCATCGCACTCGGCGCCCGCCCGCGCGGCGGCCTGGAAGTCCATGCTCCGGAGAGCGGACCTCAGGCGCCGGGCGGAATCAAACAGTTCACGGGCCGGGTGGCGGGAAGTCTCAGGCAACGCCGCCCTCGCCCGTGTCGGGTTCCTTCTCCTGTTCCTTGGCGTAGGCGCGCCGGATGCGAAGGGCCTCGTCCGTGGGGATCTGGCGCAGCACGTCGCCGCTGTCCTTGTCCACCACGCGGATGATGGTCTCCCGCAACTGCTGGTCCACGCTGAACATCACCCGCGTGCCCACCGGGGTGGGACCGGGCTGCTTCTCGCCGCCCTCCGGAGCCTGCCCCATCACGTGGGGCCGGACCGGCGCGCGGGTCGTGCCGGCATCATGCGTTCCGTCGCCGGACGCCGGTTCCGCCACGGCCCCGCTGTCCCACGTCGTGGGCATCGGGGTTCCGGGCTTGAGTGGTTCGATCGAGCTCATGCCGTCCTCTCTTGGCACGGGCGCCTAACCGCCCGTCAAACTGGACAGCTGTGACTGCCGGTCTGCCAGCGAGTTGGCAAGATCCTGAAGTCGGGCAAACTGCGCCACGAGCTGTTTCCGCCTGCGATCCAGGCGATCTTCCAATCCCGCCTTCCTGGCGTCGAGTGAAGCGGACAGGTCGTCGAGAGCTCGGGTCTCGAGGCGAAGCCTGCCGCCGGTTGAGGTGAAGTCGTCGACCAGGGTGTAGAGCCGCGAGGCGACTCCGTTGCTTCCCGCGAATACCGCCACGACCTGCGCCGGGTTGGCGTCGAGCGCCGCGGCGAGCTTGCTTTCGTCGGTGACCGAGAGCGTGCCGTCCTGGGCCGCGTCGATGCCCAGGTCGTACAGCCCCGCCGGGGCGCCGGCCGACACTCCGTCCACCCGCCCGCCGGTGATGTCGCGCAGGTCGCCGCGCAGCGAACCGAACGAGCTGTTTCCGGACAGCGGGCCGCGGGTCTTGCCGTCATCGGAGATGGCGCTCTTGGCCCGCACGTAGCCCAGCACGGCGTTGTACTTGGTGATGAAGTCGTCCACGACCTTCCGCGTGGCGGTGCCGTCGGCGGCGACCGTGAAGCTCACCGGGGTGGCGCTCTTCGCGTTGAGCGTGAGCGTGACCCCGGAGAGCACGTTGGCCACCTGGTTGCTGGCCGACGACAGGTCGAGCCCGTCCAGGTTGAAGGCCGCGTCCCTGGCCTGCTGGATGGTGGCCGCCGAGTACGAGGAGGACGTGGAGGCCCCCTGGATGCCCAGCTGGGCCGCCAGGCCGCCGGTGGCGTCCGCCACGTTGGCGACCAGGTTCTCCACGCCGGTCTTGGTGGACTGCAGCACCAGCCGGCGCGTGCCGGCGGCGGCGTCGGTGGTGATCACGGAGGCGCTGGCGCCGATGCCGGCCGCGTTCACGGCCTGCGCGATCGTCGAGAGCGCGGTGTCGTCGCTGAGCCCCGCGCCCAGGGTCACCTGGATGCGGGTGGTCGTGCCGCCCACCGTGATGTCGAAGGCGTAGTCGCCGGCCGCGAAGTCGGTGGCCGACTTGTTGAAGCTGCCGCTGCCCAGCATGTGCGACTGGGCCAGCTCGGTGACCGTCACCTGGTGGGTGCCGCGGGCCGCGCCCGCGGCCGCCGTGGCGCTGACCACCTGGGCGTTGGAGTTGGTGACGCTGAAGCCCAGCAGCGGGGAGAGCGTGCCGGTGCCGCGCAGGCCGTCCACCGCCGTGCGCAGGTCCGAGAGCATCTTCCCGATGTCGCTGAGGATGCCACGCGTCACGTCCAGCTGGGAGCGGCGCGCGATCAGCTTGTTGATCGGGCCGCGTTCCAGCTGCAGGAGCTGCTCGATCTGGGTGGCGAACTTGCCCCCCGATGTGGAGCTCACGCTGGACGTGGTGGCCATGGTGCTTCCTCCCCCCGCGGCGTCAGGCCGCGGTGGACATTCCGGCTTCCTTGCCGGTCAGGGCCGCGTGGCGGCTCTCTTCCATCGCCTGCTTCCACGCGTCGCGGAGGCAGGAGAGGATGCGTTCGGGCTGCTCGAAGCGGTTTTCCCGGACTTCGCGCAGGGCGTAGTCGTACAGCACCAGGAAGTTGCCCGCGACGGGCTGGTTGAAGTCGAGCGCCGCGATCAGCTCGGTGAGCACGTCGCGCACCAGCGACCGGTCCTGCTTGCGGCAGCCCTTCAGTCCCAGGTCGTAGGCCGCGAGCACGAGTTCCTGCGGGTTGCGGCTCAGGAGGTCGTGCTCGACGTAACGGCGGCTGCTGGAGTCCAGGTTCGACGGCAAAGGGGGCCTCGCTGCGTTGGTGTTGCTTCCGTTGATCCCGGGACCTCATCCCGGGTCTCTCATCCCCGGTTTCCCTTCCCCGGGCTTCCCATCCCGGGTCCGTGATTCCGGGTTTCCGGCGGTCCCGGCGGGGGCCCTTCGGCCCCCGCCGGGCGCACGGATTCGTCACGGGATCCTCAAAGAAGGGATCCCAGGCCCGGTCCCGGCCTAGCGGAACAGGGCCAGCAGCGCCTGCGAGTTCACGTTCGCCTGGGCGAGCACGGACGTGGACGTCTGCTGCAGGATCTGGTCGCGGACCACCAGCATCTGCTCGTGGGCCACGTCGGCGTCCATGATTCGGCTGTAGGCCGCCTCGGTGTTGGTGATGGCCACCGCGATCACGTCTTCCTTGACGGTGAACCGGTTGGTCAGCGATCCCACGGTGGTCAGGCCGGAGTTGACCGTGGCCAGCGCGGAGGTCACTTCCTGCAGGTACGTGGAGTAGTTGCTGCTGTTGATGACGGTGCCCGAGGTGAGGCCGCTCATCTGCGTCATCGCCAGCGCGGTCGCCGAGTAGTTGCCCGACGTGAAGGCGGTCTGGCTGCCCTCGCCCGTCTGGAAGGTGAAGGTCACCGCGCTCGCCAGCAGGGACACACCGTTGAACGAGGTGTCGCTGGCGATGCTGTTGATTTCGTTCGTCAGCTGGGTCAGCTGCGCCGAGATCGCCTGCCGCTCGGTGGTGCCCAGGGAGTCCGAGGCCGCCTTCAGGATCTTGGACGACATCTCGGAGAGCACGTCCTTCATCTTCTCGAGGCCGCCCTCGGCGACGCCGATGAGGTTCTTCGCCTCACCCAGGTTGTCCATCACCTGGTTGAGGTTACGATTCCGGATGTCCAGCTTGCTGGCGATGGTCAGACCCGCGGGGTCGTCACCGGCCTCGTTGATCCGCTTTCCGGTCGCCAGGCGCAGCTGGTGGACAGCCAGGTCGCGGCTCACACCACGCAGGGCCTGCAGGATGTTCAAGCTCTGGATGTTGGACCGGATCCGTGAAATGTCCGAAGACGCCATTGGGAGATGACTCCTTGTGGTGCTTCACCATCCGTGGCGAAGCGGGTTTCCATACCCGAGGGTCTCGCAAGATCCCTCTGCGTTCGGGGATCCCATCGCCGGGCCGAGCTCCTCACCGGGGATCCAACCGTCTGGACTGGGTTTTCGGCATTACTCGCAGGAACTTTAGCCGGGCGGACCCCGGCGCGCCGCCGGGGTGCGGGAAGTGCCGGCGGACCGCGGTGCCGGGCCCGCGCGCACCCTCCGACCGGCCTCGTGGTGGGCGCCCGGCCAATCCGGCGGGCGCCGGCGCAATCAGGCGGCTGCCCGCCCGGCCAGCGAGGGATCCGCGGCCAGGGCGCGCTCGTACGCCCCGGCGGCTTCGTCCTCGCGCCCCGCGGCCAGCAGCGCCAGGGCGTACTGCGACAGCAGCTGCGCGTCCGAAGCGTGCTGGGGCGTGAGCCTCTCGAACACCTTGAGACTCTCCGCCACGCGCCCCGCTTCCCGCAGCGCCACCGCACGCAGGAACTCGGTGTGCGGGTCGCCGCTGTCCTCGCGGAAGAGCTCCTCGAGCAATTCCAGCGCCTCGCCGGGCAGGTGGGCCCGGATCCGGGCGGCCGCCACGCGCGTGCGCAGTTCCCGCGGCGCCCCGACCACGCCCAGCGCGGCCAGCTCCAGGTCCCGCCCCTCGCGTTCCATCTGCTCGGCGATCCGCAGCGTGCACTGCCACGCGTTGTGCCGCGCGGGCTGAAGACCCGGGTCCAGCGACAGGGCGCGGTCGAAGGACTGCAGGGCCTCGCCGTAGCGTCCCGACTGGTACAGGGCGTTGCCCAGGTTGTAGCGGGCCAGCGCGGACTCCGGCTGCAGTTCCGCCGCGCGCATGTATTCGCGCACGGCCTCCCCGAAGCGGCCCAGGTAGTAGAGGCAGTTTCCGTGGTCCAGGCGCAGCGGGCCCTCGTCCAGGCTCTCCTCGCATGCCAGGCCCTGTCCCGAGGCCAGCAGCCTCCCCAGCAACTCCGCCGCGACCTGGTAGTCGCGCCCCATGAACTCGATGCCCGCGCGCAGGTAGGTCACCAGCGCGCTGTTCGGGCGGGCGGCCTCGGCCTCGTCCAGGTGGGAGCGGGCGGTCTCCCGGTTGCCCTCCGCGAGCGCGATCTGCGCCAGCTTGACGTGCGCCAGCGACAGGGCCTCGGGCGGCAGCGAGCGCCCGTGCAGCGAGGCCTCCAGCGGGATCACCGCGTCGGCGTTGCGTCCCAGCGCGAAGAGGGTCACGCCCAGATGGAACAACAGGAACCGGTCCCCCGGACGTTCCGCGATCTCCCGGTGCAGCAGTCTCAGGTTGCGCTCCTGCTTGACGCGCAGCGTCTGCGCGTCCAGGCCGTAACCCGCGTGCAGGATGCGGATGTTGCTCCGCGCCAGCCGCGCCCCCCCCCGCACCAGCGAGGGAAGCACCTGCTCGTGCACCCGGCCCTCGAAGGCCACGCCCGGGAGCTTGCGGAACACGCGGCAGTAATGGTGGGACACCCCGCTCACCGCCTCGCCGTCGCGCATGCGGTTGGCGATCACCACCTCGGCCGCGTCCCAGCGCCCGCCGCGGAGCAGGGCCCGGAGTTCGTCCACGGAATCGGGGTCCAGCTCCTCGTCCGCATCCAGCACCAGCACCCACGGGCCCCGGGCGTGGGACAGCGCCAGGTTGCGCGGCGCGGAGAAGTCATCGTCCCAGGTGGTCGTGATCACCGCGGCGCCCATCGCGCGGGCCAGGTCGGGCGTGCCGTCCACCGAGCCGGTGTCCACGACCACGATCTCATCAGCCACGCCGCGCACGCTGGCCAGCGCGCGCTCCAGCGAAGGCCGCGCGTCCCGCACGATCATGCACACGCTCAGGTCCGCCCCGGTGACGCGGCTGCCGGAGACCAGCTCATCCTCGTCCATGGTCTCCTGCAACCGCAGCAGCTCGGCGTTTCCCGGCACGTGGGCCGCGCCCGACGCCAGCGCGGCGCGCGCCTCGTGGGGCCGGCCCAGCCCCATCAGCACGCGGGCCAGGGCCAGGTGCCCTTCGGGCAGGTGCGGTGTGAGCCGGGTGGCCTTCTCCAGGTGGGCCCGGGCGCTCTCCAGCTCCCCGGCCACCTCATCCAGCGACGCCAACTCCAGCAGCGCCTCCGCGGAGTTGGGCTGCAGGCGCAGCGCCGCCTCCAGGTGGGCGCGGGCGCGCGCCGGGTAGCCGCGGATCCGCTCGCACAGGGCCAGCTGCACGCGCACGTGCACCGGCTCGGCGTGGAAGTCCATCACCGCGTCGCTGGGCGGGGGCGGGGATTCCAGCAGCGAGGTCAGGATTTCCGCCGCGCGGGTGGGGTCGCCCGAGCGGCGGGCGGCCTCCGCCCGCAGCAACATCCCGCACTGCGTCCGGTCGTCCTCGCCGATCGCCTCCAGGGCCTCGGCGTTTCGCCCCGTCTCCAGGGCGCAGATGCACAGGTTCCAGTGCGCCTGCTGCAGGAACTCCGCTGGCAGCGGCGCCTCGAGCAGCCTGCGGAACAGGCCCCGGGCGCGCTCGTACTCGCCCATTGCCATCAGCGCGTTGGCGAGGTTGCGTTGCACCATGGGATCGTCGGAGCGCAGCCGCGCCTCCTCCTCCACGATGGCCAGGTTCCGCGCGCGGCGGGCCGGCTCGCGCTGCGGGTCGGCGTAACCGAGGTGGCGGATCACCACCGGGACGCGCTGGGCCGCCGCCGCCAGGGGCCCGTCCGGCCCGATCACCTGCTCGTGGAGCGCTCCCTCGAAGCGCACTCCCGGGAGGCGGCGGAAGACGCGGGGATAGTAGTGGGACAGCCACACTCCGGAATGGCGGTGCCGGGCCTCGCTCTCGATCCGCAGGCACATCGCCGGGAGGTACTCATCGGCATTTTCCAGGAACCGGCGCAGCCGCGCGCCGTTGAAGAAGTCGATGCGCTCGTCGGCGTCCAGGTACAGCACCCAGTCCCCGGTCGCCTGCGCCAGCGACGCGTTCCGTGCGGCGGCGAAATCGCCGGTCCACGCGAACCCGGACACCCGCGCGCCGGCGTCCCTCGCGATCTGCGCGGTGCGGTCGGTGGAGCCGGTGTCCACGACGATCATCTCGTCCACGAACTCGGAGGCCATCGCGAGGCACTCGCGCATGTGGACCTCCTCGTTCTTGACGATCATGCACAGCGAAAGCCGGACCTCGGGCACGGTGTTCCTCCTCGATGCGCGCGGCGGCCGCTACGCCGCCCGCTGCGCCGTCTCCAGCCGCCGGAGCAGGCTGGGCAGCAGCGCCAGCTCCGGGTTGCGCCATTTCTGCTGGAACAGGGCGCGGTTGCGTTCGATCAACGCCATGTAGTCCACGCCCTCGGCGCGGAATGTGGCGCTGCCCTCGTGGTGCACGAAGCAGCTTTCCACCACCAGGCACTTCAGGCCCAGCAGGCGGGTCCTCAGGCAGTAGTCGTCGTCCTCGAAGTTGCCGATCCCGAAGCGCTCGTCCCATTCGCCCACGGCGTCGGCCGTCTCCCGGGTGAAGGCGAGGCAGAAACCCACCAATCGCTCCACCTCGCGCACCGCGCCGAAGCGCGTGGCGGCCAGGGTGCGGGCCACGCCGTCGGGCCCGCCGCTGCGCGCGTAGTCCACCGGGACGCACTGCGCACCGGAGCAGTTGTTGGTGAGCGGGCCCGCCAGCCCCGCGCCGGGCAACGCCAGCGCCTCGTGCAGCTCCTCCAGCCAGCCCGGAGTGACCTGCACGTCGCTGTTGAGCAGCACCAGCGTCCCGCCGCGGGAAGCGTCCACCAGCTGGTTGACGGCAGCCGCGAAGCCGCGGTTCCCGGGATTCACGATCAGGCGCACGTCGCGGCCGGCGAGGTCCTCGCGCACGTCCGCGCGGGAGCCGTTGTCCACGATCACGATCTCGTGGGGCTGCCGGGTGTGGCGGCCGATGCTCTCGAGAGCCAGCCGCAGCAGCGGCAGCTGGTTCCATACCGGCACCAGGATGGACGTGAGCCGGGGTTCGATTCCGCGTTCAACCGGCAAGGGGCAGTTCCTCCTCCCCGGCGGCGCCCAGCAGGCGCAGCCGGTCGTGGATGTCCTCGTTTCGCGGGGCCAGCTTGCGGGCCAGGTGGAAGCACTGCACCGCCATGTCCGTGCGCCCGATGGAGAGCAGGCAGTCCCCGGTGTCCAGCAGCGCCTCAGGATCCTGTGGATCCAGTTCGAGCAGCCGGGAGAACGCCCCGGCGGCCTCCTCCCCGCGCCCCAGGTGGCGGAGCACGTGGGCCAGGTGGCCCAGCGCCCGTCGCGAGCGCGGGGCGCGTCGCACGGCCTCCGCGAATTCCCGGGCCCCGGCTTCGAAGTCTCCGCAAGCGCAGCGCGCAATCCCCAGCAGCAGCGCCAGTTCCGCCGGCCCGTCGCCCGTGGCGTGGGCGGCCTCGAGGCGTGCCACCGCCTCGCGCACGAGCCCCGCGTCGAGCTCTTCCGATGCGGCGCGCAGCAGCGCGCGCACCGCGGGGTCGCCCGCCTCGGGCAGGTCCGGCACGGCGCGCACCGGCGGGTGCCCCAGCAGGAAGTACTCCGCCGCGGTCACGCCCCACTTGAGGGCGAACGCCCGCGCCGCCGAAGGCGCGCCTTCCTCCGGGTCCCCGCCGTCCACGTGCACGTAGGTGTCGCGGGCCACCGTGAGCCCCAGGCCCGACTCCCGGGCCCGCAGGCAGAAGTCGTCCACGGCCGCCTGCCCGTCCAGCGCCTCGTCCAGCTCGCCGATGCGCTCCACCACCTCGCACCGGAGCGCCAGGCATTCGGGACGGAGCCCGGGAGTGTCCGCGTAGTCCATCCGCCGCAGCGCGCGCAGCTGCGCCGCGGCCTCCGCCGGCCCGGCCGAGCAGAGCGCCTCGCCGACCGCCTGGGCGCCGGAGGGCACCGGCAGCAGCGGGCCGGCCATGCCGGCCGCGTCCCGGTCGGCCAGCGCCCCCAGGAGCCCCTCGAGCCACCCGGCGGTCACCCGGGCCCGGTCGTCGAGCAGCACCACGAAGCGTCCCTTGGCCGCGCGCACGGAGGCGTTGGCGGCGCGGGACAGGCCCGGGGCGGACCCGGTCCCGACCGCGCGCGCACCCAGCCGCGCCAGCTCCGCGGGGAATGCCCCGCAGCCCGGGTCCCAGGCCACCAGGATTTCGTGGGACAGCGTCGTGTGGCGGCGCACCGCCTCCGCGCACTCCGCGGCCTGGCGCACGCCATGCCCGGGCAGGAGCACCACGGAGGTGAGGCCGACGGGCAGCACCTCCGTGCGCGGCCCCCCGCCCCGGCGGCGCCAGCAGGTCAGGAACCCGTCCTCGAGATGCACCGGATGAACGTCGGGCCGCACCCGCCCCGCCCACCGGGCGTTGAGCACCTTGGCGTTGTGCGACATGCGCGAGAAGCGCTCCGGGCCGCCCATGGACTCGTGGTGCGTGAGGACGCTGCGGGGTCGGTACACCACGCGGAAGCCGTGGGCCCGGGCGCGGAAGCACAGGTCCACGTCCTCGAAGCCGTTCCAGTAGGCGGGATCGAAACCGCCCAGCGCGTCGAACAATTCCCCGCGAACCAGGCAGCACGCCGCGGTGACCACCTGGAAGTCCCGCGGACGGTCCACGTGCGGGGCCCCGGCCGGGTCGTGCTGGTAGATGTGGAACCCGGTCACCCCCTGCGGGAAGTCGGGGTTGCCGGCCACCGTCACGCCGGCGTGCTGGATGGTCCCGTCGGGGAACAGCAGCTTGCTGCCCGCGATCCCCACCGTGGGGTCCTGGTCCAGCGCCTCCACCAGCGGCCCGAGCCAGCCCGGGTGCGCCTCGGTGTCGTTGTTGAGCAGCAGCACGTGGCAACCGGCGGCCGCGCGCGCGCCCTGGTTGCAGGCCCTCGCGAACCCGACATTCACCGGGTTGCGGATCAGCCGGATGCGCGGCAGGAACTCCGCCAGCGCCTCGCGCGGGTCCTCCACCGAGGCGTTGTCCACGACCACCACCTCGAAGCTGGCCCCCGCGGGGACGGAGAAGAGCGAGGCGAGACACTGCCGCGTCCATTCGGACTTCCCGTAGGCGGGGATCACCACGGTGGCGTCGGGACGCTTCGTGGCCGGGTCGCACCGCCACGCGGAGGGCCGCAGGTCCGGGAAGCCGCGCAGGCCGGCGGCCGCGCCCGCGCCGCACGCGGTGCACTCCAGCGGACGGCATTCGCGGCCGGTGGCGCAAACCGCGGCGGCGGCGCAGGCCGGGCACAGCAGGGCCGGCGCCAGCGCCTCCGCCACGGCGGCCGGGCCGGAGCCCGGGAGCCCGGAGAGGCTGTCGAGCACGGGCACCCGGGGCTCCAGGCGCGTGAGGACCACCAGCGTGCGCCCCGAATCCGGGGAGGCCGTGGACCGAGCCAGGCGCGCCCACGCGCCGCGCTGCGAGCGCAGCGCGCGGCTCACCTCGGGGCGCACCTCGGGCAACCGGTCGGCCTGGGCGGCGGCGCACTCCACCGCCGCGCTGCCCCAGGGGAGCCTGCGGGTCTCGAAGCGCCCGTCGGAGCGGGCGTGCCACTCGATTCTCCCGGCCAGGCCCGCGGGGGCGGCCACCACCACCAGCTCCGCGGCCACCCGCATCGCGGCGGTGAGGATCGCCTCCAGTTCCCCTTCCGCCAGGTCGGCGCCGGCGTCGGTCCACGCCACGGCCCGCACCGCGCCCTCGCGCAGCGCCGGCCGGGCGGGATCGCCCAGCAGCGTGATCTCCGCCCGCCCCGGACGCGCCCCGTACACCGGCCCCAGGCCCAGGTGCGGCGCGTCCCACGCCCCATTCCACCCGTCCCGGCCGTGCCGCAGTTCCAGCACCGAGGAGCAGTCCAGGCCGGCGTCCTCCAGGAATCCGGTCAGCGGCGCCCAGCGCACCACGTCACCCAGCATCTCGGCCTCCGTCCGGTCGCCTTTCGTGGCCGGCCGCCTCGCGGCGGGCCAGCTCGTCCAGCGCGTACACCGTGCGCTCCGCCTCTTCCAGCGTCACCGCGGCCTCGCACGGGAAGCTCAGCGCGCGCCGCAGGTACTCCACCGCGCCGGGAAAGCTCCGCCGCACGTGAGGATCGTCGGGGTCCAGCCCCAGGGCCAGCCGCAGCTGCGGCCGCGCCACGCGCACGCCGCGCGCGTGCAGCTGGCGCGCCCATGCCGCGTTGGGATAGGCCGTCGAGCCGAACAGCACCCGCACCGTGTAGCGCGGCCACGTGCCGCGGGTGCCGCGCGCGTACTCGGGCAGGCGGACGCCATCCAGCGGGCCCCAGGCGGATTCCCAGAGCGCGGCCAGGCGGCGCTGCCCCGCGACGCGCGCGGGAAGGGCCGCCAGGAATTCCTCCAGCGCCGGATCGGCCGGCGCCCCCACCTCAACGGAGGGCGGGGGCAGCTTGCGACCCGCCTCCTCCACCGTGCCCGCGTCGGCCGAGGCGATGCGCGCCGCGCGGTCGGGACCGTGCAGCAGCACCGCGTCGGCGTGGGCCCCCGGAAGGAAGCCCTGGGCCATCGCCCCCAGCGACTCGCGCACCTCCTCGACCACCACCGCGTCACGGCGCCGGGCCAGGGCGGCCAGTTGCGGTCCGTCCGGCGGCAGGCCGTCCACGTCGGCGCACCACAGGGCCTCGAAGCCCCGGCCTTCGCGGGCCACCGAGGACACATCCAGGCGCCCGGTGTCGGGATCCACATCCAGCGGGACCACGTCACAACCGCCCCGCCTCAGAGCCTCGGCGGCCTGCGTGCAGCCCCACACCGGCAGCGCCACGCGCGCGCCGGGCCCCAGGCCCAGCGTGCGCGACAGCGCCTGCGCGGCGGTGCGGAACGGGACCGGTCGGGTCAGCGCGACCACCTCCAGGTGGTCCTCCAGTCCCTCGGGCAGCCCCGCGGGGCGGATCGGCTGGCGCAGCGCGCTCACGAGGCGGCTCTCCAGGCCGCGCCGCGGGCATCGCGGGTTCGGCCCGCGTCCGCGGCGGCCCAGGCGCGCATCTCGCGCAGCCCTTCCCGGAGCGTCACCGACGGGGCCCAGCGCAGCAGCCGCGCCGCGAGCGAGGGGTCCCCGCGCATGCGGCCGATCTCGGCCAGCGGCGCGGGGTGGGTGACGAAGGTGTAGCCGACCCCCGCCGACATGGAGCGCCCCAGCTCGGAGAGGCGCGTCTCCTCGCCGGAGGCGGCGTGCACCACCGTGCCGTGCACGCGGAGATCCTCGCCCATCTCGGCCAGCAGCCGCGCCACGTCCCGGGCGTGCACGAAGTCGCGGCTCTGACGGCCGTCGCCGTGGATCTTCACCTTCTCGCCGCGGGCGACGCGGCGGGCGAACGTGGCGATCACGCTGTCGTCCTCCTCCCCTTCGGGAACGGGGCCGTACGCGCCGAACACCCGGCACACCGAAACCGGCAAACCGTGGGTGTGATCGCAGGACAGCGCCAGCTGCTCGGCCGCCAGGAGCGCCGCGGCGCGCGGTGTGCGCGCCGCGGTGGGCCAGGACTCCGACTGCTTCTCCCGGCCGCGGTAGGGCTCCAGCACCTCGGAGCTGCCCGCGAGCACCAGCCGCGCCCGGTGCGCCCGGCACGCCTCCACCACCTCCAGCGCCTCGCCGACCACGCGGCGGAACGCCTCACGCGGCGACGCGTCCGCGGCGGAGGCACGCGGCACCTGCCAGAAACACACCGCCGGCCGCTCCGAGAACACCGGCAGCAGCTCCTCGGGGTTGCCCACGGCGCCCGCGCTGAAACCCAGGAATCCCTCCCGGCCCGCCAGCTCCGCGTACCCGCGGGCGGAGGCCTCCGACCTGCCCAGCACGCGCACCGAGTGTCCGCGCGCCAGCCACTCGGCGACCAGCGCGTGGCCCAGGGCGCCCGAGCCGCCGACCAACGCCGCGCTCAGGCCGCGCACGCCTCCGCCTTCCCGGGGCGCGGCGCAGGCCGGGCCCGCAGCGCCTCCTCCAGGCCCTCCACCAGGTCCATCCGGCTTTGGGCGCGCGCGCGGCGCAGCGCCTCGGCGGTCGCGTCCCGCGCCCCGGCGTAATCGCCCATGCGCGCCAGGAGGTCGGCGCGCCGCAGGGCCGGCGCGAGCTCGCCGGGCATCAGCTCGCACAGGCGCGCATAGCCGCTGGCCGCCACCGGCAGGTTCCCGTGGGTCTCCGCGAGGCGCGTGGCCTCGGATACCGCCCAGGTGTTGGCGGGCTCCAGGTTGATCGCCTGCTGGTACTGTCCGACGGCGTCCTGCACCCGCCCGGCGGCCTCCAGCACGCGCCCGCAGGCCACCAGCAGCACGGCGGGTCGCGGGGTTTCAAGCAACTCCCGCCGCATCAGCTCGCCCGCGGCGCCGAAGTCGCGCATGGCGGCCAGGGAGAGCGCCAGGCCGGACACGGCCCCGGGCAGGTGCGGATGGGCGCCCAGCACGCGGGCGAAGATTTCCGACGCGGCCTCGGGGGAGTTGGACTCGAGCAGTTCGTGCCCGCGGCTCATGGCGTCGGCCAGGTGCACCGGATCGCCCAGGTCGCGCTCCTCCCGGGGCCCGTCCGGTCCCAGGCCCAGAGCGGGTCCGAGGAGGCTGGCGATGCGCTCGTCGCCATGCGCCTCTCGCACCAGCTCGCGCCCCGCGCGCGAAAGCGCCTCCCACGCCTCCTTCGAGTCGTACAGCTCCGCGATGGCGCGGGCGAACCCCTCGGGGTCCGATGCGATCCTCGCGTTCCGCCCATCCACCAGGTGCATGCCCTCGGCGCCCACCGGGGTGGTCACGCACGGCAGGCCGCAGCCCAGCGCCATGGCGATCTTGCCCTTGAGCCCCGCACCGTAGCGCAGCGGGGCGATCGAGACGCGGGCCCCGGAGAGGTACGGGGCCAGGTCGGGAACGTAACCGGTGACCTCGATGTCCCCTCCGTGGAGCCGCCGCACCGATTCCGGCGGGCGGTCACCCACGATGCGCCAGCGCACGCCGGGCAGCAGTTCGCGCACCCGGGGCCACACCTCGGCGTGGAACCACGCCACCGCGTCCACGTTGGGCAGGTGGCGGAAGCCCGCCAGGAACACCAGGTCGCGGCGCGCCTCGAAACCGGGCTCGTGCTCGTCCACGTGGTAGACGTCGGGCACCACGCGCACGTCGCGATCCGGCAGGTGGCGCAGCAGCTCGAGTCGGTCGTCCTCGGTGACGGTCAGCACGGTGTTGGCGCAGCGGTAGGCCGCCAGTTCCCGGGCCTGCATCTGACGGAACGGCCTCCAGGTCTCCGGGAGGTCCTCCTGGCGCGCGCGGCGGGCGTGCCGCAGGAAATCGAGGTCCACCGAGTCGATCACGATGCGCGTCCGCGGACTCTCCTGGATCAGCCGGGGAATGAGGCGCAGGGCCGACTCGTAGAACGGCAGCAGCGCGACGTCGTAGTCGCGACCCGCGAGCAGCGCGCCCATCGCCGCGGAGGGGTCCACCCGCGGCGGGCTGCCCTGCAGCGGGCGGTCCAGCGGGTACACCATCACTCCCGTGGCGCGCAGCCGCTCCACGTAGGGAGCCAGATCGATGCCTTCGTGCTCCCCGCTGTGCAGGCAGGCCACGGTCACGTGGTGGCCGCGCTCCGCGAGGAGCCGCACCATGTTGTGGATGCGCTGGAAGCCGGAGGCGCGGTCGAAGAGCGGCGGGATCTCGTGGAACATCAGCACCTGGCGGCCCGAGATGCGGTGCGCCGCGCGCGCGGTCTCACGCGGGTCGCGGGTCACGACCGGCTGGAGGCGCAGTTCCGCGGTCCACTTCTCGAGGAACTTGGGCCGGTTGACGGCCTGGAACTTCTTGAATCCGGACTCGGTGTCGCGGCCCGCGGTCACGCCCTCGTGATGCACCACCCGTGCGGCGGGCTGGTAGACCACCCGCAGGCCCTCGCGGCGCGCGGCGAAACACAGGTCGGTGTCTTCGTAGTAGGCGGGCGCGAAGCGGCGGTCGAAGCCACCCAGCTTCCGGAACAGGCTGGCGCGCGCCAGCAGGCAGGCGCCGGAGCCGTAGTCCACCTCGCGGACGTAGGCGTACTCGGGAGCCTCGGGATCGCCGCCGCGGCCGTAGTTGCATCCGGTGGCGTCGGAGAAGAGGATGCCGCCCGCCTCCTGCAGCGTGCCGTCGGTGTTGAGCAGGCGCGCACACACGACTCCCGCGGTGGCGTCGCGCTCGGCGGTATCCACCAGCGCCTCGAGCCAGCCGGGCGCGGGGAGGGTGTCGTTGTTGAGGAACACCAGGTACTCGCCGCCCGCGACCTCGGCAGCGCGGTTGTTGCCGTCCACGAAGCCGAGGTTCTCCGGGCTGGAGATCACCTGCATGGCGCCCTCGGGGAGGCTGCCCCGGAACGCCGCCAGCCAATCCCCGGTGCCGTCGGTGGACGCGTTGTCCACCACCACCAGTTCGTAGAGGCCGGCGGGCGTGACGTCGCGCACCCGCTCCAGGCAGGCGCGGGTGTGCGCGAGGTGGTTGAAACAGACGACCAGGATGCTGGCTTTCGGCGGCATGGCTCCTCGCGCGGAAATGGAAGACGGATGGCCGGGCGGGCCGGACATCCTGCGGAGAGCAACCGATGTGCCATGCGGGAAGGCAATCGAAGCGAGGGGCTATCTTACGGAATGCCTTGAGGAAGCGCCGGGGCCGGGAAATGGCCACCGGGCGGAACGGAAAAGGGCGCCGGCGGATAAGCCACCGGGCGCCCAGAATCTGGCCGAGGATCAGTCCTTCTTGGGTTTCACCTTCCGGAGCACCCGGGCGGCATCCTTGATGTCCAGCGGGGAGGCGTTCGCCGCGCGGCGATTCTCCTCCTGGATGCGCTCGTAGATCTCCTCGCGGTGAACGATCACCTCGGGCGGAGCTTCGATCCCGAGCTTCACCTGCGTGCCGCGGACTTCGAGGACCGTGATTTTCACGTTGTCCCCGATCCGAATGTTCTCGCCCAACTTCCGTGTTAGGACCAGCATCAGTTGCTGCCTCCGCGGCCGGACGCCATCGGGCGCCCGAACCCGGCTCATTATCGCACGGTCTGTGTCTCGGAGATAAGCGGAATTTCCGCCCGCACCGGGTAACCGCTCTCGAAGAGGACCACCTGCATACCCTTGTGGGACTTGGGATTGAGCATGATTGGGCCGCGCATGTTGGCGGTCACATGGGGCTGTCCCGTCCCCACCGAGACGATCACCAGCGGCACGACCGGGTCCTCGGGCACCGAGCCCAGGGCCCGGCGTTCCACCTCACCCAGGGGCACCACGTACTTCGGGTTGAGCAACAGCGGCGATACCACCGGGAAGCAGATCTCGGGCTCGTCCACCGCGATCAGCCAGTCGAAGGGCGCGTACTCATCGAGATGCAGGTAACCGAAGCGGCGCAGCTCCTCGAACCCCAGGAGGCCGTGCTTGAACTCGTACACGGCGCCATCGGGCAGGTCCACCTCGCCGAACTGCGAGTTGTTGAGCTTCATGAGCCTTTCCCTCTAGCCCAGCAGCTGGCCAAGACCCATCTGCAGGATCCTGTTGCCCACCGCCAGCGCCTGCTGGTAGATGAGTTGCTCCGCCTGGAGATCCGCGGCGGCGCTCGCCGTGTCGATGTCCTCCACGCGCGAGCGGTTGCTTTGCAGCACCACCGCCTGGTCCTCGAGTTTCGTCTGGACGTCGTCGAGCCGCTGCCAGCGAGACCCCGCGAGGGCCTCCTGCGCCGACACCTGCTCGTGGAGCGTCTGCAGCTGCGGGACCAGCGCGCGGACGGCGTTGCCGTCGTTGGCGGCCAGCGCGTCTCGCAACTGGATGAGGCTGGCGAAGTAGTCGATCGAGCCCGGGGGCGCGCCCGTGCCCCCGAAGATATCGGCGGCGTTCAGGTTGACCTTGAGGATGTTGCCCTTGTCGATCTGCCGGTTGATGGCGTCCGTGGTCACGGCCGGGTCAAGGGCCACCGCGGTGATCTTGCCCGACCCGTCCCGGGTGGCCACGAACGGCGGCGTGCTGGTGTGGGTGCCGGCCAGGGTGTAGCGACTCAGGCTGTGGTCGTTGCCCGTGTCCAGCGCGGTCTCGAGCAGCTGGTCGATTGCCGCCGCCAGCGCCGTGCGGGCCGACGCGGTGTTGGAGTCGTTGGCGCCGCGCTGGGCGGTCACGATGGCGTCGGCCAGCGTCTTGCCGGCGGCCTTGGCCACCGAGGCGGCCTGTTCCACGATGGTCTTGGCGTCGGAGACGTTCGACTGGTACTGCTGGTTGGCGCTCAGCGCGTTGATCGTCGCCGCCACCTGCTGGGCCCCCACGGGGTCGTCGGAGGGCGTGAGGATCCGTTTCCCGGTGGCGACGACGCGCTGGAGCTCGAACAACCGCTGCTGGTGCGCCTGCAGGTCGCTCAGGAAGAAGTCCGCGTACATCCGGGAACTGATCCGCATGACTACCTCGCCACCATCGCCAGGATGGTGCTCATCATCGTGTCCACCGCCGTCACCAGCTGGCTGGCGGCCTGGAAGGACTTCTGCGCGGTCAGGAGATGGGTCATCTCCTCCTCGTTGTTCACGCCACCCACCGCCTCGCGCTGGTTCTGCATCTGCTGGAGCAGCAGCCTCTGGTTCTGGCTCATGTCGATGGCCTGCGCGCTGCTCGCGCCCACCGAGCCCACGATGCCCTCGTAGAAGCCGTGGAAGGTGGTGGTCCCCCCCGACATGGTCAGCGTGTCGCGCAGCCCCGCCAGGCGGAGCGCCAGGCTGTTGTCGCCCGGCGCGCCGGAAGTGCCGGTGTCGATGCGGCCGGGGTTGGCCTCGGTCAGCGGGTCCAGGCCCAGGCCCGCGGCGGTGCTGCCGCTGAAGATGCTCGCCCCGGTGGGGCCGGTGGACTGGATCGCGTTCACCTGGCTGGCGAAGGTGGCGGCGAGCGTGTCCAGCTGGGTCTTGTACCCGGGCAGGGTGTTGACCTTGAGCTCCTCCAGGGCCGCGATCTCGCCCCGCAGCACGGGGGCCGAGTTGCCGTCGGTGGTCTGCATGACCATCCGGCCGCCCACGTTGGCGACGCCGCTCACGGTGCGAACCTGGTCGCCGTCCACCAGGTTCAGCCCGCCCACGCGGACGGTGACCACCCCGGCGCGGTGCTCGTCGAAGCTGATGTCGGCCATGCCGGAGATCTCGTCCAGCAGCATGTCGCGCCGGTCGCGCAGGTCGTTGGGCTGCTCGCCGGCGCTGGTGACCGCCGCGATCTGGGTGTTGAGGGCGGCGATCTGCTGCAGGTTGCTGTTGAACTTGATCAGGTCGCCCTTGATCTGGCCGTCCACGTTGTCCGAGATGCTCTGGAGCTGGGCGGCAAGGCCGTGGAAGGTGTCCACGACCGAGCGGGCCTGGTTCATCACCGCCGCCTTGGCGGAGAGGTCCTCCGGGTGGTTGGCGAGCACCTGGTAGGAATCGAAGAACTTGCCCAGGGTGGCGGAGAGCCCGTTGTCGCTGGGCTCCTTGAACACCGCCTCGAGCTGGCCGAAGACGTTTTCGCGCACTCCCCAGCGGCCCGCGTTGCTGCTTTGCATGCGGGTCTGCACGTCCGCCAGCGTGTCGCGCATGCGGCGGATCTGCGTGACCGTCACGCCCGTGCCGAGCTGGCCCGGGAAGTAGTCCACCGGGTCCGTGGCGCCCAGGAGCGCCACCTGGCGCGTGTAGCCCGGGGTGTTGGCGTTGGCGATGTTGTGGCTCACCACGCTCAGCAGATTCTGCTGGGCCTGAAGGGCGCGGCGGGCGATCTCGAGCTGGGAAATGAGGCCCGACATGGCTAGATCCTCCGGCTCACGATGCGCGGGCCGCCGGCGGATTCAGCCTTCCCCGCCTCGCCGTAGAACTGGACCTGGCCGGTCTCGCCCAGGATCAGGCGGACTGCGCGGTCGGTCATGTCGAGACTGTTGCGGATCAGCAGCAGGTTCTGCCCGTTCAGGGTGTGCAGGCGCCCCATCATGTCGCGGAACTCGGTCCGCAGCCGGTCGAGGCGCACCGCCGCCACGCCCAGGGACATCTGGGAGAGCCGCTCCATGGTGAGCTGCTCGGCGGGGATGCCGGTCTGTTCCGAGATCTTGCACAGGATCCCCGCCCGGCGCTCCGCGAGTTCCTCGACGCGCGAGGCCACCGCGCGCATCTCGACCAGTGCCCGGTCCAGCGAGCCCGCGTCACTGGCCACGAGCAGCCGCTGCTCCTCCTGGCTCAGCGTGAACAGGCGCTCGTAGTGGCGGTACTCTTCCGCCAGGACCTGGCTCAGTTCCTCGAGTAGCAGCTGCATGGGGCTCCCTCCCTCGACAGACAGTATCGGCCGCGGACGGCAAAACTTGACCTGTTCCGGCCGGCGCGTAATTCAAGGAATTGCGGGACCGGGGCTTCCGCCCCGCCCGGGTCAGGACCGGTCGAGCCGGCCCAGGATCTGGCGGACATAGCGGCGCGTCTCCGGGTACGGTGGCACGCCGCCGTGGCGCTCCACCGCGGTCGGACCGGCGTTGTAGGCCGCCAGCGCGTGCGTCACGCTCCCGCCGAAGCGGTCCAGCAGCTGGGCCAGGTAGCGGGCGCCGCCGCGCACGTTCTCCCAGGGATCGAACACATTCTTCACGCCCATGGCTCGCGCGGTGTCGGGCATCAGCTGCATCAGCCCCGAGGCGCCCTTCGGCGAGACCGCGCGCGGGCGGCCGGCGGACTCGGTGAGCAGGACCGCCTCCAGCAGCCGGGAGTCCACGCCGGTTTCGTGCGCCGCCCGCAGGATCATGGGCTGCAGCTCCGGCGAGGCGCGGCGGGCACCGGATGCGGCCGCGGCCGCGGCGGTGCGGTCGGCAGGGCCCGGACGGGCGGCGGCGCGGACGCGGTGCGCGGGCAGCGTCGCGGTTTCGCGCGGGCCCGCGGATTGGGTCGGAGCTCCGGCGGGCTGGGTGCCCGCGGCCCGGGAGTCCGGAGCGGCGGGGATGGCCCGCCCGCGCGGCGCGGCGGCCGAAAGGGCCGGAGCCGACTCGATCTCGGCGGCCAGGCTGCCCAGCCCGCCCGGCGCGGGCGCCGGCGCCGGGGGAATCCCGGCGGCGTGCGCGGCGCGCGGAGCGGAGGGCGAATTCGTGTGCCGGGAAGGCCGTGCCTGCAGGCCGCCCTCCGCGGACGCGGACGCGGACTGCGCCCGATAGGCCTGGACGCGCACGTCGGCGGGAATCGATACCGGGCCCGCGGCGCTCCCGGAGCACCACGGCAGGGCGTCCGCCGCGCCGCCCAGGGCCACCGGCGCGGGGGCGGTCGCGCCGTCCGCGCGAGGCAGCGCCACCGGCGCGCCGGCGGTCTCGTCGCCGCCGCGCGGCAGCCGGATGGGTGCACCGTCTCCGGACCGTTCGGGCTGCGGGCGCATCCGGTCGGCCAGCGTGCGCTCCATCATCGGGGCCACGCCGAAACCGGAGCGCGCGGCCACCTTCTCTGCCACCGCCTGGTCCATGAAGCTGCCATACACCTCGTTGTCCATGCCCTTGCCGAACAGCCCGCTGGGCATGGTGGTCCGGCGCATGTCCTGCAGCACCCGCGCCACCAGCACCGCCTCGAACTGCTGGCAGGTCTTCTTGAGCTTCGCGCGCTGCGCGCCTGCGCGCGCGGCGTCGAGGCCGGGGGCGTCCACGCGCGCCACCTCGGCGCGCGGCGCGGGGGCGGTGCTCACAGGATGACCAGCTCCGCCTGCAGCGAGCCGGCTTCCTTGAGCGCCTGGAAGATGGCGATGAGGTCGCGCGGGGTCACGCCGATGGTGTTGAGCATGCGCGCCAGCGACTCAGGCGTGGCCGCCCCGGGCAGCGCGATGGCGTGCCCGCCCTGCTCCTTCGCGGTGAGCTCGTCCACCCGCTCCACCACGGTGCGCGAGCTGTCGGAGCCGAAGGGCTCCGGCTGCGAGATCACCGGGGTGCTCTCCTTCACCTCGATGGTCAGCCCGCCGTGCGCCAGCACCACCGGCAGCAGCCGCACCGCACCGCCCGCGACCACCGTGCCGGTGCGCTCGTTGATCACCACCCGCGCGGGCTGGTCGGGCTCGACGTCAATCTGCTCCAGGGCCGCGGCGAATTCCGCCTGCCGGGCGCCCCACGTGGAATCCGGGTACGACACCGCCACGGTGCCGGCGTCCCGGGCCACCGCCAGGGTCGCGCCCAGCCTCTCGTTCACCGCCCGCGCCACGCGCGATGCGGTCAGGAAGTCGGGCTGGTCCAGGACCACCTGCACCCCGCCCTGGCCCTCGATCTCCATGGGCACCTCGCGCTCCACGAGGGCGCCGGAGGGCACGCGGCCCACCAGCGGGTGGTTCTTCTGCACCGAGTTGCCCCCGCCGCTGCCCGCCGAGAAACCCCCGATGCTCACGGCCCCCTGGGCCACGGCGTAGACGCGCCCGTCGGCGCCGCGCAGCGGGGTCTGCAGCAGCATCCCGCCCTGCAGGCTGCTGGCGTCGCCCAGCGACGAAACCGTCACGTCCATGCGGCCGCCGGAGCGCTGGTACGCGCCCAGGTTGGCGGTCACCATGACCGCGGCCACGTTCTTCACCTTGATCTCGGCGGGCGACAGGTTCACGCCCTGCGCCACCAGCAGGTTGGCCAGCGAGCGCACCGTGAACCCGGTGCCCTGCTTGTCGCCGGTCCCGTCGAGGCCCACCACCAGGCCGTAGCCCGTGAGCTGGTTCTCGCGCACGCCCTGCAGGTGCGCCACGTCCTTGAGGCGCGCGGCGCGCGCGGGCCCGCCGCACGCGCACGCGGCCAGGGCGACCAGCAGCACGGCGGTCGCGGCCCGGCCGGCGGGCGGAAGGCGTCTGGAGCTCGGCACGGTCATGGTCTGCGTCCCCCCGGTCAGAAGATCCAGTTGAGCACGCGCGAGATCAGGCCCTGGCGCTGTGCGGCGGTGTTGGGGCCGTGGCCCTTGTAGGCGATCTTCGCGTCCGCGAGGTAGGTGGAGAGCACCGTGTTGTCGCCCCTCACGTCCTCGGGGCGCACCGTCGCGGTGATCGTGATCTCCTCGCTGTCGTTGTTCACCCCCACCAGCCGGTCGCCCTGGATCTGGAGGTTCCCGTTGGGGTCCACCCCCACCACGCGCGCCGTCAGGCGCGCGTTGAGCTTGCTGTTGAGGTCGTTCTTGCCCGAGCCGTTGAAGTCGTTCTTGGACGATGCCTCGGTCTTGAAGGCCTTCAGGAACCCGAACAGGCCGATGCCCGGGGCCCCGTTGTTGCTGAACTTGCTCTCCTTGGCCGTCTGCGCGGTGGCCTGGTTGGATCCGCTGGCCGACTCCACGATCAGCACCGTGACCAGGTCCCCCACCCCGCGGGCGCGCCGGTCGGCGAACATGCCGGGCGCGCCCTCCTTCCACAGCGATTCCGCCGCCGAGGGCCCCGCGAGGCACAGCAGCGCGGCCACCGCCGGGCCGAGCGCGGCGGACGCCGCGAACCATGCGTGCTTCGATCGCATCCTGGAGACCCCCTTCACGGCACGAGTTCGGCGACGCCGGGGCCGGTCACCCGGACCTTCAGCAGCGTGCCGTTGTTGGGCCCGCGGGCCCGGATCACGTCGCCCAGCCCGCCTTCCTGCTGCGCCTGGGCCTGGAAGCGAATCACCACGGTGGCGGTCTGGGCGCTCACCGCCAGTGCCGTCCCGCGCTTCACCACCGGGGCGCGCTCCAGGCATGCCGGGGTGAGCCACGAACCGGCCGCCAGGGTGCGCCGCATGCGCATGCCATCCGCCTGGGCCGGCCCGGCCACCGGACGCTCGCCCGGCGGCAGGACCTCCACCGAGACATCCACGTCCCCGGGCTGCAGCACCTCGCCGGCGCGCACCGCCCGGAGCACCCGCAGCCCCGCTCCCACGCGCTCGCAGCGCAGCGCGGCGGTGACCGCGTTCAGGATCCGCCCGTCGCGCAGCACCTGGACGGTGCACGGCACCACTCCCGGGCGCGGCTCGCCCGTGGGCGGCACCAGCCGCACCCCGGTGGCGCCGGCCGGCACGGGCATCGCCGTCCACGGCCGGGCCAGGCTCCAGCGCAGGGAGTCGCCGCCCAGGGTGTGCGGCAGCCGCTCGGACGCCAGCCGGACGAGGTCCGTCTCTCCGAGCGTGCCGCTCAGCCCCAGCGCGAGTACCAGGAATGAGACCAGGTTCATCGCCGCCTACCTGCGAATGTTGTTGGCCTGCGCCATCATCTCGTCGGAGGTCTGGATGGACTTGGCATTCACTTCGTAGGCTCGCTGGGCCACGATCATGTCCACCATCTCCTCCACCACCTCGACATTCGAACGCTCCAGGAAACCCTGCTGGATGCTGCCCAGGCCGGTCTGGCCCGGCACGCCCGTGACCGGCTGGCCGCTGCTGGAGGTGGCGGCGTACAGGTTGCCGCCCTCGCTGGAGAGGCCCGCTTCGTTGATGAACCGCGCCATCTCCATCTGGCCCACACGCTGCGGCTGGTTGCTGCCCGGCACGGTCACCGCGACGGTGCCGTCCTTGGAGATCTGCACCGCGGTGGCCTCCGACGGGATGGTGATCTCGGGCTGCATCGGCAGGCCCTCGGCGTTAACCAGGCGGCCCTCCTCGTCCAGGCGCAGCGAGCCGTCCCGCGAATACACGGTGATGCCGTCGGGACGGGTGAACTGCAGGAAGCCGTCGCCCTCGATGAGCAGGTCGAGCGGGTTCCCGGTGGTCTGGCTGTCGCCCTGCGCGAAGATCTTCGGCGAGCCCACCAGGCGCGTGCCGTGCCCGATCTGCATGGCCACCGGCGTCTGCTGCGCGGTGCCCGGGGCGCCGCCCGCGGCGGGCTTGACGGTCTGGTAGAGCAGGTCCTGGAACTGCACCCGGGACTTCTTGTAGCCGGTGGTGTTCACGTTCGCCAGGTTGTGCGCGATCGAGTCCACGTAGGTCTGCTGGGCCTGCATGCCCGAGGCAGCGGTGCGCATCGCACGGATCATGGTGATTCCCTTTCTTCAGTCGGGGCCCGCTAGCGGGCGCGGCCGACGTTGTTGATGAGCACCGAGAGGGTGTCGCCCTGGAGCTGCGCGCTCTTCATGTTCGACTCGTAGCTCCGGAAGGCGGCCACCATGTCGATCATCTCCTCGACCGGGTTCACATTCGAACCTTCGAGGAACCCCTGTTTCACCGTCGCGCCCGTGGCGGCGACGGGCTGTCCGGACGAGGCCCACAGGGTGGCGCCTTCGCGCGTCAGCTCCGCACCCTCGGGGAACTTCACCAGGCGCAGCCTGCCGGCGGGCTGGCCGCCCGTGGTCACCGTGCCGTCGGGCGAGATCGTCACGTCGCCCTCGACGCGGATCGGGCCGCCCTCCCCCAGGACCTGGGAACCGTCGGGCAGCGACAGCTGGCCCCCGGCGTTCATCGTGAAGTTGCCGGCTCGGGTGTAGCGCTCGCCCGCGGGAGTGCTCACCGCGAAGAAGGCGTCGCCGGTGATGGCCAGGTCCAGCGGGTTGCCGGTCTGGTCCACCGAACCCGGCCGCATGTCGGGGCGCGTCCGCGGGTCGGCGGCCAGCGACGGCCCGCCGGGCATGGGGGCCGGCGAGCCACCCGCGGCGGCCTGCTTGAGCACGCTCTGGAAGCTCACCTTGTCCCGCTTGAACCCGGGCGTGAGGGCGTTGGCCAGGTTGTTGGCCAGCGTTTCCTGCTGCGCGATGCGCGGCAGGATGCCTTCACGAGCCCGACGAAGTCCCTCGATCACGACGTTCACCTCCGCGGCGGCCGGATAGACCTGTCCGGCAGCCGGAATCGCAACGGACGTGCCACGGGCCCGCGAGCGGCCGGGGACGGCCCCGGGCGGCGCGCCCATGTGCCGAATTCGCTGGGAGAGGCGCGGCGGGGGCGCAGGTGTGGAGGTCCCGGCCCCCGAGGGCGTGGCGGGGCTGTCGGGGCCGCGGGGGCAGGAACAAATTGACCGCGGGCGGCAAATTCTGCCGCCCGAAGCCCGGCCGGCGCGTGCAATAATGCGAAGCCACGAAACGAGGTCCGGGATGACCAGAACGCGCACCCTGGTATATCCGACAGCGTTCTTCTTCACCGCCGTGTGGCTGCTCGCCGTGGTGCAGGGCTTTCGACAGCCCTACACCGGGGCGGCGGTGCAGAGCGGCCGCGTGGACATGGTGGAGCCCGGCGGGCCCGCGGACCTCGCGGGGGGCACCCCCCGGCGCGCGAGATCACCTGGCAGGCGCTGCTGGCCCTCTCCGGCCTGGCGCTCATCCTGCTGGGCCTGTGGGTCCACCGCCGCAGGCCGCAGCCCGCGACCGCGCTGTTCCTGCTGCTGTCGGTGCTCCTGGCGCTCATCTTCAAGCCCTCCCTGCAGCTGCCCCCCGAGGTGCCCGCCCCCCTGGAGGAGTGGGTGCTGCAGGCGGCGCAGCTGGGCTTCCCGCCCCTGCTGATCCACTTCGTGATGCTCTTCCCGCCGCGCGCCGGCGGGCCGCAACCCTCGAGGCGGCGCCTGGCCGCGGTGTACCTGCCGGCGGTGGCGCTGCTGCTGGTGAACGGCAGCGTGGCCACGGCGGCGCTGGCCGCCCCGGGGGAGTACCACCGGGCGCTGGAGGCGGCCCAGGGGGTGGCGGCGCTCTACTTCCTGGGCGCGCTCGCGGTGGCATCGGCGCTGCTGCTGCGCACCTACCGGCGCGTGCGCACCACGGTGGAGCGCAACCGGATGCGGGTGGCGCTGTGGGGAACGCTGGTGGGCCTGCTGCCGCCGGCTTTGACCACGGTGGCCCTGATGTGGGTGCCGCTGTCGGCGGTGCCTTGGAGCCGCTACGCCTCGCTCTCGCTGTTGCTGGTCCCGGCCGCGTTCGCCGACGCCGCGGTGCGGCACCGGCTCTTCGATTTCGAGGTGGCGTTCAAGCGGGGCCTGGTCTACAGCACGCTGGCCGCCGCCTCGCTGGCGGTGTACGTGCTGCTGGCGCAGGTCGCCGGGCGGTGGCTCTCGCGGGCCACGCACCTGCCGGACCTGGTGTGGCCGGCGCTCTCGGTGTTCGCCGCCGGGCTGCTGTTCGCGCCCGCGCGGGCGCGGCTCTCCACCGCGGTGGACCAGCTCTTCCTGCGCGGCCCATTCGACTACCGCGCGGCGCTGCTGCGCCTCACCCACGAACTGGCCCGCGTGCCCACCGTGGACGCCCTGATGGAGCGGGGCTTCCCGGGCCTGCTGGCGGCGCTGGGGCTCAAGCAGCTGGCCTTCTATCATGGAAGCGCGCCCGAAGCGCTGCGGCTGCGCCGCGCCGTGCCGGCGGACGCCGACCCCCCCGCCGAACTGTGCGTGCCCCCGGACTGCGCGCTGGCCGGCCTGGATGAGGCGGCGCCGTGGGACCCCGACACCGCCGCATGGAGCGGGTTGCCTTTGGAATCCCGGCGCGCGCTCGACGCCATGCGCGCCTGCGCCCTGGCGCCGCTGCGCCTCGATGGGCGGCTGGTGGGGCTGTGGGTGCTGGGACCTCGCGCCGCGGGCCCGTGGTACGAGCCCGCCGATCTCGAGTTGCTCACCGGGCTTTCCGACCAGACGTCGCGCGCGCTGGACCGCGAGAGGGCGCAGCGGGAGGCCGAGACCCAGGCCCACCTCAAGCGCGAGTTGCTGGTGGCCCGGCACCTGCAGCGCATGCTGGTGCCGGCCCACACCCCGATCTACCCCACCTTGGACCTGGCCAGCGCCAGCCTGCCCTGCGAAGAGGTCGGGGGCGACTACTTCGATTTCATGCCGCAGGGCGACCACCGCTTCGGGTTCGTGATCGCCGACAGTTCCGGCAAGGGAGTGCCCGCCGCGCTCCTGATGGCCGGCCTGCAGGCCCAGTTCCGCGCCGAGGCGCCGCGCCATCCCAGCCCCGGGGAGCTGCTGGCCCTGCTCAACGCCCGGGTGCGCCCGGAGGACGATCCCCGCAGGTACGTGGCCCTCTTCTACGCGCAGGTGGACGTGCGCGAGCGGCGCATCCGCTACGCCAACGGCGGGCACCCGCCGCCCATGCTGCTGCGCGCCAGCGGCTCGGTGGAACGGCTGAACGAGGGCGGCCTGCTGCTGGGAGTGTCCCCGGATGCCGGCTACCCGGAGGGCGAACTACAGCTGGAGCGCGGCGACCTGCTGGTGTTCTACACCGACGGGGTGGTCGAAGAACGCTCGGGCGACGATTTCTATGGCGACGGCCGGCTGGAATCCGCCCTGGCCCGGCACCGCCACCTGCGCGCCCACCGCCTGGTGGACCGGGTCATCGAAGACGTGCAAGCTTTTAGCGGTGCGCCACTTGGAGACGACGTCACGGTCGTGGCGATGAAGTTCCTCTAAGCTCTCCGGCCCCCAATCCCCGTTGGCCCCATCCATGCAATCCCCCCTTCAGAGTCCGGTGCTTTCTGCCGATACCCCAGGTGACGCCCCCGGTCGCATTGCGCCGGCACCCTGGCCAATGGAGGTGACGCTCAACCCGGAAGGCGAAGCCGGTAGACTACCGGTCCTCTGCCACGGCCCCAACCGAAACCGGACCCGCCTCACCTCGCCTGGACCCCTGCGACGGCGGGCCCCTCGAGCAGCCTGGGACACGGGTGAAGAGCCCGTCCCTGGAGGGAACCATGGATCCGGTCATTCTAGGGCTCCTGATCGACATCTTCTGGTGGCTGCACCGCTAGCCGGAAGGTGACCCGAAGGCAGAGACGCCGGGGAAATTCCCTGATCCCCGGCGCACACCGGAGTGCGCGACGGCCGCGGGACGGCCCCGCACGCTCACGATGAATCCGGAAACCCCGACCGCACGGAAGCGGCCGGGGTTTCGCGTTTGGGGCGAATGGCGGGAGGCTTCGCGCCGCCGCGCCTGCCCGCCGCTACTCCCTGCCCCCCCTCTCCGCTACACTGGCCCCGCGATGGATCCCTTCGACCAGACCTCCCGCCTTCTCGCGGAATGCCGGGAACTGCAGCAATCGCTGCGCCGCTTCAGGACTCTGCGCGCGCTGCTCGCCGCCCCGGAAGGACCCGGGCTGCGGGCCCGCCTGGCGCGCGTGCTCGGCCACGTGAGGCTGCATGTGCCGACCGCCGGAGGGCCGCGACCCGGAGCGCCCGGCCCGGTTGCGTCGCTGCCGCCCGGGGATCCGGCGACTGCCGCGGCGCCGGATTCCCCGAAACCAGTGCGAGCCGTCCACTGGAACATCGAGAAGGCCCTGCGCCGCGCCGGCATCGAGCGGGCGCTGCGGGAGGAGCCCGGGCTCGCGGACGCGGACCTGGTGTTGCTCAACGAAGTGGATGTGGGCATGGCGCGCTCCGGCAACCTCGACGTGGCCGCCTCTCTGGGCGCGGCGCTGGGGCGGTTCGCGGCGTGGGCCCCGATGTTCCTGGAAATCACCGCGGGGCGCGACGACGATGTGGCCGCCGCCGGCGGACGTGGGAATGCGGAAGGCCTCCTGGGCCTGGCGGGGCTGTCGCGATGGCCGCTGGGCGCGGTCCGCGTTGTGGAGCTTCCCTCTCCCTCCGAATTCCAGTTCGAGGTCGAGCGCATGTTCGGCCGGCACGTGGCGCTGGTGGCGGAGGTGCTGCGCCCCGGCGCGCCATTCGTGGCCGTCGCCGCGCACCTGGAAGTGCACCGCGGGCGCGCCCACCGCGCGGCGCAGGTGCGGGCCGCGGCGGAGGCGCTGCGGGGCGAGACCCGCCCGGTGATCCTGGGCGGCGACTTCAACACCCACACATTCGACCGGGGCGTGCCCCTGGCTTCGTTGCGCGCGGGCCTGCCGCTGCTGCTGGCCCCGGAAGCCGCGCTGGAGCGCCGCTTCGTGAGGCCCTTCGAGGGGCGCACGCGCGAGTTCCTGTTCGACGAGCTGCGGGACGCGGGTTTCGCGTGGGAGCCGTTCACCGACTTCGCGCCCACCCTGCGGCTGCGCTTCGAGCGCGTGCGTGAGGCCCGCGGGTTGTCCACGCTGCTGGGGCCGTTCCGGAACGCGGTGCTCGCGAGGATGGAGCGGCGGGCGCTGCTGAAGCTGGATTGGTTCGCGGGCCGCGGATGGAGCGGCGGGCGCGGGTGGACGGTGGTGGGGCTGGACGGGCCGGAGGGGCTCTCGGATCACGCCCCGGTGGGTGCGGAGTTTCGCTGAGGCGGCCGTGAGCGGTGTGGCGCGGCCGGCGCCGCTCGCGTGCTCCATCCGGCGCGGGGCGCGCCGTCGCGGGCACGGGCCCCGTCAGCCGGCGCGCAACCCGGTGAGAAACGCCCCCGCCGCGCGGGCGGCGCCCTCCGGTCCGGCGGCGTCCATGCGCTTGAGCAGCGCCGAGCCCACGATCACCGCGTCCGCCAGGCCGGTGAACCGGCCCACGTGCGCGGCACTCTCGATGCCGAAGCCCACGGCGACCGGCAGCGGCGTCATGGCGCGCAATCCGCGCAGCAGCTCCTCCAGGCCCGCGGCGGCCTCGCCCTTGCCGGTGACCCCGGTGCGGCTCACCACGTACACGTAGCCGCCCGCGCCTTCCAGGATCCGCCGCAGCCGCCCGGGGCGGGTGAGCGGAGTGACCAGGCGCACCGCGCCCACGCCGGCGTCGCGCAGCGCGTCCCACACCTCCGGCAGCTCGTCGGGAGGCACGTCGGTGAGGATGACCCCGTCCACCCCCGACTCCGCGGCACGGCGCGCGAACGCCCCGGCGCCGAAACGCAGCAGCGGGTTGGCGTAGGTCATCATCACGATCGGCAGGGCGCAGCGGGCGTGGATCTCGGCAGCCATGGCCAGCGAGCGCTCCACGGTCATGCCGTGGCCCAGCGCCACCTGCGAGGAGGCCTGGATCACCGGCCCGTCGGCGATGGGATCGGAAAACGGGATGCCCAGCTCGAGCGCGGCGGCCCCGGCCGCGGCCAGTGCCACGGCGGCGTCCACGGTTCGCGCGGGGTCGGGGTGGCCTGCGGTCAGGAACGGCACCAAAGCGGGACGGCCCCCCGGGGAGCAGACCCGGAGAGCCGTCTCGAGACGCGCCGCGGGCATCAGCGCGGGAACATCGAGACCGGGTCGGTCTCGTACCCCAGCGGCGTGTAGCGCGGGTTCCAGGTGCCCGGCATGCGCTGGTACTGGATGGTGATCAGCGAGTGCTCGCCGGCCTTGTAGCTCAAGTTGACGTCGTGCAGGAACAGCCCCGGCTTGGCGGAGTAGCCGAAGTACGAGCCGCTGGACATGAACAGGTTGCCCACCCCCACCGACATGGTGAGCGGGCCCGAGGCGCGGTAGTTGAGGCGGGTGACGTTCAGTCCCTGGGAGAGCGTGCCGCCGCCGCCCGACATCACCGAAAAGGTGGTCTCGTTGGTGATCTTGAAGCGGCTGGGGTCCAGCGCCCCCAGGAGCGAGCGCGAGCCCGAACCCGAATAGCCCGCCGGCGAGCCCTGCTCCGACGAACGGCCGAACATGTCCAGCCCGCTGCGCGAAAGGTAGGTGTCCTCCGCGCGCGCGGTGGTGGCGCAGGCGGCGAGAACCACGAGAATTGCCAGGCAGCGCTTCATGGGTTTGCGTTCCTCCCTGGAAGACCGGAGGCCAGGCCCCGGCCGACACATCCTCTAGATTAGGTCAGGCTGGCCGGGCAAGTCAACGGCCAGGGAATCGGGACCCCGGGAGGTCGGCTGGGGTCGCCGCGGCGTAATCGCCGCTGCCGCAACGTCCGGAAGGGCGCAGACTCCCCCGGGGCCGTCGCGGCCGGTACTGAATAGGACGCGCGAGACGACCGCGGGGTTCCCCCGGAAACGCCCCGGCCCCCGGCGCGCAGGACGGGGGCCGCAGGCGGAATGGGACGGGCGGCCCGCGAAGGCCGCCCGCGCAGTGACGTCCAGGCGAGCCGGCGACCTACTCGTCGACGGCCTGGACCTCGATGACGAGGTTGATCCGCACCTTCTGCCCCGGCTTCAGCCCCGAGAGGCTCACCGGGATGGTAAAGGTGCGGTCCACCGGTGCGGGCCCGGCTTCGCCGTGGGCCGCCGCGACCGGGGCTCCAACCTCGTGGTGCAACTCGACGACTTCGGCCTGCAGCTTCGGGTACGGCGCCTGCGAGCCGGCGCCCGGGCGACCGCCGATGCTCTCCGGCAAGTCGCGGCTGCCGAACCCCTCGCGGAAGTCGGGCAGGTCCAGCGGACGGTCGTCGGAGGGCGGGGGCAGCTCGTCCGCCTGCACGGCGGCCGCCTCCTCCAACGATGCGGACACCGCGGGCGGCTCGAACACTGTGGCCGGCTCCGGCCGGGTCACCACCGCCGGCGGCGCGCACGTCTCCACCGCGGTGGCCGCGAAGCCGGCGGATTCCGCCTGCTGCCGCGCGGCAAACTCAGACACTCCCACCGCCTCGACGGACTCCTGGACCGGGGGCGCGACGCCATTGCCCTTGCCGGTCTTGAGCCACGTGGCGAACCGCTCCGCGAGCGACGGAGCCCGCCGGGAAGCAGCCGCGGAGTACATGGACGCCTCCGCCGGGGAAGCGCCGTACGTGGAGGCGTCCGCTGAAGCGGCCGCGGCCATCGCCGCGCCTGCGCCCGCGGCCGAAGCCATCGCCGGCTCCGGTTCGGGCACCGCCGGCTGCGGGGGCGGCGCCGGTGCCAGTGGCTGGCTCTCCCGCACCCCTGGCGCGGCGGCCGCCGGGGCGGGATCGAAGACCGCCGGAGCGGGAGCCTGGATCTCGGGCCGGCTCGTCTCGCGGACGGCCGGCGCCGGCGCGTGGGACGCGGAAGCGGCCTCGAAGGCCACCGGCTCGGGCTCCGGCAGGGATCGCGCCGGCGCCGGCGCGGACGCCGCCGGCGGGGCGGAAGGAGAAGCGGGCGCGGAAGCCATGGGACGCGCTTCGCCGGCGGACATCGCCGACGAACTGCGCGCGCCGAGCTTCAGCTCCCGGTTCAGGTTCTCGAGCAGCAGCCGCGACACGCCGCGGAAAGTCTCGAACACTCCGTCACCCTTGACCGCCACCGCCTCGAACCACGGCACGCCCTTGGGGTTGAGCTCGCGGTTGAGCTCTTCGACGGTGTAGACATCCGGCAGGTCGCGCTTGTTGTACTGGATCACCCAGGGCACCTGGTCCAGGGACAGGTTGTACTCGGCCAGGTTGTCCACCAGGTTCTGCAGGCTGTCCAGGTTCTCCTGCATCCGGCCGCGCTCCGAGTCGGCCACGAACACGATGGCGTCGGCCCCCCGCAGCACCAGCTTGCGGGTGGCGTTGTAGAACACCTGCCCCGGCACGGTGTAGAGCATGAACCGGGTCTTGAAGCCGGAGATCTCGCCCAGGTCAATGGGCAGCAGGTCGAAGAACAGCGTGCGGTCGTTCTGGGTCTTCATCGAGACCATCTTGCCGCGGCTGGTGGACGGGATGGCGCCGTAGATGAACTCGAGGTTGGTGGTCTTGCCGGAGAGCCCGGTGCCGTAATAGACCAGCTTGGCGTTGATTTCGCGGCCCGAATAACTTACGACAACCACAAAGCCTCCTTGCGAGATGCGGCCCGCCCGGCGGTGCGTGAGGCCGGTGCTCGCCTGCGATGCGAATCGGCAGCCTTCAGCGGGATTGGGCGCATTGGGCGCGGATTCCCTGCCCTGAAGATTCGCACCATTCGTGCCAGCCTCCCGGTCGTTGGGAGCGCGGACTTTGCAGGCGGCTTTCGCGGGTTTCGTCGAGCCGGGACGCGCAAACTGCACGGGGAACCGGGCAGACTCGCGATCGCCCCGCGACCGTCAGCTGGCCATGGCCGCGACGGCGCTCCGGCGAATCCAGATTCCTTCCTTCTCCTTGAGCTGCGGGCCCCCCTCCAGGCGGGCGTCGGGCGCGGTGTAGTGCGAGAGGAAGATCCGCTTGAGCTCCGGGTAGTGCTCGGTCGGGAAGTAGCGACACACGCGCGTGACCATGCCGTCGGTGTCCGAATAGACGTAGAGCGTGACCTCGGTCACCCGGTCGAACGTGTTCTGGCTGTACGCGACCTCGGGGGACTCCTCGAGGTCGAGCCACAGCGAGGCGCCACAGTTGCGGACCTCGAAGCCGTGCTTGTGGACCATCAGGTATTCCCACAAGCCGAAGATTTCCATCGGGATGTAGCGGGAGCTCGGTGCGGACCGGCCGCTGCTGACTTCGCAGCGAACGAGCTTCTGGCTGGGCATGGGTCTTCCTCCTTGAAAGACCGACATTGGGCGGGCGCCCGGTTACGGTGTCGCACTATAGCCAGAGCCGGCGATAAGTGTCAACGAGGGGTATGGCCCGCCGGCGGCTCCCGGCCGGCCCCCCCCGACCGGGCGGAGCGGGAGACGGGGCGCGGCCGCGGCTGCGCGAACGCCCCCGCTGGGCTATGATGGCCGGGTTCTGTGCCGTCCGATGAGCAGCGCCCAACCCACGGGAGAGGAAGCAGCGATGTCGAGCGCAATCGAGGGTCTGAAGCCGGAACTGGTCTGGAAGTACTTCGCCGGGCTGTCGAAGATTCCCCGCGGATCGAAGAACGAAGCGGCCGCGGGCGCGTGGGTCCTGAAGGTGGCGAAGCAGCTGGGGCTGGAAGCGCGCCAGGACCGCTGGGGTAACGTGGTGGCGCGCAAGCCGGCCTCGCCCGGTCGCGAACGGACGCCCTCGGTGTGCCTGCAGGGCCACCTGGACATGGTGTGCGAGAAGCGTCCCGATCTCAAACACGACTTCCTCAAGGACCCGCTGAACCTGGTGCGCGACGGGGAGTGGCTGCGGGCCGACGGCACCACGCTGGGAGCCGACAACGGCATCGCGGTGGCCTCGGCGCTGGCGATCATGGAGGACCGCTCCCTGGAGCACGGCCCGCTGGAATTCCTGTTCACGGTGGACGAGGAGACCGGCCTGACCGGGGCCAAGGGGCTGGAGCCCGGCTTCGTGACCAGCCGCATCCTGCTGAATCTCGACTCCGAGGAGGAGACCGCGCTGTTCGTCGGCTGCTCCGGCGGGCGCGACACCAACGGGAACTGGGCCCTCGAGTGGGACGCGGCCCCCGCGGGCTCCGTGGCCCTTGAGATCACCGTGGGAGGGCTGCGGGGCGGCCACTCGGGCCTGGAGATCGACAAGGGCCGCGGCAACGCCATCAAGATCCTGGGCCGCGCGCTGCGCCTGGCGGGGGAATCCGGAGCGCGGCTGGCGCGCATGGACGGCGGCAACAAGCGCAACGCGATCCCGCGCGACGCGGTGGCGCTGGTGTGGGTTCCGAAGGCGAAGCTGGCGGGCGCGACCGCCGCGCTGGAGGAGTTCGACCGCGTGGCGCGCGCGGAGCTGGCCACCGTGGAGCCCGGGTTGCGGGTGACCGCCACGGCGGTGAAGACGCGCGGCGGAAAGGTATTCCGGCGCCCGCTGCAGAAGAAGCTGCTGCAGGTGATCTCGGGGCTGCCCCACGGCGTCATCAAGATGAGCGCGGAGATCTCGTGGCTGGTGGAGACCTCCACCAACGTGGCGGTCATCGCCACCGGCAAGAAGTCGGTGTCCCTGGCCACCAGCCAGCGCAGCTCGGTGGCGTCCGAGATCCAGGAGATCGGCGACACGGTGGTGGCGGTGCTCGAGCTGGGCGGGGCCGAGGTGCATGTCTCCGACGGTTACCCGGGCTGGAAGCCCAACCTGGACTCGCCCATCCTCAAGACCGCGGCAGGCACCTACCGCCGGCTGCGCGGCAGCGAGCCGGACGTGAAGGCGGTCCACGCCGGCCTGGAGTGCGGCATCATCGGGGAGCGCTACCCCGGAATGGACATGGTCTCGTTCGGCCCGGTGCTGGAGTCGGTGCACTCGCCGGAGGAGCGCATCCACGTCGGCTCGGTGGGGCGGTTCTACGAGTTCCTGCTGGCGATCCTGAAGGACGTGAAGTAGGCGGCGCGGACGGCAGTGGCGGGGCGCCGGGGTCGTCCGGCTGCGCGAACCGCACTGGCGGGGGCGCCGGGCCGGTCCGGGTGCGCGGACGGCGCTGGCGGGGCGCCGGGGTCGTCCGGCTGCGCCGGATCGACGCCCGGCGCTGCCACCGACCTGTATCTGCGGAGATGATGCTGAAGCGCTACGCGGTGCGCATCCTCCGGCTTCGGCCTGCGGTCGCCAGGGCGACCAGCACCGGCACGGCTGCCAGGTAGAACCACGGCGCGCCCAGGGCCACCGACTCCTTCCACGCACCCATGTAGTCCAGCGGCGGCACCTGGTTGAGCGGGCCGAAGTACCACAGCAGCGTGTAGACAGCCTCGAAGGCGCGCGGCGTGTTGCTCCACGCGCCCAGCGCCAGCGCCAGCGAGGGCACGAACGCGGCCCCGGCGAGGAACGCCCCCACGCCCGCGGCGTCCCCCGCCATCGCCAGCCTCACCCCCACCCCGGCCCCGGCGGCCAGCGCCAGCAGGAACCCGGCCAGCCAGGTGGCCGGAAGCTGCCTCAGGAGCGGATGGGGACCGGAGAAGATCATCCCCGAGACACCGTGGCGCACTTCGCGGGCACCCATGGAGGACCACGCGGCCAGCGGCCAGATCCAGGCGGCCACCAGGATGCTGCGGCGCGAAATGTCCGGCGGCATCGCGAAGCCGGCCACCAGCAGTCCCAGGGCGACGAGCCGCCACCACTTCGGCTGGGAGCGGTACAGCAGCGTCAGCTCCGCGCGCAGCAGCGCGAACAGCCGGCCGCGCGACGGCGCCGGCCCCAGCGGCGTCAGGCGCGCGGGCGCGACGACGTCCATGAGCGCTCCCGGGCCGGCCTCGGGCACGCCCTCCGCGGGCTCACCGCCCCCGGCGGCGGGCCCCCGGCGCCCACCACGGCGCGCCGCGGGATCGAAGCGATCGAAGAACACCGCGGCCAGCAATGCCACTCCCAGCGCCACGCCCACCCACATCAACCGCTCCAGCATCAACGCGCCGGTCCAGCGCACCCCCTCCCACACGAAGGTCTGCACCGGGACCGCCCCGGAGTAGCCGATCAGGAAGCCGCCCTGGTAGGACGGGTACGCCGCTCGACACGCGGCGCCCATGCTGGAATACAGCAGTCGGATTCCCTGCATGTCCCAGCCTGTGAAGAGCGCCACCGAGATCGAGGTGGCCCACAGCCCCGCGTAGATGGCGTTGCCCGCGCTCCCGGAGAGACCCGGGGCGCACTCGAAGAACACCGCCAGCGCCGCGGTGACCGCCATCGCCGGAAGAGCGATCAGCAGGAACGGGTTCAGCAGCGGCCACCAGTCCACGTGCGCCGACTCGCCGCGGATCCCCTGCATCGCCAGCGCGGCCAGCGCCAGCACCGCGACCATCGAGGCCAGCGTCAGGAAGTTGCTCAACATCTTCGCCAGCGTGTAGAGCGGCCGGCGCATCGGCGTGGCCGCCAGGATCTGCCCCACGCCGGTGATCCGGTCGCGCTCGACGCTGTTCCGCACCACGTAGAAACCGGCCAGCGAGAGCATGGTGGTGACCACCGTGGCCATCAGCCCGCCGATCCAGGCGGAGTTGTACTCGCCGCGGTAGTGGTCCAGCCGAAGCATGAACTGGCCGGCGTTCACCGAGTAGCCCAGCCACGCGGCCAGCGCCAGCGTGACCAGGAAGGCGTGCCGGCGCACCCGCTCCAGGAAGTCGGCCCGCACCATGCGCAGGAGGATGCGGGCGGTCTTCACGCCCGGGCCTCGCGGCGCGTCGCGGTCCACAACAGGTAGGCGTCCTCCAGTGTCGGCGGGACCTGCCGCGCGCCGGGGCCCGGGGGCCCGTCCGAGACCAGGCGCAGGTGCACCCCGTCGCCGCGGCGCACCGCGCCGCTGATGCGCAGGCGCGCGCGGGCCGCCGCCAGCTCCGAGCTGGGGATCACCCACTCCCATGCGCGGCCCTCGCTGCCGCGCAGCAATTCCTCGGGCGAGGCGTGCGCCAGCAGCGTCCCGCGGTCCAGGATGGCGATCTCGGTGGCCACCGCCTCCACGTCCGAGACGATGTGGGTGGAGAGGATCACGATGCGCTCTCCGGAGAGATCCGAGAGCAGGTTGCGGAAGCGCGCGCGCTCCTCGGGGTCCAGCCCGGA
Organism: Candidatus Eisenbacteria bacterium; assembly: GCA_016235265.1. Classification (NCBI taxonomy): domain Bacteria; phylum Candidatus Eiseniibacteriota; species Candidatus Eiseniibacteriota bacterium. The sequence goes on from JACRLI010000015.1 coordinate 198,818, forward strand.
GGTGGGCTCGTCCACGATGAGCAGCTTCGGGTCGTTGAGCAGCGCCTGCGCGATGCCCACGCGCTGCCGCATCCCGCCGGAGAAGGAGCCCAGCGGTTGCCGCAGCACCCCCGCCAGGTTGGTGAGCTGCACCAGCTCTTCGATGCGGCGGCGCGCGGCGCGCCCGTCGAGGCCCTTCACCGCGGCCATGTATTCCAGGAACTCGCGCGCGTTGAGATTGGGATACACGCCGAAGTCCTGCGGCAGGTATCCCAGGGCCGAGCGCAGGCCGTCGGGGTGGGCCACGATGTCCGTGCCATCCCAGGTCACCGAGCCCTCGGTGGGCCGCGTGATGGTGGCCAGGATGCGCATCAGTGTGGATTTCCCTGCCCCGTTGGGCCCCAGCAGTCCCAGCACGCCGGGGCCGAGGTCCAGGCTGAAGCCGCGGAGGCCCCAGACGTTTCCGGGGTAGCGCTTGCCGACGTCGCGGATTTCGAGGTTCAAGGCGGCCTCCGTGGAAGGGGCTCGACTCGTCGGACGGGCATCGGGGAACGACTCTTGGAAACCGGGCGAGCCCGGCCCTGGCGAAAGAGCGGGGACATGATAGCTGACGAGCGGATTGGCCCGGGGGTTTCAATGTCCGGGCGCGGGCATCGGCCCGGCCGCGTCACGGTCCCGCCCCATCAGGGCCCGGCTGCCATCACGGCCCGCCACACATCACGGCCCCCATCACGGCCCACCGCCTTGACTTCCCCCTCCCCCCTTCATACCTTGACCGGGTGAATCCCGATCTCCCCCGCGGCCCGGCCGGCCGTCTCGCCCTCGCCGCCTATCATCTCGTGGGCCTGCCGTGCGCGGCGCTGCTGCACGCCGTCCCCGTGGCGACCGTGCGCGTGTTCTCGGCGTGCGCAGACGCCGCCGACCCGTCAGCGGTCCGCTGCTTCCTGTCCAACCTCGAGCGCGTGGCACCGCGGCTCACCGCCGCGCGGCGCCGGAGCGTGGCGCGAAGCATGCAACGGGCGCGCGTGCGCACCATCCTCGAGATGATCGCGGCGCCGGCCCGGAGTGCCTCCTGGCTGCGGCGCCAGGTCCAGGTGCACGGGCTGGAGGCGCTCCGCGCGAGCGCATCTTCCGGTGCCGGGGCAGTGGTGGTCTGGAATCACGTGGGCATCCCCGACGTCGGGATCCGCACCCTCGCCGCGCACGGACTGCCCACGACCGCGCACGCCGACCGGCCGCTGGGGCCGCTGCTGTGGCGGGGAGTGATCCGCTCCCGCGCCGGCCAGGGAGTGCACTACCGCCCCCGCACCTCGGGCACCGCGCCGCTGCTGGAGGCGCTGCGCCGCGGGGAACTCGCCGGCATCGCCTGGGACGGGTACCAGCCGCGGGGTGAGCGGGATGCGGCTCGCGGCCTGGACGCCGCCGTGGCGCTGTCGAGGCGTTCAGGCGCGCCCCTGTGGCGCGCCCGATGCCTGCCGACGGACCACGGTTTCGAGCTCTTCCTCGAGGGCCCGGTCGCCGCACCCCGCGGCGCGGCCTGCACGCTGCGGCTCAAGCGTGCCCTGGTGGAGGCGGAGGGCCGGCTGATCGCCACGCACCTGGACCACTGGGGCCTGTGTCGCGAACTGCGCTGGGACGAGCCCGCCGCCTTCGGCGCGGAACCGGCCCGGAGGGCCGACAGCCCTGCCACGGCCCGCCCATGCGAGCCGGCCCGCTCTGCCCCGGAGACCACGCCGTGCGCATCGCGATCGTAACCCAATCCTTCTACCCGCGCCTCGGCGGGCTCACCGAGCACACCGCGCACACCGCGCGCGAGTTGATGCGCCGCGGCCACGACGTGACGGTGATCACCGGCGCGCCCTCGGAGCCACGCGAGGTGGCCACAGATTTCCGCTGCGTGCGCCTGGGCCGCAACATGTCGGTGCCGATGCTGGGCGGCGTGTCCGACGTGGCCATCGGACGGGGCCTGCGCCAGGACCTCTCGCGGCTGCTCACGCCGGGCAACTTCGACGTGGTGCACGTGCACTCGCCGTTCATCCCCACGCTGCCGCTGTTCGCCTGCGACGCCAGCCGCGTGCCGGTGGTGGGCCACTTCCATTCGTACGCCCGGCGACACTGGCTGATGGCCGCGTGGCGCCCCTACCTCCGGCCCCGCTACCGCGCCCTCACGCGGCGCCTGGCGGTGAGCCCCGCGGCGCTGGAGTTCCTGGGCCGTTACTTCGACACCGCGGGCGTGCGCGTGGTGCCCAGCGGCGTGGACCCCAACCGCTTCCATCCCGAAGTGCCCGCCTACTCGCGGCTGCGGGACGGGCGCGTGAACCTGCTCTTCGTGGGCCGCCTGGAGCCGCGCAAGGGCCTGCAGGTACTGCTTTCGGCGCTGCGCCGGCTCAACCTGGGCGACCGCGTGCGGCTGCTGGTGGTGGGCGACGGACCGCTGCGCGAGCCGCTGATGGCCCAGGCCGCCTTCGCCCGCTGCGAGGTGCTGTTCCTGCGCAGCGTGAGCCCCGAGCTGCTGCCACGTTTCTATGCCTCGGCCGACATCTTCTGCGCGCCGGCCACCCGCAACGAGAGCTTCGGGATCGTGCTGCTGGAAGCACTCGCCAGCGGGCTGCCGGTGCTGGCCACCGACATGCCCGGGTACCGCTACGTGGTGCGTCACGGCGTGGACGGCGTGCTGGTGGCCCGCCGGGGGGCGGCCGGCTGGGCCGACGCGCTGCGCTGGATCCTGGACGACGCGGCCACCCGCGAGACGCTGGCGCGCCGCGCCCGCGCCCGCGCCATGGAATTCGCCTGGCCGGTGGTCGTGGACCAGCTCGAGGAAGAGTACCGCGCCGCCGCGGGTCTGCCCGCGCCCGCCTCCCCGCGGGCGGCCGCGCCGCGGCCCTAGGGCCTCGGGACCGCCCCGGTGGTGGCCGCGCTCCTTTCCCCGCTCCGCTCCCGCCCCTTCCGCTGGCTGCTGGCCGGCCAGGCCTTCTCGCTCATCGGCGACCGGCTCAACTACCTCGCGCTGGTGGCGGTGCTTTCCGAGCGCACTTCCCAGTTCCGGACCGCCGGCGGCGCCGGCACACTCTCGGGCCTCGCGGTGGCGCTGCTGCTGCCCGCGGCGCTGCTGAGCCCGTGGGCCGCCGGTCGGATCGACCGCTGGGCGCGGCGGGACGTGATGATCCAGGCCGACGCGGCGCGCGCCGCCCTGACGCTGGGGCTGGCGTTCGCGGTTCCATGGCTGCCCACCTGGGGCGCGCTGACGCTGGTGGGCGTCGGGGCGGTGGCCAACGTGTTCTTCCTGCCCGCGCGGCTGGCCATCGTGCCCGAGCTGGTGCGCCAGGACGAGCTCAACCCGGCCAACGCCCTGGGCCTGCTCGCCTCGGTGCTGGCCACGCTGTTCGGAACCCTCCTGGGCGGGCCGCTGCTGGCGCTCATCGGCGTGCGGGGAGCGCTGATCGCGGACGCGGCCACGTTCGCGATCAGCGTGCTCACGCTGCTGCAGCTGCCGCGGCGGGCGGCGGCCGATGAGGACGCGACCGGAGGCCTCCTGCGGCCCGCGGCGCCGCCGGTGGAAGCCGGCGCCTCCACCCCCCCGACTCCGCGGCAGGCCCCCGGCGCCGCATCCCCACGCCCCCTGTGGCCCGGTGCCCGCGGTTTCGCCGAGCTCTTCCGCACCGAGCGCTCGGTGGCCGCCGCGCTGCTGATCTGGACCACCTGGATCGTGGGGGCGCTGCTGCACGTGTGCGGCACGCTGCGCATCCAGGAATTGAGCCCGCGGATCACCGACCTGCTGGCGCCGGCGCTGGCCGCCGTGGGCGGAGGCGGGGCCATCGGCGCGGCGTTCTTCGGCTCGCGGCTGCGCCGCGCGCGTTCGCTGCTCTCGGGCGTGGGGCTGTGGGTGGCGGCGGTGGGCCTGGGCCTGCTGGCCCTGGCGACCGATCCCGCGTGGATCGTGGCGGCCGCGTTCGTGACCGGCTTCGCCACCGCGCCCGTCTACATCCTGGCCGACACCGAGCTGATGGAGGCGCTGCCCGGCTCGGCCCGCGGCGGCGCGATGGCGGCGCGGGACTTCTTCTGCAAGGCGGGATTCCTGCTGGTGGCGCTGGGGCTGGGGCGGCTGGCGGGCCCGGCGTCCGCTCCGGGCTGGATCGCGGGGGGCGCGGTGGCGCTGGCGGCCCTGGGCGCCTACTACGCCGTGCGCCGCCCGCTGCGTTCCTAGAAGTACCTCTCCCCGCAGGCCAGGAACTCGTTCAGGGCCTCCCGAAAGTACGGCGTCCCCGACGCGATCTCCGGGCCCACCTCGCGGTTGTACATCTCCCACGAGCGCGCGATCTCGGCGGCCAGCAGCTTCACCAGCTTGCCGGTATCGTGGCCGGTGCGGCACTCCTCGGGGTGATAGGCCGCCAGGTCGCTGGCCAGCGCGCGCGCCAGGCTGCGCGCGTTTGCGTGCGAAGCATCCTGCGAACCGTTGGTGGGAAGACCGAAAGGCGAGGGATCGGTGTGGCCGTTGCGCTCCAGCGGACGGGGCCGCACTTCACCGATGGCGCCGCGCGCGGGACGCGCGCGCTCCAGGTCGGAGGACCACGTGGGCCGTGGCGCACCCTCGGCACCGGCCGGGGCTGCAGCCACGGCAGCTGCGGCTTCCGGAGTGGAAACGACGGCCGCGGCCGCGGCGGGTGTTGAAACCTGGACGTCGGGCGCGACCGCGCCCGGGGCGGCCGGCCGTTCCCCCGGCGGAACCGGGGCCGGCATTCGGGGCGAAGTCGCGGACGGAGTCACCCGCGGAACGATGGAAAACACCGCCCGGCAGTGCGGACACCGGGCGCGGACTCCCTGCGGCGGGACAAACCTGGCCAGCACCCGGTACTTGCGTCGGCAGTGCGGGCAGACGGTGAGGATGGTCGCGTTGTCGGACATGGTGCGCTGATTATCCAGTAAATCGGCCCGGGAGGGAACACCCCCGCGGGCCTCGGGAACATCGCAGGGTGGCCCCGCGACGGGCCCCTGCCCCGCCGCCACGGCCGCGCCCCCCAACCCACTCTCGTCGCGAATCCCGCGCGCCCTCCGCTCCGCGCTCACCCACTGCGGCCCGTGCAACAAGTCCGTCCGCATCAGCGGGGACCGGAACGAGCCCCGGAGCAGCGGCGGACGGCCGGACATGTGGGTCTCCTCTCAGGAAGACGTCGCGGTTGCCGCCAGGGGCCCGCGCTGCGCAAGAGTCCAGGCAGATCGCCCCCGGCGAGGATTCAACGCCGGAACTCTAGCGCGCCAGCCCCTTCCCGTCGAGAGCCAACCGCAGGGCCTTCCGCGCGCTAGGCGGTGGTCGCGAGCCGCCGCGCCCCGCGCACGCCTTCGAGCAACGCCCGCAACCCCGCATGCCCGGGCGCCACAAGCTCCGGATCCTCCCGCACCAGGATCGCCGCCTCCTCCCGCGCCGCCTCCAGCGCCGAAAGGTCGCGCGCCAGGTCCGCCAGCCGCAGTTCCGGCAGGCCGCTCTGGCGCGTGCCCGCCACCTCGCCCGGGCCCCGGAGCTTCAGGTCTTCCTCGGCGATCTTGAACCCGTCCTCCGTCTGCTCCAGCACGCGCAACCGCGCCAGCGCCTCCTGCCCCGCTTCCTCGGAGGGCAGCATCGCGAAAACGGAACCGTGCGGACCGCGCCCCACGCGCCCCCGCAACTGGTGCAGCTGCGACAACCCGAACAGCTCGGCCTGCTCCACCAGCATGAAGCACGCATTGGGCACGTCCACGCCGACCTCGATCACCGTGGTGGCCACCAGGACATCCAGCTCCCCGCGCCGGAAGGCGTCCATGGCGGTCTGCCGCTCCGCGGCCGGCAGCTGCCCGTGCGCCAGTCCGATGCGCAGGCGGCCCAAGCGCGGGTGGCGCCGCAGCTCCGCGCACATCCGGGTGGCCGCCTTGCGGCTGGAGCGGTCGCTCTCCTCCACCGCGGGGTACACTACGTAGGCCTGGCGCCCCTCCCGCACCCGCTCCTCCATGTACTCGTAGATGGACTCGCGCCGGTCATTGCTGGAGAGCCGGGTGCGCACCGGCTGGCGGCCCGGCGGCTTGCCGCGCATCGCGGTGACGTCCAGGTCGCCGTAGAGCGCCAGCGCCAGGGTGCGCGGGATGGGCGTGGCGGTGAGGATGAGCTGGTGGACGCCGCGCGCTTTGTCGGCCATGCGGGCGCGCTGCTCCACGCCGAAGCGATGCTGTTCGTCGATCACCGCCAGCGCCAGCGAGCGGAACCTCACGCGCTCCTCCAGCAGCGCGTGCGTGCCCACGGCCAGGTCCACCTCGCCGGCCTCCAGCGCCGCCAGCACCGTCCGGCGCTCCTTCGCCTTCATGGCCGAGACCACCAGCGCCACGCGCGTGCCCAGGGGGGCCATGAAGCGCTGCGCGGACGCGAAGTGCTGGCGGGCGAGGATCTCCGTGGGGGCCAGCACCGCCGCCTGGCGCCCGGCGGCCTGGGCCGCGGCGCAGGCGGTGAGCGCCACCACCGTCTTGCCGGAGCCCACGTCGCCCAGCAGCAGCCGCTGCATCGCATGGCCCGAACGCAGGTCGGCCCCGATGGCTTCCAGCGCCGCGTGCTGGGGCCCGGTCAGCATGAAGGGCAGCGCGTCCACGAAAGCCCGCGCGGCCGCGGCGGCGCAGTCCAGCACCGGCGAGGGGACGGAGCGCACCCGGGCCCTGCGCGTGAGCAGGGTCCACTGGAGGGCCAGGAATTCTTCGAACACGAATCGGTCGCGGGCTCGTGCCAGCCGCCCCCAGTCGGAAGGAAAGTGGATTTCGCGCAGCGCCTCCGCGGCGGGCATCAGGCTTCGGGCCGCCAGCAGGTCCGCGGGCAGCGCCTCCACGGGCGGCGCCAGGCCCTCGAGGGCCTGGCGGACCCAGCCGCGCATCGCCCGCTGGCTCAGGCCCGCGGTGCCGGGATAGAGCGGCACGATGCGGCCCAGGTGCAGCTGCTCGCGATCCTCGTCGCTGACCACTTCGAACTCGGGCCCCCGCAGCACCCCTTCGCGGCCGTACTCGGGGGTGCCCCACAGCATCACTTCCACCCCGGGGACCAGGATCCGGGACAGGTAGGACTGGTGGTAGAAGATGGCCGTCAGCGGGCCGGTGTCGTCCGCCACCCGGGCGACGAAGTCGGTCCGGCCGGACCGGGTGCGGCGGGCCTCGCCGCTCACCACCCGGACCAGCACCCCGGCGCGGTCGCCGGGGCGCAGCTGGGAGACCGGCACCAGGGTGGTCCGGTCCACGTGTCGGCGCGGGAAGTGGCGCGCCAGGTCGGCCGCCGTCTCGAGCCCCAACCGGGCCAGCAGGCGCGCCCGCTGCGGGCCCACCCCCTTCAGAAACTGCAGCGGCTGTTGGGGTTGTAGGGTCAGAAAGTAGTCCTTGAAAGCCCCGGGGGGCTGGTTTAGACTCTTGAAGTTTGCCGCCCCAACCGATGCGCGGGCCCCACTGGGCCCTGCCGCCCGCCCCGCGGGCCGGGGGTCTGCGGCATCCTTAGAACAGTCACGAGGAGGACGTCAAGTCATGGCTCGCAAGTGCGAAGTCTGCGGCAAGGGGATCCAGGGCGGCAACCGGGTCAGCCACGCCCACAATATCTCCAAGCGCCGCTGGCTCCCCAATCTGAAGAACGTGCGCGTGGTGCAGGCCGGCCGCACCGTGCAGATCCGCATCTGCACCCGCTGCCTGCGCAGCGACCGCGTCCAGAAGGCCGCCTCGAAGAGCAAGGTGGCCTCCACCGCGTAGCGGGCAAGGCCCCGTCGGAGCGCCCAGGCACCCGCCGGGCCCGGGCGATGCATCGGAAGCGCAGCCGACACCGGTTGCGCTTCCTGCTTTTCCAGGCCGCGGCAGATCGCCTCCGGGCTCCCATGCTCACCCCTCGGGGCGGAACAAGGCGCAATCAGGAGGGAGGAACTCCCTCAAGATCCGGAACAGCCCGGCCGAAATTTCCCCAGACTTCCGATGGATGGCGCACCTTCGCCCTGTCCCCTCCCCCCGGGACCGGTCGCCGCGTTCGACCCGGGGAGGATGAGGCCGTAAGGATGCCCTGCAGCCAGAAACAGAACCCCGTGTTCAGGGAATTGAGCTACGCCATCGCGGCGCATGGGAACTGGAAGCAGTCCATGCGCAAGGCGCTCGACGGGGAGGCCTGTGACCTGACCCCGGCGCGGGTGCGCGACGATCACGCCTGCGACCTCGGCAAGTGGCTCTTCGAGGACTGCCCTCCCCAGATCCGCACCACCCCGCGGTACGCGGAGGTGGTGCGGCTGCACGCCGAGTTCCACGCGCACGCCACCCGGGTGCTGGACATGGCGCGCGCGGGGCTGTTGGCGGAGGCCCGGCTGGAGGTGGAGGGCGAGGGGGAGTTCACCCGCAGGTCCCTGGCGCTGGTGAAGACCCTGCTGGAGTGGAAGGCCGAGGCGGCCTAGCGCGCGGGTGTCGCGGCGGGTCGCGGGCTCCCGGCAAGTTCCCACGAGAAGGCGCCCCGGGCACTCCCCGGGGCGCCTTCCCTTGAGCCACCTGGCACGCGCGGAGGGATCCGCGGGCCCGGGACCTAGCCCGGGGCCCCCGCCTCCGCCACCGGGGTCACAGGCCGGGCCTCCTTGAGCCCCTCCGAGCCTCCCTGCACCTGGCTGCGGGCCACCGGGTTGCCCGGGTCCAGCTCCAGCACGGTGGCGAACTCGGCGCGGGCCTCGGCGTCCCGCTCGGTGCGGCGGAGCAGCCAGCCCAGTTCCAACCGGGCCTTCACGTAGGCGGGATTGATCCTCAGGGCTTCCTTCAGCTCACGCTCGGCGCCGTCGTAGTCGGAGAGACGGGCCAGGCAGCTGCCCAGGTGCTTGTGAGCGTCGGCGTAGGCGGGGTTGAGCTGCACGGCCTTCTCGAGCCAGGCGCGGGCCGACACGTCGTCGCCGCGGCGCACCACCAGCCGGCCCATCGCCAGGTGCGCCAGGCCATATTCCGGGTTCAGCACCAGCGCGGCCTTCAGCTGTTCCTCGGCCGCATCCAGCTGGCCGGCCTCGAAGTAGGCGGTGGCCAGGTTGAAGCGCAGGTCGGGGTAGTCGGGCCAGATCTCGATGGCCCGGCGGAACTCCTGGATGGCCCCCGCGTGCTCGCCGCGGGACAGCCGGATGTAGCCCAGGTCGGCCGCACCCTCGGCCAGCCCGGGGTCCTGCTCCACGGCCAGCGCCAGCTCCCGCACCGCGCCCTCGGTGTCGCCCAGGGCGTAGGCCACCAGCGCCAGGTAGTTGCGCGCGCGGGCCATGTGCGGGTTCTTCACCAGCAGCTGCTCCAGCGTGAGGCGCGCCTCCTCCAGGCGGCCCTGGAGATAGCGCGCCACCCCCAGGTGCAGCCGGAGGTCCGGGTATTCGGGATGATGTCCCAGCGCCGTCTCGAACACCTGTGCCGCGCGCGAAGGCTCCCCGCGCAGGAACCAGGACTGTCCCAGGTGCACCTGCGCCTCGGCGTACCGGGGATTCACCCGGATGGCCGCCACCAGCTGCTCGGTGGCCTCCTCCAGCTGCCCGGTCTCCTTGAGCGCCACGCCCAGGCGGCAGTGCAGGTCGGCGTAACCCGGCGTCTCGGCCAGGGCCTTTCGCAGCTGAGGGATGGCGTCGTCCACCAGGCCGCGGTTGTACAGGTCGATGGCCGCGTTCAGGAACTCGCTGCTGCGGGTCTGGTGGTCCACCGTCTCGCGCATCTCGGTGAGCAGGTCGTCGGTAAGGGCGGTGTAGGCCTGCAGGTGGGCGCCGGAGCGCAGCCGGAAGCCGCCCTGGGAGAGCTTCTCCAGGGTGGCGTGGACGGCGTCCTGGTCGCCCATCGCGTGCGCCACCAGCACGCGGTAGCAGCGCGCGGCGGTGTAGCCGTCGTTGCGGGCCAGCGCCGCGTCCAGGCTGGCGGCGGCCTCCGGATGGCGCTGCAGGCGCCACAGGGCCACGCCCAGGTAGTGGTGCAGGTCGGCGTAGTCGGGGTTCTCGGAGACGGCCTTCTGGAACTCCGCGGCGGCGCGCTCGGCGTCCCCCTTCTGGAGGTAGGCCAGGCCCAGGTTGGCGCGCGTCTCGGCCGCGTAGAACAGACCCAGGTTGTAGTAGGGATTGCCCGGGTCGCGCCCGTCACGGATCACCTGCTCGAACTCGAGGATCGCCCGGTCGTAGTCGCGCTGGTTGAAATAGCGGATTCCGCGGTTGTAGTGCTCGTTGTCACCCCAGCGGAACAGGCGCGTAAAAAGGGACATGCAACCTCCAGCCCGGGCCCGCGCCCGTCTTGGGGGCCCCGTCCGGGACCCCCCAAGGTACGGTTATCGGCCGACCGGGCGGCGGACTCAAGGCCCGGCCCGCCTCGCGCGTGGCGCGCGGGGGCCGGGGCCCGGCCGCTCCCGGTTCAGCGCACCTGGCGGCGCAGGAACGTCGGCACCTCCAGGTTGTCCCGGGAGAACATCTGGGTGAGCCGCTTCATCGCCCCCGGGCGCTCCTGCCGCATGAAGGCGGGCTGCGCGAGGTCTTCCGGGTTGTAGTGCCCGTCCGTGGGCGGCGGTTCCACCAGCGAGATCCGCGGCGAACTGACCTTGCCGAAGCCGGTCGCGATCACCGTGATCGAGAGCTCCCCTTCCATGGCCGTGTCGATGACCGCGCCGAAGTACACCGAGGCGTCGGCGCCGGCCTCCTCCACCACCAGGTTCACCGCCTCGCGGACCTCGTGCAGGCTCAGGTCCAGCCCGCCGGTCACGTTCACCAGCAGCGCCTCGGCGCCCTTGATGGACACGTCCTCCAGCAGCGGGTTTTCGACCGCCTGGCGCGCCGCCTCGAAGGCGCGGTTGGCGCCGCTGGCCCGGCCGCTGCCCATCAGCGCGTGGCCGCGGTCGGCCATCACGGCGCGGGCGTCGGCGAAGTCCAGGTTGACCAGTCCCGGCACCGCGATGATGTCGGTGACGCTCTTGGTGGCCTTCAGCAGCACGTCGTCCACCACCCGAAACGCCTCGTTGAGGGGCGTGCTGGCGTCCACCACCGAGAGCAGCCGCTCGTTGGGGATCACGATCAGCGTGTCCACGTGCTCCTTGAGCGCCTCCAGCCCGCGATCGGCCTGCTCGCCGCGGCGCCGGCCCTCGAAGGAGAACGGCTTGGTGACCACCGCCGCGGTGAGCGCGCCGCGCTGCCGCGCGATGGAGGCCACCACCGCGGCGGCGCCGGTGCCGGTGCCCCCGCCCATGCCGGCGGTGACGAACACCATGTCGGCGCCCTCGAGCGCCTCGGCGATCAGGGCCTCGTCCTCCTCGGCCGCCTGGCGGCCGATGTCCGGGTTGCCGCCGGAGCCGAGCCCCTTGGTCAGGCGCCCTCCGATCTGCAGCTTGCGCGGAGCCGTGGAACGGTTGAGCGCCTGCATGTCGGTATTGGCGACGATGAAGTCCACGCCGCTCATCCCGGAGTCGATCATGCGCTGCACGGCATTGCCGCCGGCGCCGCCGGCGCCGATGACCTTCACGCAGGCCAGCCGGTGCTGCTCCACGGGCTCGATCTCGAAAAGCATGCTCGTCCTCCTTGACGGGTTCGCGAACCGTTCATGCCTGGCGCGGGGATCCGGGCTTCCGTGCCCGTCGCATCCGCGCGTCTCTCGTTCGTCATGATGCTGCTTCCGGACCGGGCTCCTACGAGACCAGGTCCTGGATCCACTGTCGAATGCCACCCAGCCGCGAGCCCAGCCGTCCGGCCGCCTCATCGGGCTCCTCCTGGAACGCGTGCAGCAGCAGTCCCACGCCCGTGGCGAACCGCGGGTCGCAGGCCTGCTCCGGCAACGCCTCCACGCCGCCGGGCACGCCCACGCGCACCGGCAGCTGGAAGATCTCGGCGGCCAGTTCCGGCGCCCCGGACAGGAGTGCGGTGCCACCGGTGAGGACCACCCCGGCGCCCACGGCGTCGAAGTAGGGATTGCGCCGCACTTCCCGCAGCGCCAGCTGGAAGATCTCCTCCATTCGCGGCTCGATCATCGAGGCCAGCAGGTGTCGCGAGATCTCGCGCGTCTCCCGCCCGCCCACCCCCGGCACCAGGATCAGCTCGGAGGCGTCCACCTTCGAGGCCAGCGCGCAACCGTGGTGGATCTTCAGTTCCTCGGCCTTCTCGAAGGGCGCTCGCAGGCCGATGGCCAGGTCGTTGGTCACGTTGGCCCCGCCCAGCGGCAGGATGGCGGTGTGCCGGATGCTGCCCTCGTGGAACAGCGCCACGTCGGTGGTGCCGCCGCCGATGTCGATCAGGACCACGCCCATCTGGCGCTCGTCGGGCTCCAGCGTGGAGTGGCTGGAGGCCAGCGGCTCCAGCACCAGGTCGCGCACCTTGAGCCCGGCCCGCGAGATGCCCTTCACGATGTTGCGGGCCGCGGTGACCGCACCGGTGATGATGTGCACGTCGGCCTCGAGCCGCACGCCGGTCATGCCCAGCGGGTCGCGGACGCCGTCCTGGTCGTCCACGATGAACTGCTGGGTGATGGCGTGGATGATCTCGCGGTCCACCGGGATGGCCATGGCGCGGGCCTGCTCCAGGGCGCGCGCGATGTCCTGCGGCGTGATCTCGTTGTCGCGCCGCGCCACCGCCACCACGCCGCGGCTGTTGATGCTGCGGATGTGGTCGCCCGCGATGCCGGCCACCACTTCGCGCACCGGGAAGCCGGCCTGCTGTTCCGCCTCGTCCATGGCGGCCTCGATGGCCGCCACGGTCTTCTCGAGGTCCACCACCACGCCGCGGCGGAGGCCCTCGGAGGGCGCCTGTCCGAAGCCCACCACGCGGGGCTGCGGCCCGCCGTTCATCTCGGCCACGAAGGCGCAGATCTTGGTGGTCCCGATGTCCAGTCCTGCGATACGTCGCGTCTTGCCCATGGGACGGCTCCTAGCTGTGGGACGGGGACGCGGCCGAAGCGGGAACGGCGGTCCCGCCCTCCACCACGACCTGGTCCCGGAATCTCAAGTCGATCACGCGCGCCTCGGGCATGGTCTTCTCCAGGTGCGGAAGCACCGCCTGCAGCACCGCCAGCTTGCCGTCGCCCATCGAGCCGGGTCGCAGCCACACCTCCGCGCCGAAGCCCTGCAGCACCAGTCGCACCAGGCCGGGCTCGCCCAGGCGCACTTCCGAAATGCGCCACCACACCTCGCGGTGCGAGGCGCGGCAGCGGCCCAGGAAGTCCAGCGCGGCGAGCACGCGGGGCTCGGGCACGCGCGCGCCGAAGCGCAGGGTGTCCAGCGCCAGGCCGGTGAGCGTGGGCAGGTCGGCGGCGACGCGGTCGCCGCCCAGCGGCAGCAGCACGCCGTCGGCGTCCACCTCGGCGAGTCCGTCGCGGTGCGGGACCAGGGCCTCGGGGACGCGCTCGGTGATCTCCAGGCGGAGCGTGCGCCAGGGGATGCGGCGCACTTCGACGGAGGCGATCCAGGGGTGGCGGTTCAGGCGCGCGCGGACCTTCCCGGTGTCGAGGAACAGCCATCCGGGGCGGTTGCCCAGCGCGGCGGCCTCGCGCACCTCGGTGGCCAGCAGCACGCGGTTGCCGCGCACTTCCACCGTGGCGGCCTCCCACACGCGCAGCGGCGCGGGCACGCCGCAGAACGCGAGGAATGCGGCACAGCCCAGCCCCAGCGCGAGGCATGGGGGCACGATCCAGAACGCGCGAGAACCGCGGCGCCTGGGGGTGGCCGAGATGGCTTTGCCGAGGTAGTGGGAGCGCATCCTTGCATTCCTGTCCGGCCCGCGGATGTGCGGCGGCCGCCCGTCCATGGGCCCGGAGGAGGTGTTACCAATGACGGTGATCGTGGAGTCCTACGGCGGCATCCTGCCGCCGACGCCCCAGTTTATCTCACTCCCCCCGCGGATGCGAGGGAAGAAATGAGCCGCTCACCCAGTTTCCACACGTCCCCGGCGCCCATGGTGATCACCAGGTCCCCCGGGCGGGTCTTCTCGAGCAACACGGCCGACGCGGCCTCGAAGTCCGCGGGGGTGTACACTTCGGTGGCCCCTGCCGCGCGGGCCGCCTCGGCGATCAGCTCCGAGGTCACCCCCGGAATGGGCTGCTCCCCGGCGGCGTAGACCGGCAGCAGCACCAGCAGCCCCGCGCGGGCCAGGGTCTCCCCGAACTCCCTCCAGTGGTGGGCGGTACGGGTGTAGCGATGGGGCTGGAAGACCGCCACCACCCGGCCCGGGCCAAGGCCCCGGGCGGTCTCCATGACCGCGGCGAGCTCGGTGGGATGGTGACCATAGTCGTCCACCACGGACAGTCCGGCGGCCGCCCCCTTGCGCTCGAACCGGCGCGCCACCCCCTGGAAATCCTCCAGGCCGGCGCGAACGGCCTCCGGCGGCAGGTCCAGCTCCTCCCCCACGGCCACCGCCGCCAGGGCGTTGAGCACATTGTGGCGGCCGAACAGCCGCACCCCGAACTCCCCCCACACCTGGCCGCGGAAGCTGGCCGTGAACCAGGTGCGCTCCCCCTCCTGGCGGATCCCGGAGGCCTTCCAGTCCGCGGGCTGCTCGATGGCGTACGTCAGGTGCCGGCGCTTCACGAAGGGCAGGATCTCGCGGACCCGGGCGTCCTCGGCGCACAGCACCGCGACCCCGTAGAAGGGCACCTTGTTGACGAACTCGATGAACGCCTTGCGGATCTCGACCAGGTCCCGGTAGTGGTCCAGGTGCTCGGCGTCGATGTTGGTGACCACCGCGATCGCCGGGGAGAGCAGCAGGAAGCTGCCGTCGCTTTCGTCGGCCTCGGCCACCAGGAAGTCGCCCTCGCCGGTCCGGGCGTTGGACCCGATGGACTTCACCCGGCCCCCCACCACCACGGTGGGGTCCAGGCCCCCGTGCGAAAGCACCGTGGCCAGCAGCGAGGTGGTGGTGGTCTTGCCGTGCGCGCCGGCCACCGCCACGCCGTACTTGACGCGCATCAGCTCGGCCAGCATTTCGGCGCGCGGCACCACCGGCACGCCCAGCGCGAGCGCCGCCTGGTATTCGGGGTTGTCGTGGCGGATGGCGGAGGAAACCACCACCAGGTCGGAGCCCTGCACGTTGGAGGGATGGTGGCCGAGGAACACCTTTCCCCCGAGCCGCTCCAGCCGCTCGGTGACCTCGGTGGCCTTCAGGTCGGAACCGGACACCCGGTAGCCGAGGCTCAGCAGCACCTCGGCGATCCCGCACATCCCGGTGCCGCCGATGCCCACCATGTGGACGTTGCGCGCCTTGCCGTACACGCCCGGCCTAGCCCTCCGGGGGCGCCGCGGACGCGCCCTGCACGTGGCGCTCGAGCGAGCGCACGATCTTCTCGGCGGCGTCCACGCGACCGAAGTTGCGGGCGTTGCGGGCCATGGTCTTCAGGCGGCTGCGGTCGTCCATCAGCGCCAGGACCTCCCGGGCCAGCCTCGCCCCGTCGGTCTCGGAGTCCAGGAGCATCGTGGCCGCGCCGCGCTCCACCAGGTTGCGGGCGTTGATGAGCTGGTGATTCTGCGCGGCGTGCGGGTAGGGCACCAGGATCGAAGGCAGGCCGCACACGGTGATCTCGGAGATGGTCATGGCTCCGGCGCGGGCGATCACCAGGTCGGCCAGGCAGTAGGCCTCGGAGATGTGCGGCAGGTAGTCGCGGACCACCGCCCGCGGGCCGGTGATCTGCTTCGACACCCACTCGTAGTCCTCGCTGCCCGTCTGCATGATCAGCTGGAAGCTGGGCTGGCGCGAGAGCGTGGGCCAGGCATCCACCACCGCCTGGTTCAGGCTGTGGGCGCCGCGGCTGCCCCCGAACACGAACAGGGTGAACATGGACAGGTCCAGCCCGTACTTCTCGGCGGTGGCGCGGGGGTCGCCGCCCAGCACCTCCGGGCGGACCGGGTTGCCGGTGAGCTTCAGGTGGTTCTTGCGGCGGAAGAACTGGCGCGACTCCGAGAAGTTGATGTGCACTTCCTGCACGATCCCCGAGAGCCAGCGGTTCACCAGGCCCGGAACGCTGTTCTGCTCCTGCATCACCACCGGGATCCCCTGCAGGCGCGCGGCGATGACCACCGGGGCACTCACGAAGCCCCCGGTGCCCAGCACCACGTCGGGCTTCTCGCGCAACAGCAGCTTCTGCGCCTCCCCGATCGAGACCAGGAAGCGGAACAGGGCCGACACCTGCGAGAACCCGGGGCGCCGCGGCAGGCCCCGCACCGAGATGAGGTCAAGGTGGAAGCCGGTCTCGGGCAGGACGCGCGTCTCGAGCCCGCGCAGCGTGCCGACGAAGGTCACCTTCCAGTCCGGATGCCGGCGGCGCACTTCCTCCGCCACCGCGACTCCCGGGTAGATGTGGCCGCCGGTGCCGCCGCCGGCGATGATGATCCTGCCCATACTCGGGGCCTCGGAGGTTGACGGACGGGGGCCGGACGGGCCGCGCCTGGCGCGTGGCTCCCCCCGGCGAAAGGACGAGCCGGACGCGCGACCCTGGGGGCCGCGCGCCGGGGATTTCCAACGGTTCCCGGTCGAGGAAGATATCAAAGAAACCTCCCCGCCACAAACGCCCGGCCAGCCGCCCCGGACGCCGCGCGCCCGCGCCCTAGAGGGCGCGGCGAGAGATGTTGAGCAGCACCCCGACGGTGAGCAGGTTCATCACCAGCGAGGAGCCGCCGAAGCTGATGAACGGCAGGGGCAGCCCGGTGGTGGGGAACATGCCGGTGGTCACCGCCACGTGCACCCCCGCGTACACCGCAAGTTGCAGCGACAGCCCCGCCGCCAGGTAGAATCCGAACGAATCCGCGGCCCGCAGCGCCGTGCGGAAGCCGCGCCACAGCAGCAGGGCCAGCAGCAGCAGCAGCGCCACCGAGCCCAGGAAGCCCATCTCCTCGCCCCAGATGCTGAAGATGAAGTCGGTGTGCGGGTCGGGCAGGAACAGGAACTTCTGCAGTCCGTGACCCAGCCCGCGGCCCAGCAGGCCCCCGGAGCCCAGCGCCACCAGCGATTGCCACAGCTGCCACACCTGGTCGCGCACGTCCACCGGCTTGCCGGTGACCAGCGCCAGGTAGTCGTGCAACCGCTTCATGTGATGCCCGTGGTGGCTCAGCGCGTAGAGCATCACCGGCGGCACGCACAGCGCCATGCCCGCCAGCCAGCGCCAACTGAGACCGGCGACCAGGAGCAGCAGGAAGCCCACCCCCAGCAGCGCGGTGGCGCTGGAGAAGTTGGGCTGCAGCACGATCAGCCCCGCGGTGGCCACCAGCACGCCCATCGCGCGCAGCACGGTGCGGGTGGAGCGGGCGGCGCCTTCCTCCCGCGCCAGGATGGAGGCCATCACCATCACCGTGAGCACCTTGGCGATCTCGGTGGGCTGCAGCGACACCGCGCCGATGCGGTACCAGCGGTACGCCCCGCGCACCTGGTGGACGTTCACCAGGTCGTCGCCCGCGTCGCCCACCCCGCCCAGCTTGCGCAGCACCGCCAGCGACACCAGCATCCCCAGGCTCACCACCCACAGCGGCAGCGCCCAGCTCTGCCAGCGCCGGTAGTCGGTGCGCGCCACCAGCACCAGCACCACCAGGCCCACCAGCGCCCGGATGCTCTGCCGGCCCAGGAAGGTGGCCGGGCCGCCGAACTGGGTGGAGCCCAGGTAGGAGCTGGACGAGTACACGGCGAGCATCCCGATCCCCAGCAGCAGCAGCGTGGTCCAGAACATCACCGGGTCCCACCGTCCGGTGCGGGGCGCATAGAGTCGCCGCTGGGTCATCCGTCCTTCCTCCCCGTCCTGAGCCGGGCCACGTGGGCGCGAAACTGGTCCCCGCGGTCCTCGTAGTCGCGGAACATGTCGTAGCTGGCGCAGCCCGGCGAGAGCAGCACCACCTCGCCGGGAGCCGCGCGCTTCAGCCCCTCGGCCATGGCCTCCTGCAGCGTGGCGCAGCGTACCGCGAGCGCGCCGGGATAGGCCCGCGCGATCCGCTCCGCGGCCTCGCCGATCAGCAGCAGCGTCCTTACCTTCTCCTGCACCAGCGGCGCCAGCGCCTCGAAGTCGCCGTGCTTGTCGTGCCCGCCGGCCACCAGGTGCAGCGGCGCGTCGAAGGCGCGCAGCGCCTTCTCCATGGAGTCCACGTTGGTGGCCTTGGAGTCGTTCACGAACCGCACCCCGCCGATCTCGCCGCACGGCTCCAGCCGGTGCGGGAGTGGCGGGAAGTCCGCCAGGCCCTGCGCCAGCCGCGCGGGCTCGAACTTCCACGGCAGCGTCATGGCCAGCGCCGCGAGCGCGTTCTCGAGGTTGTGCGGCCCGGGCAGCGCCAGCTTCGCCGCTTCCGTCACCGGGGTGGCCACGCCCTCGCGGTACAGCGTGATCACGCCCGCCTCCACCCCGGCCCCGGTGCGCACCGGGCCGCGGGCGCTGAACAGCGCCAGCTCCGCGCGCAGGCCCGGCGCCAGCGCCATGGCCGCGGGGTCGCGCGCGTTGAGCACGGCCAGGTCGGACGGGCCCTGGTTCTCGAAGATGCGCGCCTTGGCGGCCACGTACTCGGCCATGGAGGCGTAGCGGTCCAGGTGGTCGGGCGTGAGGTTGAGCAGCGACGCCGAGCGGGGCCGAAAACGGTGGATGCGCTCCAACTGGAAGCTGGACACCTCGAGCACCGCGAAGGTGTCCTCCGGCAGCCGGTCGCACTCCCCGGAGAGTGCTGCGCCCACGTTGCCGGCCAGGTGCGCCTCGCGTCCCGCCGCGCGCACCAGGTGCGCCAGCCAGGTGGCCGTGGTGGTCTTGCCGTTGGTGCCGGTCACCGCCAGCACCGGGCCGCGCACGAAGCGGAACGCCACTTCCAGCTCGCTCAGCACCGGCACGCCGCGGTCCCGCGCGGCCTCCAGCAGCGGGTTGCCCGGGCCCACGCCGGGGCTCACCACCACGAAGTCCATCCCCACGAGGGCCGTGGGATCCTGGGACTCCAGCCGGCACTCCACCCCGGCGCGCTCCAGGCGCTCCGCCGCCGCCACCGCCCCGCGGGCCTTGGAGTCCAGCGCGCGCACCGCGAACCCGTGGCGTCGCAACAGCAGCGCGGCCGCGGTGCCGCTGCGCGCCAGTCCCACCACCAGGGCCGACAGCCCCGGCAGCCCCAGCGTGTCCGGCGCGTGCGTCATCCCGGTCGGTCTCCCGCTACTGCAGCTTGAGCGTGGTGAGCGAGAGCAGCCCCAACAGCCCGGCCGCGATCCAGAACCTCACCACCACCCGCGACTCGGGCCAGCCCAGCAGCTCGAAGTGGTGGTGGATGGGGGCCATCCTGAAGAGCCTCTTCCCGAACCACTTGAACGAGCCCACCTGGATCATCACCGACAGCGCCTCCACCACGAACAGCCCGCCCACCACCACGAAGAGCAGCTCGCGCTTGATCAGGATGGCCACGGTGGCGAGCGCCCCGCCCAGGGCCAGCGAGCCGGTGTCACCCATGAACACCTCGGCGGGGTGGCAGTTGAACCACAGGAACCCCAGCGAAGCGCCCACCAGGGCCGCGCAGAACACCGTCAGTTCCCCGGTGCCGGGCATGTAGGGGATCAGCAGGTAGTGCGAGAACTTCTCGTGGCCGGTGACGTAGCTCAGCCCGGCCAGGGCGATCCCCGCCATCACCACCATGCCCGAGGCCAGCCCGTCCAGGCCGTCGCTCAGGTTCACGGCGTTGGAGAAGCCCGCCAGCACGATCATCACGAACGGGATGTAGAGCAGGCCCAGTTCCACCACCGGAAAGGTCTTGAAGAACGGCACGTTGGTGCGCGTGGCGATCTCCGGGGTGACCGGCGCGAGCACCAGGATCAGGCCGATGACCAGCCCCAGCGCGCCCTGGGCCGCCAGCTTGTAGCGGCCCAGGAGACCCTTGCGCACGCCCTTCACCACGTGCAGGTAGTCGTCCACGAAGCCCAGCAGGCCCAGCCACGTGACCGCGAGCAGCGCCATCTGCACGTAGCGGTTGGTCAGGTTGCCCCACAGCAGCGTGGACACCAGGATGGCCCCCACCAGCAGCACGCCCCCCATGGTGGGCGTGCCGGCCTTCGCGTGGTGGGTCTGCGGGCCCTCGGCCCGGATGGCCTGGCCGATCTTGATCTCCCGCAGCCTGCGGATCACGTACGGCCCGATGAGCAAGGTAAGGAGGAGCGCGGTGGCGGCGGCATAAGCCGACCGGAAGGTGATGTAGCGGAATACGTTGAAGATTGAAATCTGGGTGTGCAGAGGATAGAGGAGGTGATAGAACATGGCGTCTGCCGCACCCCGCGCTCCAGGGCCCTTGCGGACCCAAGGTCCGTCCCATCCGCAGCTCACGCGGACGGGCGCACTCCGTTGCTTCGACCGCCCGGCGCATCCTGCGCCGGGCCGCGTGCCGGGACCGCGTCCCGGCGAATCTGGTTCTAGGCCAGGCGCGCCTTCAGCGCCTCGACCAGTGTCTCCATCCGCATGCCGCGCGAACCCTTCACCAGCAGCAGGTCGCCGCGGCGCAGCCGCTCGGGAAGGGCGCGCACCATCGCGCCCACGTCCTCGAACGCATGGGCCTCGGCCACGCCCGCCTCACGGGCCCCGCGCGCCACGTCGGGGGCGTGCGCCCCCGCGGCCCACACCACGTCCAGCCCCGTGAGTCCCCTCCCGGCCCGTTCGTGCTCCTTCGCCGCGTCCCCACCCAGCTCCAGCATATCCCCCAGTGCCAGCATCCTGCGCCCGCGGGCCGGCGTATGCAAGAGAACTTCGACGGCCGCGGCCAGGGAATCGGGGTTGGCGTTGTAAGTGTCGTCCAGGATCTGCACCCCCCCGGCGTGTGCCAGCTCCAGGCGGCCGTGCTCCAGTCGGCGGAATCCAGCCAGCGCGGCGGCCGCCTCCGCCGCCGGCACGCCCAGCGCCCCGGCGGCGGCGATGGCCGCCAGCGCGTTGCGCACGTTGTGCAGGCCGGGAACCTGGAGCCGCACCTCCGGGCCGCCCTCCAGGCGAAACGTGGAGCCGCCCAGGCCCCGGGCAGCCACGTTCACCGCGCGCACGTCGGCCGGCGCATCCACGCCGAAGGTGCGCACCCGGCTCACGCGCCCGCGGTTGGCCGCCATCAGCGCCTCGTTGTCCGCGTTGAGCACCGCGGTGCCGCCGCGACGCTCCAGGTAGTCCACCAGCTCGCTCTTGGCCCGCGCCACGGCTTCCACGGTGCCCAGCCCCTCCAGGTGCGCGCGCCCGGCGTTGGTGATCACGCCGGCGGTGGGCGCGGCGATCCCGCACAGGGCGGCGATCTCCCCGGGGTGGCTCATGCCCATCTCCACCACCGCCATCCGGTGCCGCGGCTCGAGCCGCAGCAGCGTCAGCGGCACCCCCAGGTGGTTGTTCAGGTTGCCCTCGCTCGCCAGCACCGGCCCCCGGGCCGCCAGCACGTGCGCCAGCATGGCCCGCACGGTGGTCTTGCCGTTGCTGCCGGTCACCGCGACCAGCGGGATATCGAAGCCGGCGCGGTGGGCGCGGGCCCACCGCTGCAGCGCCGCCTGCGGATCGTCCGCCGCCAGCAGGGCGGCGCCCGGCAGGAGGCGTTCCCGCTGCGCCTCGATCCACGCCGCCCGCACCAGCGCGGCACACGCGCCCGCGCCCAGGGCGCGGTCGGCGAAGTCGTGCCCGTCGGCGCGCTCTCCGCGCAGGGCCACGAACACCTGGCCCTTCTTCAGCCCCCGGGTGTCGATGCACGCGCCGTGCACGCGACGGCGGCCGGCGTCGGCGGGGCGCACTCCCACGGTCTCCAGCTTCGCCCCGGCCAGCCCGGCCACGTAGGCCAGGGTGCCCGGCTGGGCGGCCCGCGCGGCCTTCACGGCCGGTGTCCCAGGGCGGTCAGGGCCTCACGCGCCACCTGCCGGTCGTCGAAGGGATGCTTCACCGTGCCCACGATCTGGTAGTCCTCGTGCCCCTTGCCCGCGATCACCACTCCGTCGCGGGGCCGCGCCGCGGACAGCGCCCGCCCGATGGCCCGGCGGCGGTCCACGTCCATCACCCAGCGGAGGGAATCCGCGGACAGCCCGGGGCGGATGTCCTCGAGGATCTTCGCCGGGTCCTCGGTGCGCGGGTTGTCGGAGGTCACCACGGTGAAGTCGGCCAGTCGCGTGGCCACCGCGCCCATGGGGGCGCGTTTGCCGGGATCGCGGTCGCCGCCGCAGCCGAACACGCAGATCAGCCGGCCGGCCACCGCCTCCCGGGCGGCCTGCAGCACCCGCTCGAGCGCGTCGGGGGTGTGGGCGTAGTCCACCCACACCGCGAAGGGCTGGCCGTGGCGCACCGCCTCGAGGCGGCCGGGGACGCCGCGCACCGATTCGAGGCCCCGCCGCACGGCCTCCGCCGGCACCCCGGTCTGCAGCGCCAGCGAGGCGGCGGTGAGCGCGTTGCTCACGTTGTACGGCCCCGCCAGCTTCAGCTCCACGGCGAATTCACCGCCGGGCCAGCGCAGAGAGAAGGCCGAACCGTCCGGGCCCAGCGTCTCGCGGAGCGCCGAAACGTCGGCGGCGGCGGCGGGCAGACGCGAGAAGGTCCACGTCGGGGCGGTCTTCGCGCGGGCGGCGAAACGCGCGCCTTCGGGATCGTCCAGGTTCAGCGAGGCGGCCCGCGGCTTGCGCCACGGCTCGGCCTCCCACGGCTCGAACAGTCGCATCTTGGATTCCCGGTAGTCCCCGAAGTCCGGGTGAAAATCCAGGTGGTCGCGCGTCAGGTTGGTGAACGCGACCGCGTCGAAGGGCAGCCCGTAGGTCCGGCGCAGCTTCAGCGCGTGCGAGGAGACCTCCATCACCACGGCGTCGCAGCGCTGGCGCCGCGCCTCCGCCAGCAGGGCCCACAGCTCGGGCGCCTCGGGCGTGGTGTGCGGCGCCTCCTGCGCCCCTTCCGGGAAGTGGTACCCGGTGGTGCCCAGCACCGCCGGTCGCCCGCCCGCCGCCTCGAGCACCGAGCGCAGCAGGAAGGTGGTGGTGGTCTTGCCGTTGGTGCCGGTCACGCCGTAGGCCCGCAGCCCGTCCGCCGGTTGCCCGTGCCAGGCCTGGGCCAGTTGCGCCAGGGCCCGGCGCGAGTCACCGGCCACGACCTGGGGCGCGGCCACGTCCCCGGCGGCCGCCTCCACCACCGCCGCCACCGCGCCCGCGCGCACCGCGTCGGCCACAAAGCGGTGCCCGTCCACCGAGAACCCGCGCACCGCCACGAACAACATCCCCGGCCGCACCGCGCGCGAGTCACAGGTGAGCCCGGTCACTCCCGCCTGCGCCAGCCCCGCGGGAGCGGACAGCCCCGCGGCGCGCAGCAACTCGCCCAGCGCCCGCGGCGCGTCCTCAGCGGGCGGCATCGGCGTACAGCGTGACGACCAGGCCCGCGCGCGCGGGCGAACCCGGCGCGGGCTCCTGCCGCGTGACGCGTCCCCCCCCCACCACGCGCGCGCCCATGGCCGCCTCGCGCAGCGTCCCCAGCGCCTCGCGCAGCGGCATGCCCACCACCGAGGGCACCCCCGAAGCGCGGGCCGCCGAGCCCTCGGTCCACAGCCGCACCACCCCGCCGCGCGCCAGCCAGCTCTCGGGCGGAGGCTCCATGCGCAGCACGCGGCTGCCCGGGCCCACCACCGTGGCCACCAGGCCCGCCGCGGAAACACGCTCCACCGCGGCGCGGCGCACCGCGCCGCGCACGTCGGGCACGGCCACCCTGCCGGCCGCGGCCAAAGCACCCCGCGACTCCGGCGTGATGACCTCCAGCGGGGGCGACACCGGGCCGGTGCCGCTGCGCGCCAGCGCCTCCATCACGTCGCGGAACACCGGGGCGGCCACCAGGCCGCCGTAGTGCTGCCCCTGGGGCTCGTCCACCATGGTCAGCATCAGCAGGCGCGGCTTGTCCACCGGCATGAAGCCGACGAACAGCGACATGTACTTCCCGCCGCCGTAGCCGCCGCGGCCGGGCGCGGCCTTCTGCGCGGTGCCGGTCTTGCCCGCGGCGGGCGCCCAGCCCAGGCGCGCGGCGGACGCGGTCCCGCTGTCCACCACCGCCTGCAGCATGGGACGCAGCGTGGCGGCGGTGGCCTCCGACATCACCCGGCGCACCACCTCGGGCCGGAAGCGCTTCACCAGCCGGTTGTTCCCATCGTACATGGCGCGCACCACGTGCGGGCGCATCAGCAGGCCGCCGTTGGCCACCGCGGCGTAGGCCGAGGCCAGCTGCATCATGGTCACGGACACGCCCTGGCCGAAGCAGATGGTGGCCAGCTGGCGCTCCTGTCCGGGCCCCGGCTTGGCCAGGGAGCCGGGCGCCTCGCCCGGCAGGTCCACACCCGAGATGGCGCCGAAGCCCATGCGGCGCGCGAACTCCACCATGCGGTCGGGGCCCAGGCGCAGGCCCAGCTTGCCCGCCCCGATGTTGCTGCTCTTCATCAGCGCGTACCAGGCGGGCACGGTGAAGAAATGATCGTGGCGGTCGTCGTGGATGGGCTTGCCACTGCCCAGCGACCAGGTTCCGCCCTCGCAGTTGATCGGCGTGTCGGGGGTGATCAGGCGATCTTCGAGCGCGGCGGCGAAGACCACCATCTTGAACGTGCTGCCCGGTTCGAACATGTCGGTCACGGCGCGGTTGGGAACCGGCACCGGACGGCCGTCGGAGCCGAAGGCCTCGTTGGCCATGGCCAGGATCTCACCGGTGGCGGGGTCGAGGAGCACCACCGAACCGCCGCGCGCGCGGTGCTCGCGAATGGCCGCGTGCAGCCGCTCCTCCACCAGCGCCTGGTAGTTGGCGCTGATGGTCAGCTCCAGCGTGTAGCCGGGCACCGGGGCGCGCATGCCGCGCTCCGGCACGCGGTGCTCCACCCAGCGGCCGTCCCGGAAGGTGGTCACCCAGCCGGGGGTGCCGCGCAGCAGGTCGTCGAGGTGTTTCTCCACCCCGCCCAGGGGCCGGCCGTCGATGTCGGTGGAGCCCACGATCTCCTTGGCCAGCGTGCCCATCGGGCGCATGCGGCGGACCTCGGGCTCCAGCGTCACACCGGGAGGCAGCGCGCCGCCGTGCACCCACACGCTCTCGCGGTCGGCCTCCATCTGGCGCTCGAGGTACAGGAAGGAGGGGCGCTGGCGCAGGCGCTGCTCGAGAGCCTCGGGGCTGCTGCCCAGCCGGCCGGCCAGGGCGTGCGCGGCCAGCGCCACCAGGCTGTCGGCCGGGCGCCCGGCGTAGCGGGCGGCCAGGGCGGGCGGCAGCGGCGGCACTCCGGGCCGGGACGCGGCCCCGGGCAGCGTCGCGACGGCCCTGCCTCTGGCTTTCAGCGCGGCCCGGGCAGCGGAACGGGCGCGGGCCTGGGCCCGGGCCGCAGCGCGGGCTTCCTGCGCCGCGGCGGCGGGCATGGCCCGGGTCCGCACCACCACGGAGCGGCTCATCACGTTGTGGGCGAGGATGCGGTGGTCGCGGTCCAGGATGGCGCCGCGCTCGGCGGGCAGCTCCACGCGGCCCCAGTGCTCGCGATCCGCGTAGCGCAGGTAGGTCTCGTGGTCGAGGATCTGGAGCTTGAACAGACGCGCGGCGAGCAGGCCCCAGAAGATGATTCCGACAAGAAGCACCAGCTGGAGCCGCCGACGGGGCGGGTGGGCGGAGGCGGCGCCGGGGGTCATCGGATCAGGGCAGCGTCTCCGCCTCGGGGCCCGGGGCGGCCTTGGAGGGTCCGCGGGATTCCGCTTCCGCCGTGGTCGCCAGCCAGTCCCACAGCGACTTCGGGCCGGAGGCGAGGCGGACGGCGCGGGATCCGCCCATGGTGCCCACCGAGAGGAGGCACACCTGCTTGTCTCCCGGGATGGTGAAGCCCATGCGGGTGGACGCGCCCGGCGCGGATTCGGCCTGCGCCCGCCACTCGGCCAGCTGCGCCGTGAGCTGGTGCAGGCGTGCGCCCAGCTGATCCTGGGAGTTTCGTTCGCGGTCGATGCGGGTGCGCAACTCGGCCACGGTCACGTTCTCCCACACGTGGGCGAACGCCAGCACCATGGCCAGCAGCACGAGGCTCAGCACCGGGCGGCTGCGCCAGCGCAGGCCCGCGTTGCGGCGCTGCCGCGCGCGGGCGGCGATGGAAGACGGGCGGTCCATGCCTATCTCCTGGTTGCGGCGCGCAGCCGTACGGAGCGCGCGCGCGGGTTGGGGTCGGTTCTTCCCTGAACCGCCTTGCGGGTCAGACACTCCCACGCATCGGTCTTGAACAGCTGCTTGACGGGCCGGTCCTCGAGCGAGTGGTACGCCAGCACCACCAGCCGGCCTCCCGTCCCCACGCGTGCCCCGGCCGCGGCGAGCAGGCCCTCCAGCGCCTCGAGTTCCCCGTTCACCAGGATGCGGAGGGCCTGGAAAACCCGGGAGAGCTCGGCGTTGGGGCGGGGGCCGCGCGCCAGCGGGCGCAGCGCCCTCGCCAGGTCGGCGGTGGTCTCGAGGGGGCGCCGTTCGCGCTCCCGGACCACGCACCGGGCGGCCTGCCGCGCGCGGCGGGCCTCGCCGTACTGCCTGAAGACTTCTGCCAGTTCCTCTTCGGTCGCGCCCGCCAGCCAGGTCGAGGCCGGCTCGCCACTGCCCGGGTCCATCCTCAAATCCAACGGACCCTCGAAGCGGTACGAGAAGCCCCGGTGGGGGGAGTCGACCTGGTTCGATGAAATCCCCAGGTCGGCCAGGATCCCATCCACCCTGTCCCAGCCCAGCTCGTCCATGAGCCGGCCCAGCTGGTCGAAGCGCGCATGCCGATACAGCACCCGTGGATCGGGCCCGATCCGGCCGGCGGCCCTCGAGAGCGACTCCTGGTCGCGATCGATGGCCAGGATGCGCGATTCCGGCCCCAGCCGCTGCAGCGCGGCCCGCGTGTGCCCGCCGTCGCCCACGGTGGCATCCACGTAGCGTCCCGCCGGGTCGGTGATCCAGAATCCGACCGTTGACTCGAGCAGGACGGGTTCGTGAAAGCCATCGCGCGGCCGGTCCCCCGGTCCCTCGTCCCTCACGTCCGACCCCCGCATGGGCTCGCTCCCCGGGGACCTGCCCCCGGGCCGGGCGCCGCTACGTCCCGACGAGCCCCCGGGTCGCCTCGCGGCGGCCTCGGCGAACCGGCCGGTCGTGCGCGCCCGCCACGCGGGCGATGTCCGCAAGATACGGGCTCATTCCGCACCAGTGCGCGCTCCCGCCGGACATCTCGAGCCGCTGCGACGCGCGCAGCAGGAGCTCCAGCCCGCGGAAGTCCGCGTGCGGCACGGAAGCAAAATCGAGCACCCAGTCCGTCCAGCCCTGAACGGCAAGGTGCTCGATCAGCCCTGCCAGCTGCGCGCACTTCGCGATGGTCAGCGCGCCGCTGGCGACGTAGTGGGTGGCCCTGGTGCCGCCTGGGGTGCTGGTCGTAGGGAAGAACATCCGTTGTCCCCCTGCCGCTCATCCTTGAGCTTGCCCGACTCCCATGCACCGAGGCGTTCTGCGCGCCCCAGGACTCACCCATTTTCCCCGGCAGGCTGGCCCTCGGCCCCCTGCCCAAACCGCTTCTCCAACCGGTCCTCGAAGGAGGCCCCGCGTGTCGGGAGCGCCTCCACCCGGCCGATGTTCCAGATCTCCACGTTTCTGCCGGCGCCCTGGCACCGGACCTTGGTCCCCGGCTTCAGGCCGGCCCACTGCACCAGCACCGGGGGAATATTCACCCGGCCCTCGGAATCGATCTTCACCCGGAAGGTGCGGGGCGCCAGGTCCCGGAGCAGCGCCCGGTCGTTCGCCCGGGTCCAGTCGAGCTGGCGCAGCTTGGACAGGAAGTCCAGGGCCCATTCGCCGTCGGCGTCGCCCAGCTGCAGGCAGCCCTCCGCCCCGATGGTCAGCAGCACGTCGTTGCCCGGCTGCACGCGCATGATCAGCCGATGCGCGATCGGCAGGTTCACCCGGGCCTTGGCGTCGAGCACCTGGTCGTAGCCGCCGACCAGCGTGTTCAGGTTCGCCGCGGCGACCGATTCCGGGGACTGGGTCGGTTCCATCGGGTCCTGCGATCCTCCGGGGGGCTCCAGCTGCTTTTGGCCCCACCAAATCGACACTGAAGTGAATTACAGGCGACACACTACCCCACAAATCCCCACCGCTGCAACAGAAAAAAGTGCCCCTCCGGGCGCGCCCCTCGAAAAAACCGGGAAGGCCCGGAACGACAAGTATTTGACCGGCTTGGGAGCCCTCTCCCGCGGGCACCTAGCGCGACATCAGGCCCTTCACCGCCTGCGCGAACGTGGGCAACGCCTCCAGGCGCCGGCGGTTGAACGCCGCCACGCGGTCCCGCAGGCTGTCGTCGTCCAGCGCGCGCGAGATCTGGCGCGCCAGTTCCTCGTCGTCCCCGGAGGGGAACAGCAGGCCCGAGGAGCCCTCGGTGATCCACTCGCGGTTGCCCTCGATGGAGGTCACCACCGGCATGCACCCGCAGGCCATGGCCTCCAGCAGGGACACCGACGTGCTGTCGGAGCGCGCCGTGGAAACGTACACGCCGGCCTCACCCAGCAGCCGTGCCACCCCTTCCGGATCCTGCCGCCCGACGAAGCGCACGCGCGCGGCGATCGGCGCGGCCAGGCGTTCCAGCCGCTCGCGCTGCGGGCCGTCCCCGGCCACCACCAGCTCGAAGTCCGCGCGGCGCTGCGCCAGCCGCAGGGCGGCGCGCACCAGCGTCGCCACGTCGTAGACCGGCGCCAGCTGACGCGTGGACAGTATGCGCCGCGCCCCCGCGGGCCGCTCGGCCCGGAACGCGAAGCGCCCCAGGTCGGGCACCCAGTCCACGCGCACGGTCTTCTCCCCCGCCACTCCCAGGCGCGACACGCCGCGGGCCAGCACGCCGGCATCCACCGCCACCGCGTCGGCGCGCGACAGCACGCCGCGCGCCCGCGCCAGGTGCAGCGGCGTGCGCCACGCGTTGCGCAGCACATCCGAGCCGAGCGCGGCCACCCACAATCTCGGCCGCGGCGACAGCCGCGCGGCCAGCCGGGAGCCGAGCAGCCCGTAGTCGGGCACGAACAGCGCGCCCAGCGCGTCGGGGCGGAAGCGGGTCGCGACAGCCAGCGCTGCGGGCAGCGCGGCCCGGGTGCGCAGGAAGCCCGGGCCGGACACGTCGAGCACGTGCAGCGGAAATTCCGGCGGCGCGGCCGGGGCCTGCATCGTGACCCCTTCCACCTCGGCCCCGCCGGCACGGAACGCCTCCGCCCAGCGCGCGAAGTGCGGCTGCCGCGCGTCGCCGAGGACCAGGATCCGCAATTGCGCCTCCATTTCCGGTGTGTTAGGGTGCCGCCTATGCCCGACAAATACAATCTCGAAGCAGCCGCCCGATACTGGGGCGGTGAGCGTCTCCGCGGTCGCGACGAGCTGGCCGCCGTGTTGAGCCTGAGCGAGCCCCTGGAAGTCAACCGCGCCTACCACGAGTGGGAATCCACGCTGGTGGTGGAGACCCTGGGCGGCGTCCGCGGCCGCCGCGTGGCGGACATCGCCTGCGGCGTCGGGCGGCTCACCGTGCCGCTGGCCGGGGCCGGCGCCCGGGTGCTGGCCCTGGATGGCGCGCCCGGCATGCTGGAGCGCTGCGAGCGCCACGTGCGCTCCAAGGGACTGCGCGGCCGCGTGCAGTTCGCCCTGGGCCCGGCGTGGTCCATCCCGGCGCCCGACAACTCCCTCGACGGAGCCGTGTGCGTCGGGCTGCTGGAGCACTTGCCCCCGGCGCAGCAGGCGCGGGTGCTCAGGGAGATCCACCGGGTGCTCCGGCGCGGCGGCCACCTGGCCACCGTGTTCAACAACCCGCACAGCGTGCTGCTGCGCTCGCCCAAGGACAACAAGTTCCGCAAGGGCCAGCAGTTTCCCAACGGCTACTACTGCGCGCTGGTGGACCGCGGCCGGCTGCTCCGGTCCCTGGAGCGGCACTTCCGCGTGGAGCTGACCGGCACCAACACCATCTACTCGGTGCTGCGCCACGTCTTCCGCACCTTCGGCGACCGGTCCCGCGACGCGGCGCTGCGGCGGCGCACGTTCAGGCTGGCCGCGGAGCTCGACCTGCGCTTCCGCCTGAAGGGCCCGCTGGACGAGTTGCTCGCGGACCACACCTTCTTCCGGGCGGTGAAGAAGAGTTAGCTTCCGGCCAGCCTCGAGAACACCGGCCGCATGCGCTCCGGCAGCCGCGACCGGATCTGGGTGCGCGCGGCCGGTGAGATCGCCCCCAGTGGGCCCGCGGCGGCAGCGAACACCGCGCAGCCCAGGAGCGCGCGCCACCAGCCGGTCTCGCCACCCGGCGCCAGCCAGCCGGCACCCAGCGCGACCGCGGCCAGCGCCCACTGCCGCGCCAGCGCGGCCCACGGCAGCCCCATGCGGTCCTGCGCGCGGCCCGCGCGCAGGTTCCACGCCAGCGCCGCGAGGCTGGCGATCACCTGGCCCGCGGCCAGCCCCAGCGCCCCCATCCGTCCCAGCGCCAGCGCGCCGAAGCCCAGGTACGTCCCCACCCACACCAGGTCCGACACCGCCCCCTGGCGCATGCTGCCGCCCGCCCGGAGCGCGGTGGTGAGCGGCGCGTACAGCGCCATCAGCGGCGGGACCAGCGCCAGCACCCGCAGGATGGGGATGCCGCGGTCGAACGCGGGGCTGGCCAGCAGCCGGATGAACGCCCCCGGCGACAGCGCCAGGGCCAGGCCGGCCCCCAGGGACATCAGCGAGCTGATCTCCACGAAGGCGTGGAATGCCGCGCGCCTCTCCCCCAGTGGCCCGCGGGCCAGCTCCGGAAACAGCGCCGACAGAGGTTGCGCCAGCAGCCGCCGCACGAACTGCAGCCAGCGCGCCGGGACGTGGAAGAAGCTCACGTCCAGCGCGCCCAGGCGCTCGGCGACCACCAGCCGGTCCGCGTAGTCGAAGCCGATCCCGGTGGCCGAGACCAGCAGGCTCCAGGCGCCGTAGGAGCGCACCTCGCGGGACTCGGCGGGCTCCAGCCGCCCGCCGTCGCTTCCGAATGCGGTCTTCACCACTCCCGGCAGGATCCACGCCGCGCAGATGGCGGTGGCCATCAGGCTGGTGCCCGCGTTCCACAGGAAGAAACCGGCCAGGTCGAGCGGCGGCCCGGCATACAGTCGCAGCGTCACCGAGGTGAGCTGCAGCATCTCCACCAGGGCGGGCCGCTCCATCCGCCGCCGGCCGTTCCACACCGAGTACAGCACCCCGCGCGCCGCGGTGGCGGCGAAGAACAGCGCCACCCAGGGCAGCGCGGCCCGCGTGCCCGCCAGCGGCGCCCACGCGCCCTCCAGCGCCGCGGGCAGCCCGAAGGCCGCCACGCATGCCGCCACGCCCGAGACCGCGGTGGCCGCGAAACTGGCGAGCGCCAGGCGCGCCGCCGGCGCGGGCCGTCCGTCCGCCTCCAGCGCCGCCACCCATCGGGTGACCAGCAGGGCGCGGCCCGACTGCACCAGCAGCGTGAGCACCGAGCCGCACGAGAAGAGCACCGCGAAGCTGCCCAGGCCCGCGGCGCCCAGGTGCACCGCCAGCCACTTGAGCTGCAGCCAGCCCAGCAAGCCGCTGCTGAGCACCGCGAACATCAGCGCCGCGCTGTTGCGCCCCAGCCGGCTCACCGCGCCCCCAGCAGCTCGAAGTACAGCCCCACCTCGCGCGCCACGCGCTCCTCCCAGCCCGGGAACGCCGCCGAGGCTTCGAAGGCCGCCCGCCCCATGGCGCGGCGCCGTTCCGGTTCCCGCGCCATCCGCTCCAGCGCCACGGCCAGCGCGGCCGGATCGGCGGCCGCGAGCCACCCGTGGGTGCCGGGAACCACCACGTCGCGGGTCCCGCCGGCGTCCACCGCCACCACCGGGAGGCCGCACATCATCGCCTCCAGCGTGGTCAGGCTGCGGTTGGTGAGCACGCTGGTGCCCACGAACACG
The DNA here is from genome assembly GCA_016235265.1 of Candidatus Eisenbacteria bacterium. Lineage (NCBI taxonomy): Bacteria > Candidatus Eiseniibacteriota > Candidatus Eiseniibacteriota bacterium. Next base: position 230,596 of record JACRLI010000015.1, read on the forward strand.
TCCGCGGCCCGCAGCCACTCGAACAGGTCGTCGTGGGGCAGCGCGCCCAGGAACGAGACCCGCGCGCCCGCGGCGCGGGCGCGCTCCTGCAGCGCGGCGCGCAGCGGCCCCTCGCCCACCACCACCAGGCGCACCCGCAGCGCGGGGTCCAGCCGGGCCACGGCATCCACCGCCAGGTCCACGCGCTTGTTGTCCACCAGGCGGTTGATCATCAGCGCCAGCACTTCCTCCCCGGGCACGCCCGCGGCGGCGCACAGCTCCGCGCGGGTGCGTCGCGGGACGCGGTCGCGGAAGCCCGTGTCCAGCCCGTTGGGCCAGAAGCGCAGCCGGTCGGCGGGCACGCCGTGGCGCAGCGCGGCACGGTCGCCGTGGGTGCCGTCGTCCATCACCACCACGCGGTCGGCGGGGGCGCGCAGGGCGTGGATCATCTCCCAGTGGCGCGCGCGGTGGATCCAGGCCGGCGGATCCTCGCACGCGAGGGTCATCACCCCGAAGAACTTGGTCACGCTGCGGGCGCCCAGGGCGCGCGCCGTGGCCACGGCCGCGCGGGCCGCGTGATAGGAGTGGCCCACCACGAGGCGCGGCCGGATCTGCTCCCCCAGCACCCGCGCCCGGCGGCCGTACACGGCCCGGTAGGAGAAATAGCGCAGCGGACGGCGCAGGCCGCTGGGCAGCGCCCCACCCCATGAGAGCACGTCCGGGCCCAGGTGAAAGTGGCTCGGCGGGCCCGGCGGCGCCACGCCGGGCGACGCCGGCATGACGAAGTGCACGTCGAACCCGGCGCGCACCAGCCCCCGATGCACCTCGTCCTCGTCCGAACAACCCACACCGGGCGCGCCCTCCCAGAAGGATGGCCACGGCGAGAGCACCAGCACCGGAACGCGTTCGCTCACCGCGCCCCCGCCGGCGGCGCCGCGCTCCGCACGCGGTACAGCGAGTAGTACACCGGGTGTGGACGCGAGAGGCCCAGGTTCTCCACCCGGGCGGTCATCCGCAGCTCGTAACGGTCCGGCGCCAGCGCGCCGGGTCGCGCGTCCCGGTCCACCAGGTAGTCGGCCCTCCCCACCGTCTGGTAGAGTCCGCCGCGCACGATCTCGCCGAGGTCGTGGCGCGCGAGCAGCGGGGCCATCGCGGGGGTGACCAGTCCGCCGAGGTCCAGCACGCGCCGGCCCGAGTAGTAGCCCACCGCGCCGATGTCGGGCGTGGCCACCACCGCGTCCGGCGCGGAATGCGCGCGCAGCCAGCGTCCGATCTCCGCGGGGCCCCCGCCCAGCCCGCGCGTGAACGCGTCCATGCCCGGCACCACCAGGAATACCAGCAGGGCCAGCTGCTGCGCGAAGTACGCCGCGGCGCCCCGGTGCCGCGCGCGCGCGCCGAACGCGCGCTCCGGGCCCACGGCCGCCGCGACCAGCAGCGCGGGCAGCGCCGGCACCCAGTAGCGGGAGATCATCTGGAAGCGCGTGGCCAGGTACAGGGCGGCCAGCGCCGCGGGCCATGCCAGCAGCAGCCCCAGGCCCGGCGCGTCCGCCCGGGCGCGCGGGCGAAGGAACGCCGCCACCGCGGCGAACACGGCCAGCGCGTCTGTCAGCAGCACCACGCCCAGGAAACGCCACGTGGGCCGGGCCACCGCGAGCAGGCTCCACGGCTCGTGCGCGCGCTTCACGGTGAAGGTGGAGGGCAGCCACGCGCCGGTGGCGCCGTGCGCCCAGGCCACCCACGCGACCAGCAGCGCCAGGCCCAGGGCCGTTCCTGCCAGGGCCGCTGCGCGGCCCGTTCGCCGGGTCAGCGCCCAGCCCGCGCCCAGAGCGAAGAGCAGCGCGGCCTCGGGCCGCGCCAGCGCCGCGAGCGCCAGCACCGCCAGCCCCGCGGCCGCGGCGCGCCCGCCTCGCAGCAGGCGTTCCAGGCCCAGGGCCACGGTGAAGGCGGCCAGCGAGGTCTCCATTCCCGAGAGCGACCAGCGCAGGAACCATGCGTGCAGGGCCAGTCCCGCGGCCGCGAGCAGCGAGGCGGAAGTGGAACCGCCCGCGGCGCGCGCCAGCCGGTACGTCCAGGCCACCGCCAGCAGCGTGAACAGGAGCCCCAGGCCGCGGGAGAGCGCCAGCCAGTCGCCCGAGACCGCGTGACCCGCCGCGAGGCCCAGCACCCACAGCGGACTGGTGAAGCCGTACACCGGCTCGCCCGGGTTGAAGCATGGCCCCAGCCCGGCGGCGAGGTTGCGCGCGAACACCAGGTGGATGTAGCTGTCGTCGGTGAAGAAGCCCGACACCCGCGCCAGGGCCGCGGCGAACACCGCGGCGCCCAGGAACGCCAGGAGCTTCGCGACGCGGCTCACGTGATCTCCTCCAGCACTCCGGCCAGGCGCGACGTGAGCCGGCGGCGGGAGAAGATGCTGCGGTCGGCCGGGGAATGCCGCGGAGGCGCCTCGCCCTTCCACGCGCGTTCCAGTGCCTCCGCCACGCGCCCGGGCTCCCCCGGAGCGGCCACCCAGCCGCAGCCCATGGTCCGCACCAGCTCCGCCGCGGGCCCCTCGGGGACCACCGCCAGCACCGGGCGGCCGGAGGCCAGGTACTCGTACAACTTGCCCGGCACCAGCTCCCGGAAACGGCCGGAGAGATGCTTGAGCAGCAGCAACGCGTGCGCCCCCGCCTCGGCCTCCAGGACTTCCCGGTGCGGGCGCTGGCCCACGAACCGCACCACCTCGCCCAGGCCCCGTCGCTCCACCAATCCGGCCTGCGGCGAGTCATGCGGGCCGTACAGCAGCACCTGGGTGCGCGCGGCGCGCGAGGGATCCGCCGCGAGGAAGCGCTGCAGCCCGTCCAGGAAGGGCGCCAGCGTGCGGCCGGCCGAGATCCTCCCGGCGTGCACCACGGTGAAGCGGTCGAAGCGCGCGGGGGTGACTTCGCGCCACTCCTCCTCTTCGTAGCCGTTGGGGATCACGGTGATGCGCGGCGCAGCGGAAGGCAGCGCGGCTTCCAGGAATGCGCGGGTGCCGTCGGTGGCGGTCAGCACCCGGTCGGCGTTCGAGAGCACCGCGCGCAGCCGCTCCAGGTGCGCGGCACGATGCCACGGGGTGAGCGGGCGGAAATAGCCCAGCCCGATCCACGGGTCGCGGAAGTCCGCCACCCACGGCAGGCCTGTGGCGCGCTTGAGATCGAGTGCGACCATGTGGTCGGTGTCGGGGGGCGAGGTGGAGTACAGCGCGCGCACGTCACCGCGGCGGAGCCGCTCCAGGCCGGCGCGCACCGCCGGCTTCCGCCAGCGCAGGTAGGTGTCGGGCACCAGGGCCCGGGTGGCCAGCCAGCCGGCCGCCATCTGCCAGAAGGGACGCCGGACCCGGCCCGCAAGCGCCTGCGCGGGCAGCAGCGCCCCCACCCGCAGCGTCTCCAGGTGTTCCACTCCGCGCACCAGGGCCTCGTCCTTCACCCAGGCGCCGCCCCCGGAGCCGGTCAGGATCACCGGCAGGAAGCCGTGGCCTTCCAGGTGGCGCGCGAAGCCCAGCGTGCGGTACACGCCGCCGCCGCCCACAGGCGGGAAGTGCAGGGCCACCATCAGCACCGGCTTCATGACCCGCCCCCGGCGCGCGGCCCGCTGCGCCACACGCGATAGCCGACCGGCCGCCCGCCGAAGCCCTCCTTGAAGAAGCGGGTGCCCGCCCGCCCGCCGCTGTTGCCCAGGTCGGCGCGCTTCAGGCCGCGGCGGACCGCGTCGTGCAGCAGGTCGCCGAAGAGCAGCTCGCCGGTGGGCACGGCGCGGGCCGCGGACGCGAAGCTCACCAGCCAGGCGAACCACGTGCCGCAGCCCTCGGCGATCGCGGTCACCGCCAGCGTCTCCTCGCCGCGGACCGCGCGATGGACGCGGAGCCACCCCTGGCGCGCGCCCGCGCGCAGCAGCGCCTCGGGGTAGACCACCCGCTGCCCGCGCGCGGCCGCCTCGTTTCGCTGTAGCGCGGCAAATTCGGACACCGCCTCCGGGCCCGCCGGCTCCACGCGCACGCCCGCCCCGGCCACACGCCGGCGGGACTTTCGGGTGCGGTGCGCGAAACCGCGCTCCAGTTCCTCCTCCGAGGCGGGCAGCTCCAGCAGGTGGGTCTCCTCGGCGCGCGCGCGCGCGCCGGGCCAGTGGCGGCGGATGGTGTCCCCGAGTCCTGCGTCCCCGTGATCTGCGACCACGCAGAGGGTCCACGGGCGGGCGAAGCGCCGGGCGAACTCGGCGTACAGCGCCGCCGCCGCGTCGCGGTCCCCGGGCTCGCGCAGCCACGCGCCGCCCGGGGTGCCGTAGGGCAGGGAAGCCACGCGCGACAGCACCAGCCGGCGCCGCGCCACCACCGGAAGCGCGGCGCGGATGTCGTCGCCGTCGGCGATCCAGAGGGTCAGGTCCCGGAGCCCGGGGTCGGATTCCAGAAGCGCGCGGCGGAAGGCGGGGAGATGAAACGGGCCCGCACCCGGCACGCAGGCCAGGAGCGCATCCCACGCCGCGGACCCGGGCTCGGTTTCGCTCACGCAGCGCACCGGGATCGGCGGGCCGGCGGTCATGGTCGGCGCACGGCCCCGGGGATCAGCGGATCACGGCCAGGTTGAGGCGGCGGAGCACGCCGTCGGCCTCCACCAGCACGCGGTACATGCCCGCGCCCACGTAGCGCCCCTGCGCGTCGCGGCCGTCCCAGAAGCCCTGCGAGGGGGTCACGCCGCGGAACTCGCGCACGGTGCGCCCGCGGGCGTCCAGGATGCGCACCAACCCGGCGCTCACGAATCGGCCCGCGAGGCCCAGGCGTGCGTGCACCCCCGGGCGGAACGGGTGGGGGTAGAGCCGGACCGCTCCGGCGACGGGGGGCTGCGGCACGTCCCCGCCGCCCACCTCGAGCAGGTTGAGACCCAGCGCGGTGCCGATCCACAACTTGTAGGGCACGCCCGTGCCCTCCACGGTCAGGGCCCCCACCGCATCCTCCACCAGCGGGCTGTTGGAGCCGTCGTAGGTGGTGAACTCGCCGCTGCGGAACAGGGTCAGTCCCAGCCCGGTGCCGATCCACACGTCGCCATTGGGCGCCGCGGCCACGGAAGAGACGATGTTCTCCGGCAGGCCCTTGCCCAGGCCGAAGATGCCCACCACGCTGTCCCGCGAGGCCCGGATCACCGCCAGGCCCTCGTTGGTGGCCACCCACACCGAGTCGCCGGAAATGGCCACCGAGTTCACCGTCTGGCCGGGGATGTAGCGCCCGTCGCCTTCGGACAGCAGCTTGCTGTAGTGCACCAGGAGATCGCACGGCGCTCCCTGGGCGGCGGAACGCCAGTGAGTGAGACCGTTGTCGGGCGTGCCGATCCAGCGGTCCGTCGTGTCGCGCATGGCCAGCGAGAAGGCCTTGTTGCTCGCAAGGCCGTCCCCGCAGGACAAGGTCTGCGTGGTGAACTCCTTCCATCCCCTGAGCGCGTCGCCCGGCGTGGTGTCCGAAGGGACGAATTCATACAGCGCGTCGTGCGGATCCCCGGCGCCGAGCCACTTGCGTCCCCCGGCATCCTCCGCGATCACCAGCACGTTGTGCGGCGGATTCCGGAACTTGCGCCACTTCTCGGTTCCGTCGCGGTCGTCCAGGATCTCGATGCCGGCCTTGGAGCGGTCCTCCCCCACGCAGCAGTGCCCGAACCACTTGAAACCGTCGGTGTCACACAGAAGGCCCCACGCCTGGACGGCCTCCATGCCGTTCCGCGTGCCCCGGGTGCTCCATCCCGGCGCGCCGGACGGGTCGTACACCATCGCCTCGCCGCCCTTGAACGGGAGGATCCACAGTCGCTTTCGACCCACCGGCTCGATGCGGATCATGTGGATGTTGTTGTAGGCCGGCTGGTCCACGGCGAAGTCGTCGAAGAGCGAAGACCACCGCGTGGTGGCGGCCACGTAGCGCAGCACGCCCGAGGTGGTGGCGGCCCACACGCTGTCGCCGCTCACCGCGAGATCCAGCACGCGCGCGCCCTGGTCGGCGCCCAGGCTGTGCAGCGTGCCACCGATCAGCACGGAGACGCCGGAACGCCGGCCCACGTAGAGACGGCCGCCGCCCCCGGCCATGGAGTAGACGCTGTCGGGGCTCTCGGCCGCGACCGCCCAGCCGGTGTCCGAGTACTGGTAGATCCGGGGGCCCTCGGCGCAGTACACGGTGCCGCCGGCCTGGCCCAGGGCGAGGATGTTCGCGCCCGGCGGCAGCCCTCGCGTGAGCTGCGTCCAGTGGTTGCCGTCCGAGGCGGTCACCCCGCCCTGCGTGGCGATGAAGTACGGTCCCACCCCGCTCACCGCCCGGCCTCCTTCCGCCACCAGGATGTCGTTCACGTAGAGGTTGGGCAGGCAGGAATCCTCCACCGCGGCGCAGGCCTGCACCACTGCGTCCCCGTCCAGCACCCCCAGTCCCACCTGCGTGCCCACCCACAGGGTGCTGCCGAAGCTGCGGATGCGCGTGATGTAGCTGCTGGGCAACCCGAACGTGGAGTCGATGGGCGTCCAGGTGCCGGCGCTCCGGTTCCAGCGCAGCAGGCCCTGGCCCAGGGTGCCGAACCACACCGAGCCGTCGGCGGTCACGTGCACCGCGGTGAGCAGGTTGCTGGTGAGCCCGTTCGGGGTGCGCGTGAGCACCTGCGGCCCCCCGGTCCCGCCGTGGGGAAACAGCATCGCCCCGCCGGTGCCGGCGCTCCACACCCCCGCGGCGTCCAGCGCCACCGCCCGCGAGCCGCGCAGGTTCACGTACGCGGTCCAGGTGCCCTGGGCCCGCGCGCCGGACGCGGCGAGGACCCCCGCCACCGCCAGGGCCGCCGCCACGGCGCCCGCCCGCGCGATCCTACCCGGGAATCTTCCGGTCATTCGTAGCTCCTATCAGGATGTCACCCGCGCCAGCGGCCCAGCCAGCAGGCCGCGCTGCGCACCAGCGTCCTCAAGTCGGACGACAGGTCGGCCTGGCGCAGGCCGCGCTCCAGGTCGTTCTCGGTGAAGCACCGCGCCGGCTCCACGTACCATGACCCCGTCAGGCCCGCGGGCAGGTCCCGCCCACGCCCGGGTCCGGCCACGGGGGATTCAGCATAAGGGCGGAGCGGGGCTCCCACCAAGCCCAGTCTTCCCGTGAGCACCCAGAACAGGAGCAGCGCGCGGTCCAGGCCCAGGCGTCGCAGCGCCGCCACCGGCCCGCGGCGCGCACGGAGGCTGCGGATCGCCACCCGCTGCCCGCGGCCGTTGTCCCATGCCTCGCGCTCCCACGCCGGGCCGCGTCCCGCCAGCAGCAGCCCCAGATACGAGAGGCCCATCGCGGCCAGGGCGAAGGGCAGCAGCGCCAGCGCCACCAGGGTCTCGAGCAGGCGGCGCGCCAGGTGGCTGCGCTCCAGCGGGAGGTCGGGCGAGATGCGGATCATGTGCACCGGCCCGAAACGCTCCACGCGGTCGCCTTCCCGCAGCCACGGGGTGAGCCCGGTGAAGATGCGCACCTCCACGCCGGCGGAGGAGCAGCGGTCCGCCACGTCCCAGAAATCCTGCGCGCGGTCGGCCGGGATGGCCAGAATCGCCACCTGAACGCGCTCGTCCTGCACCAGCCCCGCCACCCGGGCGGAAAGCTCGCCCGGCGCGAGCCCCGCCGCCGAACGGTCCAGGTCGTGCCGGCCGCACCATTCGTAGCCGTGCGTGCCCGCCTCCACCAGCCGGGCCGCCTCCGAGAGCATCGGCTCCACTCCCAGCAGGAGCGCGCGCGGCCGCGCCTTCAAGCGCTCGGACATCGCCGCCGTGGCGCGCCCCACCAGCAGCCGGCCGGCGAACACCGCGGCGACGGAATACGGGTAGAACAACAGCACCAGGGCCCGCGAATAGGACTTCACATAGGCCGCGTAGGTGGCGGCCATGACGATGAGCGAGGCCCACGCCAGCGCCTTGCCGAGGTCCACCATCAACTCGGCCCAGTCGTCGCCGCGGGCGCGGTAGAGGCCGCGCGCCAGCAGGGTGCCCAGCACCACCATGTTGATCAGCAGCAGGAAGTTCGCGTAGTAGGCGAACGGGAACAGGGGCTTGGTCAGGGTGGCGCCGAGGCTGCCGCGCGAGAGAAACGCCAGGTAGAAGGCCAGGTTGATCGCCGCCACGTCCGCGGCGACGGTCGCGACCGGCCCCGCGCGCCCCTGCGAGCGCTTGGCCACGTAGAGCAGCAGGCTCCACTTCTCGTAGAAGCGCAGCGAACTGACGATGTGGCGGCGGAGGCCCGCGAGGTCGCGGGTGCTCTCCCGGCGGTGCCGGTGCTCGATTTCGGCGGCGGGCACGTACCACACCTTCCAGCCGCGCTTGCCCATGCGGTAGCACCAGTCCACGTCCTCGAAATACAGGAAGAAGCGCTCGTCGGCGCCCCCCACGTCCTCCACCGCGCGCCGCCGCACCAGCATGGCGCCGCCCAGCACCCAGTCCACCGCGCGCGGCTCGAGGTGATCGAAGTCCAGCATCAGGTGGGCGCGGGTGACCGGGCTGTCCTGCATCCAGCGGGCCAGGAACGTGCGCCGGTACAGGAGCGTGCGCAGGGTGTAGAAGCGCCGGCAGGAATGCTGCAGCGTGCCGTCGGGATTCAGCAGGCGGGGCGCCACGATGCCGGCCTCGGGGTGCTCCCCGCCGAAGCGCTCCAGCTCGCGCAGCGCGCCGGGGCGCACGCGGGTGTCGGGGTTGAGCACCATCACCCACTCGCCGGTGGTCCCGCGCACGCCCTGGTTCACCGCGCGCGCGAACCCGGAGTTCTCGGTGTTCTCGATCAGGCGCACGCCGGGGAAGCGCTCCACCACCGGGCGGGCGGGGCGACGGTGCGAATTGTCCACCACCAGGATCTCGGCGGGCATGTCACCGGACTCCGCCAGGGAGCGCAGGCACTCCTCCAGCAGGTCGGGAGTTTCGTAGTGGACGATCACCACGCTCAGCGACATCAGGAAATCCCGCACGGGGTCGCGCCCGCCACGAGGCGCAGGAGAGAGCCGGCCGCCGGACGCGGTCGGCGGGGCCGTTTCACAGCCTGCCGAAGAGGTCCATCAGCCGCAGGCGCCACACCATCCACACCGCCTCGTAGATGATCTTCCGGTTCATCTTGGACACCCCCGCGCGCCGGTCCACGAAGGTGATGGGGATCTCCTTCAAGCGGAATCCCTTCCGCCAGCACTTGTAGTTCATCTCGATCTGGAAGGCGTAGCCGTCGCTGCGCACCCGGTCCAGGTCAATGGCCGCGAGCGCCTCGCGCCGGAAGCACTTGAAACCGCCGGTGGCGTCGCGCAGCGGCAGCCCGGTGATGATGCGGGTATACACGTTGGCCCCGTAGCTCAGGATCAGGCGCCGGAGCGGCCAGTGCACCACCGTGACGCCGTGGATGTAGCGCGAGCCCACCACCACGTCGGCGTCCTCGACGGCCTCCACGAACTCCAGCAGCGCGTCCGGGAAATGCGAGAAGTCCGCGTCCATCTCGAACACCAGGTCCACGTCCTGTTGCACGGCCGCCTTGAAACCCGCCCGGTAGGCGGAACCCAGGCCCATCTTGCCCGGCCGGGACAGCAGCGAAACCCGGGGGTCCCGGGATGCATACTCCTGGACCAGCGGCCCGGTTCCGTCCGGCGAGTTGTCATCCACCACCATCACCCGGAGGTTCAGCGGCAGCTGCAGCAGCCGGTCGAGCAGGGACACGATGTTGTCCCGCTCGTTGTAGGTCGGAATGATCACGATGGCCCGCAAGGGGCTCACCGGGTGCGCCGGGCTCGCGTCGCTCATGCGTTCCCCCGTGCGCGGCGCAGGGCGCCCGCCACCGTCGGGACCAGCACCAGGAGCAGGACGACCGCCGCCGACGCCAGGCTCAGGCGCAGCCCGCGCCGCAGCACCGGGGAGTCGAAGCGCATCGCCACCCTGTGGCTTCCGGCGTCCAGGCGCACGGCGCGCGTGAAGCCGTTGGCCTTCAGGATGGGCGCCGCCTTCCCGTCCACGGTGGCCTTCCAGTCCGGATAGTACAGTTCGCTCACCACCAGGTAGCCGGGCGAGCGGGCTTCCACGTCCATCTCCATGGTGTTCATGTCCCAGCCGCTGAAGGTCACGCGGCTCCCCTCCTGCGGCCCCAGCGATCCCACGGGCACGGCCTCCAGCAGCACCTCAGCGGCCGGGTCCCAGGTGCTGTCGTTGTAGGCCTCCAGCGCGCCCCGGCCGGCCACCGCCCGCGCCCGCCCCACCATCCACGCGCGCGGGGACGCGGGCTCGAGCCGGTACACCTTCATCGGCCCGTCCAGGACCTTGCGCCCGATCACCGGCGCGGCGCGCCCGGCGACCGGCTGGGCGAAACCGGGGCCCATGTCGCGCTGGGTGACCACGTACTTGATGTTGGCCGCGGTCCAGAAGCGCGGGTTGCCCTGCAGCCCGGCCTGCAGCACCTCGTCATAGAGCTGGGGCTTGGCGGGGTTGTAGCCGCCCACCGAGGCGATGCCGAAGCCGGCGTAGCGATTGGAGGAAATCTCCTCCACCGGCAGGATCCGGAACAGGCTGGAGTCGGCCTTGAGGAAGCGCACCACATCGTCCTCGTCCTCGATCTCGCGCACCGCGTCCGCCCGCGGTGTGAGCAGCGAGCTGCGCAGCCGCGCGTCCACCTCCGCCGACGGGGGCGAGATGATGCGGTAGTCCACGCGCCACAGGTCGAACAGCAGCAGCGCGGCGGCCACCAGCCAGAACGGGGTGCGCCGCAGCAACCCGGTCCCCAGCATCGCCAGCGCGGCCGCGCCCACGGCCAGCACCCCCCACACCTTCCACACGTCGTCCACGTAATGGGCGCGCGCATTGTCCACCAGGAAGGACACCGACGCCGGCGGCAGGTCCTTCTGCGCCGCGGTCAGCAACTTCTCGTAGCCGGCGCTCCACGCGCCCGAGCCGGCCGCCAGCAGCACCGCGCCGGCGGCGGCCACGCCGGCGGCGATCCACATGGCGCGGGCGTTGCCCTTGGGGTCGGCCACCGTGAGCCGGCCCAGCAGCGCGTAGATGCCGCGCGCCGAGAGCAGCGCCACGGCGAACTGGAGCAGGATCAGGATCATCACCGGCACGCGGAAGGCGTTGAAGAACGGGAGATGCTGGAACAGGAACAGGTAGAGCGGCTTGAAGTACTCCCCAAACGAGATCAGCAGCGCGCCCAGGCCCAGCAGCAGCGCGAACACGCCGATCCGGTCGCGCACGAACAGGAACCCGGCCCCGGCCAGGAACAGCGCCAGCAGCCCCATGTAGTTGGGATAGTCGGTGAAGGGCTTCACCGAGCCGACGTAGGTGGGCCCGCCGAAGCCCGCCGCGGAGGGCACGAGGAACGTGGAGATCTCCGAGGGGCCGAACGACCACCGGGTGGCATACTCGATCTTGGCGCCGCCGCCCTCTCCCGCGCCACGCACGCTGTGCTTCTGGTAGTCCTTCACCGGCAGAAGCAGGAAGGCGGCCAGGCCGAAGCCCAGGGCGTAGGCCACCGCAAGGCCCGCCCCGTCCCGCAGGATCTTGGTGGCGCGCGCCCCGGCCTTGATCAGGCTGAATGCGTGCACCAGGTAGTACAGCCCCATCATCATGCCGGTGTAGTAGACGATCTGCACGTGGGCCCGCAGCATCTGGAAGCCCAGGGCCATGGCCAGCCAGCCCAGGTCCTGGACCCGCCAGCGCTTGAACAGCCGCTCCGCCAGCCACAGCACCAGCGGCAGGAACGCCACCGTGGCCACCTTGCTGCCGTGGCCGTATGCGCCCATGGCGATGAAGTTGGGGGTGTAGGCGAACACCACCGCCCCCCACAGCGAGGACATGATCGGCAGCCCCAGCTCCAGCAGCAGCAGCGCCATGAACAGGCCGGCCAGGTAGGAGTACAGCAGCACGATCAGGTTGTCCGGGAGAGGGACCACCTTGTCGATCAGTGCCAGGGGCCAGTCGGGTGGGTAGATGTACGGGTTGAAGGCCAGGCTGGCGAAGCTGGGCATGCCGCAGAAGACGAACGGGTTCCACAGGGGGTAGACGTGGCGCTTCTCGATGGACTCCAGCCCGATCCTGCTGAAGCTGGCCGGGGCATAGGTGTCCGGGGAGCCGAAGGTCATGCCCTCGAAGACCAGGGAGTGGTAGAACACCAGCGCCAGGGCGAGCAACACCAGGGCCACGGTGGTGCGCGGGTGAAAGTCGAACCAGTTGCGCGCCGGAATGTCGGGGGTGCGCGCGGCCCGGGTCGCCGGCTTCCTAGCCTTTTCCTTCGCCAAGGGCACCTCCGTGGCCGGCCGCCGCCTCCAGCAGGCCTGTCTGCATCTCCGCCGCCCGCGCGCCCCAGTCGTTGGCGCGCGCGTACTCCCGGAGCGGGCCCGGGTCGGGGCGGCGCGCCAGGGCGGCGCGCACCCCCTCCACGAACGCCTCCGCGGTCTCCGCGACGGTGAGCCCCGGGGCGCCTTCCAGCTCGTCGCTCATCGGGCAACTCACCACCGGGCAGCCGCAGGCCAGGAACTGGTGGATCTTGTTGGGATTGATGGCCCGGGTGTAGGGGTCGGCCGGATCGAAGGGGATGATGCCCACGTCGAAGCCCCGGATCCAGTCCCCCAGCTCTTCGTACGGCTGCTCCCCCGCGAACACGAACGGCGCCCGCCCGGTGAGCGCCGCCACCTTCTCCCTCACCCGCGCGTGCACCGGCCCCACGAACACCACCGTGGCGTCCGGAAAGGCGCGGCCCAGGGCCTCCACCCACTCGAACGAGATGAAGAAACTGACCAGCCCGATGTAGCCGATCACCGGCCGGCCGGCGTCCCGCAGGCCCGGGGCGACAGCCGTGCCGCCGGCGAATCTATCATATTCGACACCATTTCCCAAGAATTGCAGCGGGCCGTACCCCAGCCCCTCCAGTTCCCGGACGTAGTGCCGGGATACCACGAAGATCCGGTCCGCGGCGCCCAGTGCCGGGTCCATCCATGATCGCGCCCAGGCGGGGGCTCCGGGGAACTGGAACGGGTGGTCATTGAAGTCGTAGCAAAGACCGCGGTGGGGCAGCCGGACGGCCACCGGGTGCGCGAAGATGTTGGACACCGCGAACAGCGCGTCCGGTCCCGCGCCGAACTGGCGCAGCAGCCGCCGCGCCTGCAGCGTCGCGATCCAGTTCAGGAACGCGCGGAACGCGGCCAGCCCCAGCAGCCGGTTGTAGATGCCGCTGGTGGTGTTCAGCTTCACGAACGGGACGGTGCCGTAGGCCACGGCGCCGTCCCGCGCCACGTTCCAGGCGTTCCCGCGGCTGAAGTTGATGGGCTCGAGGAACAGGATGCGCCACTCCGGCCCGAAGCGCGACAGCATGAACTGCTTGCGGCTGCGCATCGCCTTCCACTTGATCTCGGAGAACCACACCAGCGTGGGCATGCGGCTAGCCCGGCAGCGCCGCCGGCTCCAGCGCCGGCGCGTCGATGAAGGTCCGGAACCACAACTCCAGGTGCAGCCAGCGCCACACCTGCAACCCCAGCGGGGCGCCGGCGCGGAAGCGCGCCACCTGCGCCCGCAATTCCACCGCGTCGAGGTAGCCCCGGCCCAGGCACGGGCCGGTGAGCAGCAGCTCGTCCAGCAGCCGGGCGTGCTCCCCTCGCAGCCACGCGTCGGTGGGCGTCTCGTAGCCCATCTTGTCGCGGCGCGCGCGCACCGACTGCGGCACCCAGGGCTCGAACGCCCGGCGGGCCACGTACTTGGTCTCGTGCCCGCGGATCTTGAGGTCGAACGGGATGCGGAAGGCGTACTCCACCACGCGATGGTCCAGGAACGGCACGCGCGCCTCGATGCTCCAGGCCATGCTGTTGCGGTCCTCGTAGCGCAGCAGCGAGGGCAGGAAGCGCAGCGTGGTGTCGTGGTACAGCTGGTCGTTGAGCAGGCTCCCGAATCGCGGCGGGGGGTCGGTGCCCAGGTCGCGGCGGCGGGCCTCGAAGGCGCGCTCCAGCACCCGGTCCTTGCCCTGGCCGAAGCGCCGCTGGCCTTCCACCAGCAGCCCCGGCGGCAGCCATGGCGCGAAGCTGCGCGCCAGCGTGCGCGGGTAGCCGTGGCCCAGGTCCGAGGCGACGTAGCGCAGCAGCGAGGCCCACTCGGCGACGCGGCCGCGCCGGAACAGGTCGTAGAGCGCCGACCAGTAATAGCGGTGGTAGCCCCCGAACAATTCGTCGCCGCCCTGGCCGTCCAGGAGCACCTTCACCCGGTCGCGCGCGGCCAGCCGCATCACGTGCCACTGCGAGTAGATGCCCATGCCCGCGGCGGGCTCGTCCTGGTACCACGCCAGCTTCGCCAGCATGTCCTCCAGGTCGGAGCCGTCGGGCTCGCCCGGCACGAACTCGGCGCCCGCCTGGCGGGCCACCTCGGCGGCGAAGGGGCGCTCGTCGAAGCCCGCGAACTTCGAGTACCCCACGCTGAACGCCTTCATGGGGTGATCCAGGCGCGCGGATGCCGCCGAGAGCACCGCGGAGGAATCCAGCCCGCCCGAGAGGCAGGTGCCCACGGGCACGTCGCTGCGCAGGTGCACCGAGACGGCGTCGCCGAACAGCTCGCGCAGCCGCGCCACCGCCTCGTCCTCGGACGGCGGCGGTTCCGGCGACGGGAGCACCTCCCACCAGCGCCACGCCCGCGGTCCGCGCTCGTCCACCACCAGGGCGTGGGCCGGGAGCAGCGCGGTCAGGCCCTCGAAGAAGGTGAAGGTGTCGAAATCGGTCCAGTCGCGCGCCAGGAAGTAGTACAGCGCGCGCTCGTCGGGGCGGCGCTCCAGGTCGCCAAAGGCCAGCACGCCCTTGGGCTCGGACGAGAACACGAACCGCTCGCCGTCCCACGCGTAGTAGAACGGCTTGATGCCCAGCCGGTCCCGGGCGCAGAACAGGCGCCGGCCGTCCCAGAGGGCGAAGGACCACATTCCGTTGAAGCGCGCGAGGCACGCCTCGCCCCACTGGTCGTAGGCGTGCAGCAGCACCTCCACGTCGCTGCCGGTGCGGAACTCGCGGCCCAGCGCGTGCAGCTCGTCGCGCAATTCGAGGTAGTTGTAGATCTCGCCGTTGAAGGTCACCACGTGCCTCCCGCCGGGCCCGCACATGGGCTCGTGCCCGCCGGGGCTCAGGTCCAGGATGCTGAGGCGGCGGTGCAGCAGCGCCAGCGGGAACGGCCCGGGGGGCGCCTCGCGCAGGTCGCCGGTGGGGCTGTAGGCCAGCCGGCTCGAGCGCACGTCCGCGGGGGTGTCCGGTCCGGCCAGGAAGTGCCGGCCGCCGCGGGCGTCCACCAGCAGCGCGCCTTCGTCGTCCGGCCCGCGGTGGCGCAGCATGCGGCTCACGCGCAGCAGTGTCTCCGGCGCCACCGGCCTGCCGGAGGGTGAGTAGTAGCCCGCGATCCCGCACACGGCTCAGGCCCCCGCCGGACGGGCGCCGCGCAGGCGGCCCGCCACCATGCCGGCCACGGTGCGCAGGTCCGCAGCACTCACCAGGCCGAAAAGGAAGCTCCCCGCCACGTAGAGCACCCAGAGGCCGGTCTTGGCCGCCAGGCGCGCGCCGAGCCCCCACTCCGGCACGTGGACGCCCACCGCCGCCACCGCGCCCGCGAACAGCACCAGCAGCGCGCCGCGCAGGAAGGGATAGGGGCACGGGAACAGCCGCTGGGACACCGCGGCGAGGAGCACCGTGGTGGTGGCGTAGCCCACCAGCGTGGCGGTGCCCACGCCGTACATGCCGAAGGGCCCGGCCCACAGGTAGTCGAGGCCCAGGGTGAGCGCGGCGGTGCTCACCAGAACGGCCGCCATCAGCGCGGTGCGCTTCACCATCGCCACCCCCACCGAGAAGATGTAGTACGTGCCGTTGAGCAGCACCGCGAACACCAGCAGCGACGCCGCCGGGTGCCCGCCCACGTAGGCCCGGGTGGTGCCCAGGCCCAGGATCTCGCGCGCGAAGATGCTGAGCATCACCGCCAGCGCCCCGCCGGCCCACAGGTACAGCCCCAGCACCCGCGCGAACAGCCTGCGGCCGCCCTCCTCGCGCGCCTGCGCGAACCCGAACGGCCCCCACGCCAGGGTGAACGCCTGCGTGGCAAACTGCATGAACAGCGCCACCTTGGCCGCCGCCCCGTAGACGCCCACCTCGTGGTAACCGTGGAAGCGGGCCAGGAAGTTGCGGTCCGCGAACTGGATCACCCAGTACGCCAGCGCCATGGGCAGCAGCGGCAGCCCCACCTGCAGCAGCTCGCCCAGCTTCGCCCGGCTGATGCGGACGGTGAGCGAGCCGCGCACCAGCCAGGCCCCGATCAGCGCGAAGGCGCAGTCGGTGGCCAGCTGCGCCCCCAGCGCGCCGGTGACGCCGCGCCCGCGAAAGGCCACCAGGTACACCGCCAGCAGCGCGTACACCAGCGAATTCATGACCGTGAAGCCCAGGAACGCCCAGGGCCGGAAGCTCATCCGCAGGAAGTCGCTCACGAACATCACCGTCAGAGTGCACGGCACCGAGAGCAGCGCCACGCGCAGGTAGGGCTGGAGGGTGACGTCCCCGTAGACCTGCGCGGCGATCCAGCGCGAGAGCAGCGCCGCCGGCACACACAGCGCCAGGCTGGCCCCCAGCCGCCACGCCAGCGCCGTGGACACCAGGCGGCGGCGGTCCTCGTCGGTGGCCTGCTCGTACACGAAGCGGTTGAGCGCCGTGTCCATCCCGGAGATGAACACCACCTGCAGCGCGGCGCTCAGCGTGGTGACCAGCTCCAGCGCCCCGAACTGCGCGGTGACCAGCATCCGCGTGAATACCGGCACCAGCCCCACGCGCGTCACCACGCGCCCCAGGGTCTGGCCCAGGCCGTACACCATCGTGTCGCGCGTCAGCGCGCGCAACTGGGTCCTCACGCCGCGCCCCGCATCAGTGCAGGACGTTCTCGGTGCCGCAGTGCGGGCACGCCCAGCGCGACGCGGCCTCCCCGCGCAGCGCCGCGTGCTGGCCGCAGATGCGGCACACGTGGGTCACCTCGCGCAGCCTCCGCAGGCCCTCCTTGCGGAACAGCATGATGTAGTTGCTCTCGCGGAACAGGTCCAGGCCCGTGGCGCGCTTGAGCGCCGCCAGCGCGGCCACGAAGCCCGGCTGCATCGGGCGCGTGCGGTCGTCGCGCATCCACGAGAAGCCGGCGGGACACTCGCAGAAGCTCTCCAGCACGCAGCCGCGCCGATAGGCGAGGCGCAGGCTGCGGGGGAAGTCGGTGCGCTGCTGGTGCTCCAGGCGCTTCTTCAGCTTGAGCAGCACGTACTTCGCGAACCAGCCCGCGAAGCGGTAGAAGTGATCGTCGAAGGAGTGCGAGTTGGGCACCGCCGCGAACAACCGCCCGCCCGGCTTGAGCACCCGGGTCAGCTCGTCCCAGGTGGCGGCCAGGTCGTCCACGTGCTCCATGGTGTAGTTGGAGACCACGGCGTCGAAGCTGGCGTCGCGGAACGGCAGGCGCTCCATGGAGGCCAGTCCGCGCGAGCCGTGCGCGAAGTCGCCGGGCATGGCCTTCACGTCCACCCCGGTGATCCTGAGCCCCGGATGGTCGCGGTAGGGAAAGCTGGTGCCACCGCAGCCGGCGTCCAGCACCGTGGCGCCCGCGGGCAGCGAGGCCAGGAACTCGCGCAGGAACAGCACCGCCTCGCCGGGAGCTCGCTCCAGCGGGCCGGGTCGCAGCACGCCGCTCACGCCGTCGCCCTCGCGCCGCGCAGCCCGTCCCACAGCCCGCGCATCGCGGCGCCGGCCAGGGCCGGGCGCCCGCGCAACAGCGACGCCGCCGCCCGGGCCAGGTGGAGGCCCGCGGCGCAGGCCGGCCAGGTGAGCCAGTGCCACGGCCTCGCGTGGCGCGAGAACAGCTTCCAGTTGCTCACCGCCGAGTGGTAGACCTTGAACGGCGTGCGGCCCCCCCCGCTGCTGGCCGAGATGCGGTGCCACACCTTCGACTCCGGCACGCACCACAGGGTGTGACCGGCGCGCGTCATGCGCACCGAGAAGTCGGCGTCCTCCGCGTAGATGGTGTAGCCGGGATCGAGCATGCCCACCGTCTCCAGCACCGTCCGGCGCACCAGCAGGGCGCAGCCGGTCAGGTAGTCGCAGCGGCGCGGGCCGCGGAACTGGCCGCGGTCGAACCGGCGCAGCCCCCGGTGGGCGGTGAGCCCCAGCCAGAAGTTCACCAGCCCGCCCGCGAACCACACGCGGTCGCGCGGCTCGGCGTAGTAGATGATCGGCGCCACGGCCCCGGCGCCGGGATTGGATTCCAGGAACCCCACCAGCGGCTCCAGGAAGCCGGGGTCCACCAGCGTGTCGTTGTTGAGCAGCAGCGCATAGTCGGCGCCGGCGGCCACCGCCTCGCGCAGGGCCACGTTGTTGCCCTCCGCGAAGAGCAGGTTCCGGCCGTTCTCGATCACCCGCACGCCCTCCCCCGCCCCCCCGCGCAACGCCGCGGCGGAGCCGTCGGTGGAGCCGTTGTCCACCACCACCACGGTGGCGCCGGGATACGTTCGCCGCGCCAGCGACTCCAGGCAGTCCCGCGTGAGCGCCCAGCCGTTCCACTGGAGCACGATCACCCACACCGAGGGTGCGCCGGCGCCCGTGACGCTCACGGCGCGCGCCCCGGGCCCGCGGCCGCCCGCTCCAGTCCCGCCGCCACGCGCCATGCCGCGACCCCCGCCGCGAGCGCGGCCAGGAGCATCGCCAGGGCCGCGAGCGCCAGCTGCGGGCCGGCGGCGCCGACGTAGAGCGGGTACAGGAACCAGAAGTCCAGCCCGTGGAGCAGCCGCGCCTGGTCGCCGCCGGAGAGCGGAATGCGCTGCGTGGCGGCCTCGTCGGCGCCCTGCGCCAGCGTGACGCGCGGCCACTCTCCCCGCAGGTGCTCCCCCAGGTTGCGGCGGAACATCGCCCAGTGCCCCACGATCGGCGAGTAGTTCGGCACCCAGTGCACGTCCTCGAGGAAGCGCGGATCCTCGAAGGCCCGCGTGTACGGATAGGCGCCGGTCTCCCGCAGGTAGCTGCCGTAGTAGACGCTCACCCCGCCCCACTGCACCAGCGCACCCGCCACCAGCAGCGCCATCGCCACGCGCCGCGCCGCGCGCGAGGCGGGCGCGGCGATCCACAGGGCCACCGGCAGAGCCAGGAGTGGGACGAAAGGCTGCAGGTAGCGCGGCCCCCACGAGCCGTCGCCGCCCCAGGCGCGGAACGAGGCGTTGAGCAGCAGGCTGGGCACGACGATTCCGAGCGCCGTCCACGCCTCGGCCCGGTGCGCGCGGTGGAACGCCGGCCACGCCGTGAACAGCAGCAGCAGCGGGGGCGCGAACCACAGCAGCCCCTTGCCCGGGCTCAGCAGCAGCCCGAACAGGCCCACGTGGAGCGGCGTGGAGTAGGCCGAGGCAGTCTGCTCGTAGCCGTAGCCGGACTCCAGCCACGATCCGAAGCGGGCGTGATTGTAGAAGAGCAACAGCGCCGCGCACGCGGCCAGCGGCGCCAGCGCCGCCAGCAGGGCGCGCGCCGGGCGGGGGCCGCGCGCCATGCAGTACAGAAAGTAGCCGGCCAGGGCCAGCACCGGCAGGGCCAGCGCCTCCTTCGTGAGCACGGCGAAGCCGGACGCCAGGCCGGCCCACAGCGCCTGGCGCGCCTCCCCCGTGGCGCGGAAGCGCCACGCGGCGGCGAAGGCGGCCAGCAGCAGCCACGCGGTGAACGGCTCGGTCAGGTAGGTCTTGGCGTAGGGCCAGGCCGGTGTGGCCAGCGACAGCAGCGCGGTGCCCAACAGCGCGCGCCGCGGGGCGGCGCCGCGGTCCAGCAGCAGCCCCAGGAACACCCACGCCAGCAGCGCCCCGGCCAGCGGGCCCAGCAGCTGCAGCACGAACTTCTGCCACGCCTCGCGACGGTGCGCCAGCGCCGGGGACAGCCCGGCGGCCCGCGACGCGGCCCAGTACAGCGGGGCGCCCAGCAGCGCCTGGCCCAGCCCGGCCTTGGGGTAGAGCCGCCCGTCGGGACCGGCGAAGGCGTTGCCCGAGGGCACGTCAAACGAGCCGCGCTCCACCAGCGAGCGGGTGAGCTGGAACATGGTGTGGCCGTCGCTGGAGACGATGGTGCCGCTCATGGTGGCGGCGTAGAGCAGTCCGGCGCACAGCAGCACGGCCCAGCGAAGCGCCCGGCCCGGCCTCATCGCGCCAGCTCCTCGAGCGCGGTCACCAGGGCATCCCACTGGAACTGCCTGCGGTACTCGAGAATGCGGGGCACGAAGGCGTCGCGCCCGCCGCGCTCGTAGAAGAGGTCGATGGCCGCGGCCAGCGCCTCCGGGTCCTCCGGCGGAACCAGCAGGCCGGTCCCGCCCTCCTCCACCACTTCGGGCAGGCCGCCCACGCGCGTGGTGATCACCGGGCACTGCATGGCGTAGGCCAGCGGGATCACGCCGCTCTGGGTGGCGGTCTTGTAGGGCAGCACCGCCGCGTCGCACGCGGAGAAGTACGTCCTCACCTCGGCCTCCCCGGCGAAGCGGTCCAGCACCCGCACCCGGCCCTCGAGACCCAGATCGACGATCAGCCGGTCGTAGGGTGCGCGGTCCTCGTAGAACTCGCCCACCACGCACAGGGTCACCGGCCGGCGAACCCGGCCCAGCGCGCGCAGCAGCACGTCGAGGCCCTTGTAGCCGCGGATGAACCCGAAGAAGAGGATCACGTCTCCCTGCAGGCCCAGCTCCGCGCGGGCTGCCGCGCGGTCGCGCGCCTCGCCGAACTGCGTGTACAGCGGGTGCTTCACCAGCCGGTGCGGGATGCCGGGGCGGAAACGCAGCAGGTCCTGCCGCACCGACTCCGACATCACCAGCGCGCCGTCCACCTTCGAGAGGCCCCAGCGGGTCAGCCAGCCGTCCAGCCCGCCGCGCTCGTGCGGGGTGACGTTGTCGCACACGTACAGCACCCGCGCGCCCGCGCGCCGGGCCGCGCCGCCGACCGCGTCGTAGCTGGGCGCGAAGAAGGGGGTCCACCACTTGTACACCACGGCGTCCGGGCGGAAGGCGGCCACACGCCGGCCGGCCGCCCACCACGAGAGCGGGTTCATGGAGTCCAGCACCGGTTCGGAGGGCACGCGCAGCGCGGGCTCGTCCTCCTCACGCTGCGTCCGGCCGGGGAACAGGAAGGACGGGTATTGCCGGTAGAACGAATAGAACCGCACCTCGTGGCGCAGCGAGAGCGCCTGGAAGAGCAGCGCCAGGTACTGGGCGATTCCCCCGCGCAGTGGGCAGGCGGGCCCGACGAGGGCGATCTTCACCGGGGCCGGCCGCCGCGGGCCCCGCGCGGCCGCGGCTTCAGCCGGCGACCCACGACTGGAGCCCCTGCGATTCGAAGCTGAACTCCACCACCTGGCCGCCCATCTTCTCGAGCTGGGCCGCGATCCGGTGCTTGCGGTCGAAACGGCAGAAGAGCAGCAGGTAGCCGCCCCCGCCCGCACCCAGGATCTTGCCGCCGGTCGCGCCCCGGCGGCGCGCCTCCGCGTACATCTCGTCAATGGAGCTGTTGGAGATCTGGGGGTCGAGCCGGCGCTTGTGGAGCCACGCCTCGTGCAACAGCTCCCCGAAGCGCTCCAGGCGGCCCAGGAGCAGCGCGTCCTTCATGTCGGCGGTGAGCGTGCGCAGCTCGTGGAGCGCCTTCACCACGGAACGCTCGGCCCGCACGAAGCTGCGCGTCTGGCGCCTGATGATGCTCGAGGAAAGCCGGCTCTGCCCGGTGTAGCACAGCAGCAGCCGGTACTGCAGCTCGTTGACGATCGCGGGGCGGATGCGCAGCGGGTTCACCACGGTGCGGTCGCCGAAGAACTCGATGAAATTGAATCCGCCGAAGGTGGCGGCGTACTGGTCCTGCCGGCCGCCGGCGATGCGCAGGTCCTCGCGTTCGATCTTGTACGCCAGCTCGGCGATCCCGTAGTCGGTGAGCGGGCGCGAGCGCCATTCCAGGAACGCGCCGATCAGCGCGACCACCAGCGTGCTGGACGAGCCCAGCCCCGAGCCCGGCGGCGCGTCGGAATGCAGGAACAGCTCCAGCCCCGTGCCCCGGCTCATGCGCTTCACCACCTGCTTGACCAGGTCCAGGTTGCCGTCCAGCTGCATGGCCTTGGAGTGGCGGTACTTGGCCACCACGTCGTAGTCGAGCGAGGTGAGCGTGATGGCCGAGCCCGGCTTCGGGCGCAGCGTGGCGTAGGCGTACTTGTCGATGGTCACCGACAGCACCACGCCGCCGTGCCGCTCCGGGTACGGGCTGACGTCGGTGCCGCCGCCGCAGAAGCTGATGCGCAGCGGCGCGCGCGCGCGGAAGATGGGCCGGCTCACGGCAGCCAGCCTTCGGTCTGCGCGCGGTCCCAGTCGGCGGGCGTGCCGATGTCCAGGAACGGCGCGTCGGTGCGGAAGGCCCGCACGCGCTCCCCCCGGGCGATCCAGGCGGGCAGCAGGTCGGTTTCCAGCGAGGCTGCCGCGCCCGCCGGCAGGCCCTCGAACAACGAGCGGCGCAAGCGGTAGACGCCGGCGTTGATCCAGCCCGGCCCGCGGCGTCCCTTCTCTGCGAATCCCAGCACCCGGTCCTCCTGGTCCATCTCGAGCGCGCCCCTGGAGGCGCCCTCGGCCTCGTGCACCGCGGCCAGCGTGGCGGCCGCGCCTCCCCGCCGGTGCGCCTCCGCCATCGACCCCAGGGGCACCGGGCAGAGCGTGTCCCCGTTCAGCAGGAAGAACTCCTCCGGCAGCCGCTCCAGCGCGAAGCGCACCGCCCCTCCGGTACCCAGCGGCGCGGGCTCCACGCTGATGTCCACGACCGGCCCGCGGCCCGCGGCGTTCCACCCGCGCGCGAACCCCTCCAGGGCCGGAGCGAGGTGCCCGCACAGCAACACCGCGCGCTCCGTCCCGCCCGCCGCGGCCCACCGCAGCAGCTTCGCCAGGAACGGCTCGCCGGCCACCGGGGCCAGCGCCTTGGGCACGCCCGGCAGCGCCGGGGCCAGTCTCGTGCCCAGGCCGCCCGCGAGCACCGCGGCGGTCCGCGCCGTCACCGGCCGCCTCAGCCCAGGCGCCCGCGGACGTTGTACTCGTCCGGCGAGCGATGGCGGGCGATCAGCTCCCCCAGCAGCCCCAGCGACACGAACTGGATGGCCACGATCTCGAATCCCACGCCGAAGAGCAGCAGCGGCCGCACGCGGATGGGATCACCCACCACCCAGCGGGCCACCACGTAGGCCAGCATCAGCCCGCCCAGCGCGAAGAACACCAGCGCCATGCGCCCGAACACGTGCAAGGGGCTGCGCCGGCCGCTGGTGACAAACAGCACCGTGAGCAGGTCCAGGAACCCGTTCAGGAAGCGCGCCGCCCCGAACTTGCTCTGCCCGTGCACGCGCGGGTGGTGCTCCACGGGGATCTCGGCCACGCGGAAGCCGTTGAAGTGCGCCAGCACCGGCAGGTAGCGGTGCAGCTCGCCGTACACCTCCAGCGTCTGCGTCACCTCGCTGCGGTAGGCCTTGAGCCCGCAGTTGAAGTCGTGCAGGCGGATGCCGCTCATGGCCGAGGTGACCAGGTTGAACAGCTTGCTCGGCGCGGTCTTGGTCCAGGGGTCGTGGCGCACCCGCTTCCACCCCGAGACCAGGTCGAAGCCCTCGTCGAGCTTGGCCAGCAGCTTCGGAACCTCCCGCGGGTCGTCCTGCAGGTCGCCGTCCATGGTCACCACGCGCGCCCCGCGCGCCTCCCGGAAGGCCACCGCCAGGGCCGGGGACTTCCCGTAGTTGCGCCGGAAGCGGATGGCCCGCACCCGCGCGTCCTCCGCGTGCAGGCGTTCCAGCGTCGCGTACGTGGCGTCGGTGCTGCCGTCGTCCACGAACAGCACCTCCCAGGCGTAGGGCGCGTCCGCCAGCGCCTCGCGGATCCGGCGCACCAGCTCGGGCAGGCTCTCCGACTCGTTCAGCACCGGGATGACGATGCTCAGGTGCGGCGTCCCGGCGCCCGCGTCCCGCCCGGCGGGGGCGCTCACGGCCCCTCGATCCCACCGCCCGGCAGGGTCGCCGGCGGGGGCAACGCCGCGCCGGCCGGGGTGCGGCCGATGCGGCGCATCACGTCCTGGTACACGGCGCGGGCGCGCTGATCGTCGGGGTGCGCGTCCATGTAGGAGCGGATCATGCTCTCGGCCGCGTCGATCTTGCCCATCTGCACCATGAGCGTGAACAGGCTCAGCGCCACCGTGGCGTTGTCGGGCTCCGCGCGCCATGCGCGCTCCAGGTGCTCGTAGCCGCCCTGGTAGTCACCCTTGAGCGCCACCATGATGCCCATCCGGTAGTTGAGCTCGGCGTTGTCCGGGAAGCGCTTCAGGCCGTCCTGGAAGGACCGCAGGGCGCTGGCGCTGTCGCCGCGCTCCTGGTAGAACATGCCCCGCGTCACCGGGATGCCCGAGAAGTCGGGCGAGATCTTCTCCGCCCGGTCCAGTTCGGCGACGGCCTTGGCCAGCTCGTTGCGGTCCCGGTAGTAGAAGGCCAGCCGCATGTGGGCCGAGGCGTAATTGCCCGCGAGCCGCACCGCGTTGTCGTCCTTGTACGGCACCGGTGTCAGGTTGCCCTGCGCGTCCAGGAGGCCGCGGTACAGGAAGGTCTCGTACACCGCCTTGCGCGTGGCCTCCACGTTCACCGGCTCGTGGGCGCTGTCGGGCAGGATGCGGAACGCCAGGCCCTCCAGCATCAGCTGCCGCTCCAGGCCCATCTGCTCGGGCACCGTCACCGCCAGGTAGATCGGCTTGCGGTAGGCGTTCTCGCGCACGATGTGGTGCACCAGGATGTCCTTCACCAGCACGATGCTGCCGTCCGGGGCGCGGTAGGGCTCCAGCGCGTCCACCTCCGAGTCGGTGAACTGGATGGGCACCCTCGGCTCCAGGT
Source organism: Candidatus Eisenbacteria bacterium (assembly GCA_016235265.1). Taxonomy (NCBI): domain Bacteria; phylum Candidatus Eiseniibacteriota; species Candidatus Eiseniibacteriota bacterium. The sequence goes on from JACRLI010000015.1 coordinate 255,447, forward strand.
CGCGCATCTGCTTGATGTACCAGGTGGTGTTCAGCAGCGACAGGTTCACCACGCGCACGTCGCTGCGGATGCCCTCCACCTCCTGCAGGTACCACAGCGGGAAGGTGTCGTTGTCGCCGTTGGTGAAGATGATGGCGCCCTGGGCCAGCGGGGCGAGCATGTTGTAGGCGTAGTCGCGCGCCACGAAGTTGCCGGTGCGGTCCTGCTCGAAGTAGTAGTGCGCGCAGGTGGCCACCGGCATGCACAGCGCCAGCAGCCCCAGAACGGGCACCAGCACGCGGCGCAAAGCCTGAAGCTTCAGCAGCCGGATGACCTCGTGGATGACCCCGGCCGCGCCCACGCCCATCCACACCGTGAAGGCCTCGTAGCCCCACAGGAAGAAGTAGTCCCGCTCGCGCACCTGGGGGTCCTTGAAGTTCAGGTAGATCACCAGCCACAGGCTGCCCATCAGGAACGCGGTGCTCACCAGCACGTACAGCGGCCGCTGCCACGCCACCGCCAGCGCCACGTCCGCCACGCACATCAGGAAGAACAGCGCGATGGCCAGGGCCGCGCCGTCGAAGGGCTGGCCCATGAACTCGCCCCCGACGCGCCCGCCCAGCCGGAACAGCGCCACGATGAGCACCCAGGTCACCAGGTGCGCGATCCACCAGGCGTCCGGCTTCCCCCGCCCCTTGAGCAGGTGGTACAGCCGGCCGAACTCCCCGAGCACCAGAGGGATGCCCATGGCCAGGAACGCCAGCAGGCCGGTCCACGGCCGCACGCCGGGCTTCGACTGCATCGGCGGGCCCAGGGTGAACTCGTCCCTGAAGTAGCGCAGGAACATGTGTTCGAACTGGTAGGTCCAGTTCCCGCTGCGCTCCAGCGGGCTGGGCGGCGCGTACTGCTCGCGGGTGAACTGCTTCCACAGCGCGTTCCAGGTGGAGGGGGCGGCCTCGTTGATGATGGGATTCTGCTTCGCCCGGACCACCAGGTAACCGTGCACGCTGAGGCCCGCCACCAGCGCGCCCACCGACACCCACAGGAAGGGCCGCAGGTTCCGGCGCAGGAGCACGTGGGCGGCCAGCGCCAGGGCCAGCAGGATCAGGCCCGAGAGCAGCGCGGTGCGCACGTCGTGCTGCAGCTCGTCGGCGCGGCGCATCAGCATCCCGGTGCCGTTCATCCACAGCACGAAGATCACCGCCCCGATGCCGATCCACCACGAGCGCCGCCAGTCCACCACCAGCGTGAACATGACCACGGCCGGAAGCACCAGGAAGCCCCCCAGGTGCCAGCCGATTCCGGCGCACAGGAGGTACCAGATCACCAGCAGCCGGCGCTCGTTGCCCTTCTCCCCGAGCCGCTCCCACCAGTTCACCGACACCCACAGCGAGAAGAACATGATCGCCGATGCGCCCACGTGCACGTGCGCGATCTCGGTGGAGGTGTTCCAGAAGCTGTGCGAGAACGCCGTGGACCACGCCGCCACCAGGCCGGCGATGTAGGAGAGCCAGTGCCGCTCGGCCAGGTCCGCGGACGCCTCCCCGGTGGGTTCGGCCGTCTCGGCCTCGCCCGAGGCCGCCCCGCGCCCGGTGGCGCCGGCGAACAGCGGCAGGTGCATCACCGCCTTCTGCACCAGCAGGTAGGTGAAGGCGATGGTGAGCATGCCGGTGACCACCGAAACGAAGTTGATCCGCGTGGCGTAGTTCCAGAACGGCAACAGTCCGAACACGTGGCCGGTGAGCACGAACAGCGGCGTGCCCGGGGGGTGCGGAATCCCCAGGATCTTCGAGACCGAGATGAACTCGCCCGCGTCCCAGAAGGGCACGGTGCGCGGCATGGTGCGCATGTAGACGATGAACGGCAGCGCGACGCTCAGCGCCGTCATCAGCCGGTTGAGCAGACGGTGGTTCATTCCCTGGGGCTCCTCGGGCGTGGCCGGGCGGCGGGGCTTGCCCGCCGGCCTGTCCTCGTCAGGCCGCCGCCTTGCGCAGGGAGACGACCCAGCGCAAGGGCGTGCGGAACACGAAAATCACACCACCCAGCAGGCTCACCAGGAACGCGAGCAGCCAGGTCAAAAGCTGGAAGGAAATGGCGCTGGCCCCGGACAGGTGGACCATGCCGAACAGCAGCACCGAGGCGCCCTCACGAACTCCGAAGCCGCTCACCGACGGGATCACGATCAGCACCGCGCCGAGGATCGGGACCATGGTGAACACCGCGCCGAGGGGCACGTTCAATCCCAGCGCCCGGGCCACGAACAGGTGCATGAAGATGCGCATCAGCTGGATCAGGATCCCGAAGGCCAGCAGCGCCGTAAGCCCGCCGCTCTTCTCGCGGTAGGCGTGCAGCCCGTCCACCAGGTCCGAGATCCGGCGCTCGAGCCGGTGCAGCCGCAGCGCCCGGAAGGGCCATTCCACCAGCCCCAGCACGTCGCGACGGAACACTGCAAGATACATGAGCAGCGAGATCAGGAACAGGCCCGCGACCAGGGCGTCCACGCGCAGGTCGTGAAACCAGGGCCACGCGGTGAGCGCCGCCCCCATGGCCACGCTGGCCACCGCGAGCCCGCCGATCATGCGGTCCATCAAGGTGGCCGAGAACACCGGCGCCGAGCGCTCGCTGTGTCCCCGGGCCGCGGTGATGCGCGCGAAGTCGCCGGCGATGTTGGCGGGCAGGAAGTTGTTGAAGAAGAGCCCCACGAAATAGTACGCCGCCACGCGCGAGTAGGGGATCTCCACGCCCTGCATGTGCAGCAGCCGCCCCCACAGCGCGGAGCCCAGCAGGTTGCTCACGAAGAACACGCCCACCGCGGCCCACAGCCACGCGGGGTCCGCATGGCGCGTCTCCTTCATGGCCGCGAACACGTCGTACTTGCGGAACAGCCACACGAACAGGCTGACGCTCAACACCATCTTGAGCCCCAGCAGGCTCCATTTCAGGACCCGCCCGGCGCTCACCGCGCGCCCCCCAGCGACCGGCAGGCCACCTCGCGGGCCTCGCGCGCGCAGCGCTCCCAGGTGAACGTGGCCGCCCACTCCACCGCCTGGCGGGCCAGGTTCACGCGCAGCGGCGCGTCCCCCAGCACCCGGGCCAGCGCGCCGGCCAGCGCCGCGGGATCGCCGTGCTCCACCAGCAGGCCGGTCTCCCCGTCCCGCACCGACTCGCGCAACCCGGGACTGCGGCTGGAGACGCTGGGCGTGCCGCACGCGTTCGCCTCGATCACCGTGAGCCCCCAGCCCTCCTTGGGCGAGGGGTTCACGGTCACCCAGGCGCGCTGCAGCCAGCGCACCTTCTCCGAGCCGGGGATGTTCCCGGTGAAGCTCACGCGGTCGGAGCCCAGCTTCGCGGCCTCCTTCTCCAGGGCGGCGCGGTACGGGCCGTCGCCCACGATCACCACCCGCGCCGCCGGCACCTTCTCCCACAGGCGCGGCAGCGCGCGGAGCAGGTGCTGCACGCCCTTGTAGCGGCGCAGCCGGCCCAGGAACACCACCAGCGGCTCCGCCTCGCGGGCGCCTCCGGGCACGTAGCGCGCGTGGTCCATCCCGCAGTACACCACGTCGATGCGCTCACGCTCCACCCCGCGGGCCACCAGGTCGTCGCGGGTGCTCTCGCTGATGGCCATGAACCTCGAGCCCCGGTACACGCCGGGGATGAAGTTCTCGTAGGCCCACACGTACAGGGCCATGGGGGCGGCCGCCTCCTGGAACACCGTCGTGCCGAACAGGTGCGGCACCACCGCCAGCACCGGCACCCGGCTCCAGCGGGGCGCGAAGAAGGGGATCTTGTTGATGTCCTCGACCACCAGGTCGTACCCGCCGCGGGCCAGTTCCGCCCGGCCCAGGCGGGCCAGGGCGAAGTTGGCGTTCCACCAGTCGCCCGCGCGGAGCACGCGCACGCCGTCCTGGACCGTCTCGGGCGCCCCGCCCGGGAACGCGGACGCCAGCAGCGTCACCTGGTCGCCGCCCTCCGCCCAGCGCCGCAGGATCTCCTGCAGGTGCACCTCGGCCCCCCCCGCCTCCGGGTGCTCGAGGTCGCGCCAGTTGACGGCCAGGACCTTCATCATCTCCCGGCCGGCTTCCGGGCCCGCACGCCGACGCACATCATGGTGTACTGCGCCCAGCGCCTGGAGCGCAACCGCTCGCGCAGGCCGCACATGAGGCGGTCCCACGCCCCGCCCCTGCCCGGGTACAGCGGCAGGCGGACGATGCGCGCCTGGCGGAGCACGTAGCGCACGCCGCGGTAGAACAGCCCCGGGACCATCCAGTCGCCGAAGGAGCCCTCCACCGTGAACCCGCTGCGCTCGGCCACGCGGGTGAGGCTGCCCACGCTGTACTGCGTCTCCCAGCCCGCGAACCAGCGGTTCATGGCGATCAGCAGCTGCTTGAGCAGGGTGTAGAAGTGCCACGTCTGGGGCACGTCCACCAGGGCCAGCCCCCCGGGTTTCAGGATCCGGTGGTTCTCGTCCAGCAGCTCGGCCGGGCGACGAAAGTGCTCCAGCACGCCCTGGTGGAACACCAGGTCGAAGGAGCCGTCACGCACCGGCATCCGGGTGGCATCGGCCTGGATGTAGATCAGCTCGACCCCCGACTCCTGCGAGAGCCTGCGGCACACTTCCAGCGAGGACCGCACGTAGTCCACCACGTACACCCGGGCGCCGGCCTGCGCGATGGCGATGCTGTCGCGGCCGGAACCCGCCCCCACCTCGAGGGCCCGCCGGCCCGCCGGGGGCTCGCGCAGCAGCTCCCGGATCAGTCGGTCGCCGTTGTCGTAGGTCTCCTCGACCTCGACGTGCTCCTTCCAGTACCGGTCCCAGTGTTCGGGGGTGGATTCGCGCATGGGTCTCCAGGGGAAGTCTCAGGGTGGCGCCCGGCATGTCCGGATCCGCGCGGAAAGCTGCCTCGCAAGTTGGGACGCCCCGGCCGGGGGAAACGTTGGTGCGGGGCCGACATCCGGAGCCGCGAGGCTAGCACGCCCCTCCGGAGGGGTCAACCTTCGCAACAGCTTGGGCTTGCGCGCCCTCGGGGGGGTATGCGAAGCTGGCCACCCCATGGCGCGCCGACGCATCCTCTTCATTTACCCGTGGCCGGACCGGACCTTCATCCAGAAGGACGAGCAGATCCTGGCCCGCCATTTCGACCTGCGGGTGCTGCATTTCCGCAGGACCGCGGCGTTCTACCGGGAGATGGCGGGGCTGCTGTGGCGGCGCGAGGTGGACCTGGTCTACCTGTGGTTCCTGATGCCGGACTACGCCTCGCTGGCGCTGGCGCTGTGCCGCCGGGCCGGCATCCCCTTCGCGCTGGTCACCGGCGGCTACGACGTGGCCTCCATCCCGGGCATCCGGTTCGGGAACATGCGCAAGCCCCACCACCGACGGCTGGGGGGCTGGGTGCTCCGCAACGCCGACCTGATCCTGCCGTTCTCCGATTTCGCGGGCACCGAAGTGCTGCGCTGGGCCCGGCCGCGTGGCAGAATGGAGACGGTGTACCCCGGGATCGACTCCGGGTTCTTCACCCCTCCCCCCGGGCCGGCGCCGCGCGCCGGGGTGATCACCGTGGGCACGGTGAACCCGCTGTTCAACATCCAGAAGGGCATGCTCACGTTCGCCCGCGTTTCCCGGCTGGTCCCGGAGCTGGAGTTCACGGTGATCGGCAGGATCGCCGTGGATGCCGCCGCGGAGGAGCTGCGCCGCGCCGGCGGGCCGAATCTCAGGTTGACGGGCCGGCGGGTGAGCGATGAGGAGCTGCGCGGACACTACCGCTCCGCCGGGGTGTACGCCCAGCTGAGCGCCCACGAGGGCTTCGGCATCGCGGTGGCAGAGGGCATGGCCTGCGGCTGCATCCCGGTGGTGTGCGCCGGGACGGCCAGCCCGGAAGTGGTGGGTCCCTGCGGGCACACGGTGCCCTTCGGGGAGGCACGGGCCACCGCGGCGGCGGTGCGCGCGGCCCATGCCGCGGGCGGGGCCGAGCGGGCCGCGGCCCGCGAGCGCGTGGTGCAGGAGTTTCCCGAGTCCCGCCGCGTCGAGGCGCTGCTGCGGTTGTTGTCCCGGGGGAGCCCGGGCGATCCTTTCGCGCGGACGGGAACGGAGGAGGCGTCATGAGCATGAGGATTTCGAGGGTGCTGGCCGCGTGCGCCGCGCTGACCCTGGTGCTGGGCTGCTCCAGTGGCCCGCAGATCCGGGTGCGCAACGAGCGCCCCACCAAGGCCAACGTGCAGGTCCAGCCCCAGTCCGGCTCCACCCTCAACATCAACGAAGTGCAGCCGGGGAGCACCACGGCCTACGTGGACCTGGAGGCGGGCACGACGTATCGCGTGAAGGCGGCGTTGCAGGGCGAGACTTCGCCCGCCGACGTGCAGTTCCGGGCGCAGGATGGGCTGTCCTACACCGCGGTGGTCTACGGCGGGTCCACTCCGGCGCTGCGGGTGGATTCCGAGTAGCTCAGGCCCGTTCCCCCGGCCCCGGACAGAACTGGCCTACTCTCCCCATGCGAGGCGGCTGGCCAGGATCTCGGGCAGGCGCGCGTCGCGGATGCGGGACTGCGCGCGCGCGATGTCATAGGCCACGCGGCGGATCTCCACCGTGCCGGCCTCCGGGTCCAGCGCGCACCACGAGGCGCGCGGGTCGCCGTCGCGCGGCTGCCCCACGCTCCCCACGTTGACCAGGTAGCGGTGCCCGGGCTCGAGCCGGGCGCCTGCCCCGCGCCCCGCGGTCACCTTCCCGTCCTCCGCCAGGTCGAAGACCCCCGGCACGTGCGAATGGCCCACGAACACCAGCCGGTCGCGGCAGGCGTCGAATGCGGCCCGCGCGTCGTGCTCCGAGAGCACGTAGTGCCACTCGTCCGGGCAGTAGGGCGAGGCATGCACCAGCAGCGCAGGGAGCGGTCCCGCGTCCAGGGCCAGGGTCATGGGCGCGGTTTCCAGGTACTCCCGCGTGGGACCGTCCATGGTCTTCTGCGTCCACAGGGCGGCCATCCGGGCCACGGAGTTGAAGTACTCGAGGTTGCCCCGGCCCAGGCAGGCCTCGTCGTGGTTTCCCAGGACCCGGTCCTCCGAGACCTCCGCCACAAGGGCGCAGCACTCGTTGGGGCTCGCGCCGTAGCCCACCACGTCGCCGAGGCAGAACATGCGGCGGATGCCCGCTGCGCGCACCTCGGCCAGCACGGCTTCGAGCGCGTCGAGATTGCCGTGAATGTCGGAGAAGATCGCGATCTTCAAGCCAGGATCCCGTGTGGGGGTGGATGCGGCGGAGGAAGGTGCGGCCCCCGGCGGATTTCCGGGCGGGCGCCCCGGGGGCGCTGCCCACTGCTTGGATTCGACCCGGGGCTCCGGCGATTCGGCGCCCGGTCCCTCCCCGCCTTCGGGGACGTCGGCAGGCCCGGTCCAGGCGCCCGCGCCGGGCAGGCTCGCGGGCAGGCGATCCAGGATGCCGTTGACGAACTTGCCCGATTCCGAGCCGCTCAGCTCCTTGGCCAGCTCGATGGCCTCGTCCAGCACCACCGCGCGGGGCACGTCGGGGCGGAACCACAACTCGGTGGCCGCCCAACGCAGCACGTTGCGGTCCGTGGCGGCCATGCGCTTCAGGCTCCAGTGCTCGGCCTGGCTCTCCAGCGCCGCGTCAATGGCGGCGCGATGCTCTTCGAAGGAGCGCAGCACGGCCTCCAGGTAGGTCCGCCCGGGCTCGCTCACACGTCGCGAGTGCGCCAGCACGTTCTCCAGGGCGTCGGGCAGGTCCTCGCCCACCACCTCGGCCTGGTAGAGGGTGCGCACCCCGAGCTCACGCAGCCGCCGGCGCTCGCGGAGCTCGTCCACCGGCGTCACGTGGACCGGGCGCGCAGCGCGCGCCCCAGGTTGGCCATCTCCACGGCCGCGCGGGCCGCCTCGGCGCCCTTGTTCCGGCGCTCCGGGTGCGCGCGCTCCAGCGCCTGCTCGTCATTCTCCGTGGTCACCACGCCGAAGCCCACCGGGACCCCGGTGCTCCGGGAGAGCTCCGCGAGCCCCCGGGCGCACTCGCCCGCCACCAGGTCGTAGTGGGTGGTCTCCCCGCGCACCACCGCGCCGAGCGCCACCAGCGCGTGGGGCGCGGGAGCCTCGGCCAGGCGCAGCGCGGCCGCCGTGGGCAGCTCCAGCGCGCCCGGGACCGACACCAGCTCGATGGCATCCTCGGCCACGCCCAGCCTGAGCAGCTCGGCCATCGCGCCCTGCATCAGCAGGATTCCGTGCTCTTCGTTGAACCGGCTGAGCAGGATGCACACGCGCATCCCGGTGCCGTCCTCGGATCCGCGGATCGTGTTCATGCCCGCCCCCGCGGGCGCGACGGGACCGCCTTCGCGTGGCCCTTCGTCGCCACCGGCTTGGCGCGGCCCTTCGTCGCCGGGACCTTCGCGCGGCGGCTCTTCGCCCCCGCGGACCTGGCGCCGCGGCTCTTTGCCGGCGCGGCCGGCTCCATTCCGCCCTCCGGCGTGAGCAGGTGGCCCAGCTTCTCCCGCTTGGTGGCCAGGTACTTCCGGTTGGTGGGGTGCGACTTCATCTGGATGCTCACCCGGTCCACCACCTTCAGGCCGTAGGCCGCCAGGCCGACGACCTTGCGCGGGTTGTTGGTCATCAGCCGGATGTTGCGCACCCCCAGGTCGGAGAGGATCTGCGCGCCGATGCCGTAATCGCGCAGGTCGGCGGGGAAGCCCAGCTTCAGATTCGCCTCCACCGTGTCGTAGCCCTGGTCCTGCAGCGCGTAGGCCCGGAGCTTGTTGGCCAGGCCGATGCCGCGGCCCTCCTGGCGCATGTACAGGAAGACACCGCGCCCGGCGCGCGCGATGCGCTTCATGGCCTCGTCGCGCTGCTCGCCGCAGTCGCAGCGCAGCGAGTGCAGCACGTCGCCGGTGAGGCACTGCGAGTGCACGCGCACCAGCACCGGCTCCTTCCCGCGCACGTCGCCGCGCACCAGCGCCACGTGGTGGTCGCTCTCCAGGCGGCTCTCGTAGAGGCACAGCCCGAACTCACCGAAGGGCGTGGGGATGCGGGTGCGCACCACGCACTCCACCAGGCGCTCCTTGCGGCGGCGCCACGCGATGAGCTGCTCCACGCTGATGAGCTTCAGCCGGTGCCGCCGCGCCAGCACCCGGAGCTCCCGCGCACGGGCCATGGAACCGTCCGGGGCCATGATTTCGCACACCACTCCCACCGGGTTGAGCCCCGCCAGCCGGGCCAGGTCCACGGCCGCCTCGGTGTGGCCGGCACGACGGAGCACCCCGCCTTCCTCGGCCCGGATGGGGAAGATGTGCCCGGGGCGGGCGAAGTCGCCGGGCCGCGCCCTCCGGGACGCGAGGTGGCGCAACGTGGCCGCCCGGTCGTGCGCCGAGATGCCGGTGGTCACGCCCTTGAGCTTCGCATCCACCGAGACGGTGTAGGCGGTGCCCCCCAGGGCGGTGTTGTCGGTGGACATCGGCTTGAGCTCCAGGCGGTCCAGCCACTCCCGGTCCATCGGGGCGCACATGAGACCCCGGGCGTGCAGGGTCATGAAGTTGACCGCCTCGGGCGTGACCTTCTCGGCGGCCATCACCAGGTCGCCCTCGTTCTCGCGCTCGGCGTCGTCCACCACCACGATCATGCGGCCGCGGCGGATGTCCGCCACGGCCTCCTCGACGCTGGAAAGACCCCGCTGCCGGGATGGGACGCGGGTGGTCACGGTTCGGGCCGCCTTTCGTTGAGTCTCTCGAACTTTCGTCATGGCAACGCCTTCAGGCCTGTCCTTCGAGCAGCCTCGCAATGTAGCGGGCCACCAGGTCCACTTCCAGGTTCACGCGGCTTCCGGCCCGGTAGGAGCCTGCCACGGTGTGTTCCAGGGTGAATGGGATCAG
>JACRLI010000015.1:265299-312374 GCA_016235265.1 Candidatus Eisenbacteria bacterium
TCGCCCACCGTCAGGCTCACGCCGTCCACGCAGATGGAGCCTTTCTCCGCCACGAACCGGGCGATGGCGGCGGGCAGCTTCAGCGTGAGGCGCGTCTCGGTGGGCGACGCCAGCACCTCCTCCAGCACCCCCACGCCGTCCACGTGGCCGACCACCAGGTGCCCGCCGAGCTCGGCGCCGATCCGCAGCGAACGCTCGAGGTTCACGCGGGACCCGGGCCCGATCTCCCCCAGCACCGAGCGCCGGAGCGTTTCGTCCATGGAACGCACCCGGAAGGAACCCGGGCGGGAATCGGTCACGGTGTGGCACACGCCCATCACGCTCACGCTGGCGCCGGGCTCCAGGGCCGGCCAGCCCGGGGTCTCGATCTCGAACCGGAGCCCGTTGTCTTCGCGCTCGGCGCGGGTGACCGTGCCCAGCGCCTCCACGATCCCGGTGAACATCAGGGCACCCAGCCTTCCAGCAGGTCGGAAGGGTCGGTGAGATAGCCCGAGAACAGCGCGTCGGTGCCCATCACCCGGACCTCCGGGAACATCAGGTGGCGCAGGTCGCGCATGGTGCGGATTCCCAGGTCGCCCAGCCAGCCCACGTTGCCCGCACCGAGCAGCCGCGGCGCCACCGCCACCATGACGCGGTCCACCAGCCCCGCGGCCACGAAGGCCGTGGCCACGCGCGAGCCGCCCTCCACCAGCACGCTCTGCAATTGCCGCCGCGCGAGCTCGCGCAACACCCGGCGCAGGTCGAGGCCGCCGTCTCGCGCGCGCCGCACCTCCACGTGCTCCACCCCGCGGGCCAGCACCGGGCGCAGCCGCGAGACCGGCACGCGCGGCCCGGTCACCCACAGCGTGCGCGCCTCGCCCGCGGCGAACACGCGCGCGGCGGGGCGCAGCACGCCGCGCGTGTCCAGGACCACCCGCACCGGGCTGGGGCCGCGCACCAGGCGGGTGGTCAACTGTGGGTCGTCGGCCTCCACCGTGGCGCGGCCCACCAGGATGGCGTGCACCTCGGTGCGCAGCCGGTGGGCATAGCGCAGCGTGTGGGGCCCGCTGATGTAGCGCGAGGTGCCGTCGGCCGCGCCCAGCCGGCCGTCCAGCGTGGAGGCCACCTTCAGAGTGACGAACGGGCGGCCGCGCACGTGGCTCGAGAAGTAACCCTCGTTGAGGCGCAGGGCCCCGTCCGCGCCCGCACCCACCTCCACCACCACGCGGCGGCGGCGCAGGAAGTCGAGCCCCCGTCCCGCGACGGCCGGGTTGGGGTCCAGCGTGGCCGCCACCACGCGCTTCACCCCGGCGCGCAGGATGGCCTCGGTGCAGGGCGGCGTCTTGCCGTGATGGGCACACGGCTCGAGTGTGACCACCAGCGTGGAGCCGCGCGCCGCGCGCCCGGCGTCTTCCAGGGCGACGACCTCCGCGTGCGGCCCGCCGAAGCACGCGTGCCAGCCGCGGCCCACCACTCGCCCGTCCCGGAGCACCACCGAGCCGACCATGGGGTTGGGGCGCGCCCGGGCCAGCCCGCGGCGGGCCAGGGACAGGGCCCGGTCCATCGCGGCGTTGATGTCGAGCCTCGGGGATCGTGGGGCGACGGGCATGCGGTTCCTCGTGTGCGGTCCGGGGCCGCTCCGGGCCGCCGGGCGGCCGGGCAACAAAAAACCCGGAGGCCGATCTTCCCCCGGGGAGCACAGTCCAAGGCGACCCCGCGCGACGGGACGCCGCGCGGGCCACCGGGACCACCTTCTTCCATCCAGACTTTGACTGTCGGCCCCGGAGTCGCACCGGGTCTGCGGATTCCGCCGGGACCTGCGGCTCCCCTTGAGAAAGCCACGGCCGCGGACCGCTCGCGGGCTGTACCGCCGGTGGGGAATTGCACCCCGCCCCGAAGGTGATTGATTCAGACCGGAGGATAGGGGCTGGCCGACAACCGGTCAAGCCGGCCCCGGCCGGGGGTGCCGGGCGTCGTGGCGGAGGGGGCCTGGGTCCGGGGCATGGGGGGTCATCCGGCGCGAAGGTTGCGGGGGTGTCCGGGCTGCCGTATCTTGGCCTCATTCGCGTCGCCCCGGCCCCGGGAGAGGAGTTCATGCCCTTCGATCCTCAAGCTTTCGACACCACGCGCGGGCCCTTCGGGGACCATGTGCACGTGATCGCGCGGCTGTCGCAGGAGCTCCATGCGGCACAGTCCTGGGCGTCCTCGTTCCTGGACGCCCGCTCGCGGGTGCGGCACACGTTGCCCGGGTTCCAGTCCGTGGCGCTGCGTTGCCCCGCCGAGGCGCTTCGCGCGATCGAGGCGCGCTCCGAGGTGGTCGCGCTGCTGCCGGACGAGCGCGTGCGCGGGTTCCTGGACCACACCGTGGAACGCACCGCGGTGCCGCCGCTGTGGGAGGAAGGCCTCACCGGCAAGGACGTGCGCCTGGCCATCCTGGACACCGGCATTGACCGCGGGCATCCCGACTTCGAGGGGCGCATCACCGGGCACGAGGACTTCACCGGCCGCGGGGTGCGCGATGATTCCGGGCACGGCACGTTCGTGGCCTCGGTGGCCGCGGGCAGCGGCGAGGCATCGCGCGGCCGGTTCCGGGGTGCGGCCCCGGCGGCCCCGCTGCTGGTGGCGCGGGTGCTGGACGCCGAGGCCCTGGGCCGCATGAGCGACGTGATGGCCGGGATGCTGTGGGCCCTCACGCGCGAGGCGCGCGTGATGTGCCTGGCGCTGGGCACCGAACGGGCGGGCCGGCCCGACGACGCCCTGGGCGCCGCGGTGGACCAGCTGACCGCCGCGGGGGTGACCGTATGCGCCGCCGCGGGGCCCGACGCCGGTGCCGGCGAGCCCTCCCCCGCCTGCGCCGCGGGCGCGCTGCCGGTCCACGCCTGGGACCCCGTGCACCAGCCCGCCTCCGAGCCCTCGCCCGGCGGCACCGAGACGCGGCACCTGGCCGCCCCGGGGCTCGCCGTCACGGCCTCCCGCGCCTACGGCACGCAGGCCGGAAAGCCGGCCGGCGACCAGTACGTGGAAGCCTCCGGCTCCAGCGCCGCCGCCGCCCACGTGGCCGGCGTGTGCGCCCTGCTGCTGGAGGCCGTCCCGGAGGCCACCCCGACGATGCTGGCGCAGGTCCTCCGCCACAGCGCCCGCCCCATCGGCGGCGGCCGCGGCGCGGTGCATGCGATGGCGGCGCTGGCGGAACTCCGGGAGATCGCGCGCCGGCGCTGAGGCGGGGGTGGCGGCGTTTCGAGCGCGCGGAGATCCCGCGACCGCCGAACCGCCCCGGGGAACCGACGATCCGGACCAGCCAGGCGAAGCCCCCGCCGGGGACTCCCGACGGGGGCTTCGCTCACTCCTGGTCCCGGCGCGGCACTCCGCGCCCTTCCCTGCCTATCCGTGACCCACGCGCAGGTCGTCCTCGTCCTGGTCCGCATCCGGCGGCTCGGCCACCACGCCGGCGCAGAAGAGCTCCACGCCGCTGATGTCCAGGGTCTCGCCGGCCACCTCGCCCATGCGCTGCGCGGTCTTCACGCCCTCGCCGATCGCGTCCACCAAATCCAGGGCCGATAGCCCCAGCGCGGAGAATTCGTCGTGCCATCCGGGGGCCGCACCGTTGCCGCTGGCGCCCAGCCCCAGGTTCTGCGCCAGCACGTCGGCGCACTGCACCACCTGCACCAGGAAGTCGGCCCCGCTGCCGGGCTCGTCGTGGTGACGCCCGGCCACCTCGATGAACGTGGCGGGCAGCTCCCACGCCTGCAGTGCCCAGCGCCCCATGGCCGCGTGGTCGCGCAGCCGGGGGTGCACGTCCCTGGTGAACACGCGCCGTTCGGCCTCCACCAGGGAGGTGCCGCCACTGGCGGCCCAGCGCAGGGCCTTGCCGAAAGGCTCGGGGTAGTGCTGGTCGAAGAAGTTCTTGCCGATGTCGTGCAGCAGGCCCGCGGCGAACGCGACCGGTGGGTCCTCGTGGCCCAGCGTCTCGGACAGGGCCTGCGACAGCGACGCGACCGCGAGACAGTGGACGAAGAAGCCGTGACGGTCGAAGCCCGGGGCGAAGCCGCCCTGCATGAAGTCCTGCACGGAAGTGGTGAGGGCGACGCGGCGCAGCTCGTGGAATCCGAGGTGCACCACCGCCTCACGCACCGTCTGGATGGGGTAGCCGCGCCGGTAGAACGCCGAGTTGGCGATGCGCAGCAGGCGCTGCGACAGCGCGACATCGGAGCGCACCACGCCCTCGATGTCCGCGGCGCAGGACCTGGGGTCGAGGGCGCGGCGGATCACTTCCAGCCCGGCCAGCGGCGGGGCTTTGAGGTCCGGCGCGCGGGCCGGGGCTTCGGGCAGCGTCCCGGGAACCTCCTCCGGGACCAGATCGGGGTCCATCCATCGCCTCCATTGCCACCGGGCGCGCCGGCCGTGGCGCGCGGGACCGCCGCATGGCGACCCACACAGGTTATCGGAGGGCGGGAACGGAACCATTAGATCGATGGGACCACGGCGGGTGGCGGGGCGGCGCAGGCGGACCCCGGGAAGGAATGCGCCGTCCGCCGCCCTATCCCACCGTATCTTCCTCGGGACGGCTGGAGGACGCCGAAAGGTAGATGCCCAGCGCGATCAGGGGCCCGGCCACGAGCAGCGAGAGCGGGGGGCGCTCGCCGAAGCCCAGCCACGCGAAGATGGAGGCGCCCACGGGCTCCCCGGTGATGGCCACCGCCACCGGCGCCGCGGGCAGTCTTCGGAGCGCCCAGTTGAAGGTGGTGTGCCCCAGCAATTGCGGGCCGAGCCCCATGAGCAGCACTGCAAGGTAACTGCGCCCCGGCAGCCCGGTCACCTGGGCGCCGGTCAGCGCCACCGCCACCCACGCGGTCAGGGCGGCCACCGCGTAGGTCAGCCCGGCGTAGGCCGTGGTGGAGCACTCCCGCCGCACCGAGCGGCCCATCAGGAAATAGCCCGAGGCCGCCAGCCCGCCCAGCAGCGCCAGCACGTCGCCCAGCGCCCGCCGCTGCCCGGCGGCTGCCCCGCCGGCCCCGCCGGTGGCGAGGTCGGGGAGCACCAGCGCCAGCGCCGCCGCCACGGCCACCGCCAGCGCGATCCACAGCCGGCCGCTCACCCGGTCGCGGTTGAAGATCCAGCCCAGGAACGCCGTGACCACCGGGTGGAGCGTGACCAGGAACACGCTGCTGGCCACCGAAGTCAGGCCCAGGGAAGTGATCCAGAAGAGGAAGTGCGCGCCGAGGAACAGGCCCGCCAGGACGGTGCGGACGTAGTGGCGGGAACGCCAGGTCTCGAAGTGGGCGCCGGGGCCGAACAGCGCGAGCGGCAGGAGCACGGCGGCCGCCAGGCTGAGCCGGCCCGCGGCCAGGAACGGGGCGGGCGCGTCCGCCCAGCGGATCAGCGGCGCGGCGGTGGACACCGCCAGCACCCCCAGCGCCAGCCGGAGGCTCAGCGACGACGGTGCGCGGATACCAGGCCTCGCAGCGGATCGGTGAACAGGTCGCGCAGCAGGTACAGCAGGATGGCCATGGCCAGCGCGAACAGGGTCCATTGCCCCACGGAGCTCACCGCCGCCAGGCTCTGGGCCGGCGCGGACATCACCAGGGTGTAGGCGTGCAGCACGTCGGAAGCGGGCCCGGTGGACAGCGCGCGGGCCGGGGCGTCGCCCATCAGTTTCCATCCCACGGCCACACCCGCCAGGGCCACCACCGCGGCGACGCCCGTGATCACCGCGCGGCGCACCTGGGAGCGACGGTAGCGGCGGAGCTCCTCGAGCCGGATCCTCGCGCGCACGCGTTCGATCAGCATCGGCGCGGGCGGCATCTCCGGCTCGCCGAGGCACTCCTCCACCAGGCGCGAGAAGCGCACCTTGGATTCGAAGTCCGGCGCGGGGATTTCCGGGCTCACGAGGGTCGGGCTCCTTCCTTGTCGAGCAGCCGGTAGAGTTCCTGCCGGCCGCGGAACAGGTACACCTTGGCGGTGGACTCGGGCACTCCCATCACGCCCGCCACCTCCGCCAGGGACAACTCCTTGAGATAGTGCAGCGCCACCGCGTCGCGGTGCTGCGGACGAATGCGCGCCAGCGCCCACTCCACCGCCGCCCGCAGCGCCTGCGCCTCGGCGGGATCCCCCGGGGCGACCGGCTCGGGCGCCGAGTCCAGGTCCACCGCCCGGTCCGCGGGCCGGGCCGACTGGCGCCTCATGCCCTGGGCGGTGCGGTAGGCGATGCCGAAGAGCCAGGTGGAGAACCGGGACTCGAACCGGAATTTCGGGAGCCCCTGGATCATCCGGAAGAACGTCTCCTGCGCCAGGTCCTCCGCCGTGTCCGGCCCCAGCATGCGCATTCCCAGCACCCGGATGGGCCGCTCGAAGCGCAGGATCAGGCGCTCCAGCGAAGCCTCGTCGCCGCCCTGGGCCTGCCGGGCCCACGCGTCCACCTGGGCGTCGTCGCGCGCCGGTGGCGCCTGCGGCGGGGATGGTTCCCCCTCAGCCGGGTATGTGCCCCCGACGGGGGGCGAGGTTACAAGATTCGCTTCCGTTTCTTTTCCTGTAACCATTGGCATGTCCGGCGCCACCTACGCTCTGAACGCGGGGTCCGGAGACGCCGGGCCCGCCAGCCAGGACAACGGCGGGCCGGACTCGGCCGGCCCTGCATCGTGGAGGCCCCACGCCATGTTCACAATTGACGCAGGCACCATCGGCGCATTCATTCCCATCGTGGCTTTCGCCATCCCCATCGTCGCGATCGTCGGCGGCATCGCCACCAAGATCGCCAAGACCATGGCCCGCGCCCGGATCGAAGAGCAGCTCATCCAGGAACGGATCAAGTGCATCGAACGCGGCATCACGCCGCCACCCATCGCCCCCGGGCTGGCCACGGCCGGGTTCGACCCCGACGAGGACGCCCCCCGCATCCAGGACCCGAACCTCTATCACCAGAACCGGGTATTCGGCCTGCGCCTGGGCGGTGCGATCACCATGGCGGTGGCCATGGCGGTCGGCTTCGGCCTGGCGTACAGCGAGCACGACACGGCGTGGGTGTGGATGACGATCCCCGCCGCGGTCGGCATGTGCCTGATCATCGCCTCGTTCTTCGTGCCGGGACGCCCGGCAACCGGCCCGCGGCCGTAGCGCCTCCACGGGCCGACCGGCTAGTCCCCGGCCGCGTCTCCGCCCCGCGCGGAGGCGCGGCCGGTCATTTCCAGCGCCGCGCGTCCCAGCAACCGCGACAGCAGACCGCCACCGGCCCGGGGCACTTCGATCACTCGGTAGCCGGGCTCCAGCCCGGCCCGGCGGGCGGCGGCGTCCACCGCCTCGCGCAGCCCGCCCAGGCGATCCGCCAGCCCCAGGCGCACCGCGTCCACGCCCCACCATACCCGCCCGCCTGCCAGCGCGCGAACTCTTTCCGGCGCCATCCTGCGGCCCGCCGCCACCACCCCCAGGAAGTCCTCGTAGGTGTCGTCCACCAGGTGCTGGAGATCCGCGCGCTCGCCGGGCGTGAGCGGGCGGCCGTAGAGCGCGGCGTCCGCGTGCTCGCCCTGCTTGTACACCTCGCGCCGGGCGTCCAGCTTGTCGTAGGTGCCCGCGAAGTTGGGGACGGTCCAGATCACGCCGATGCTCCCGGTCACGGTCATGGGCTGGGCCACGATCTCGTCCGCCGGGGCGGACATCAGGTAGCCCCCGGAGGCGGCCATATCACCCATGGACACCACCACCGGGATCCGGCGCTCGCGCCGGATGCGCTCGAGCGTGGCCCGCACCCGGTCGGATCCCATGGCGGAGCCGCCGCCGGAGTTCACCCGCAGCACCAGGGCGCGCACTCCGGGCACGGCCGCGGCGCGCTCCAGGCGCGCGGCCAGGCTCAGCCCACCCAGCGTGGAGCCGCCCCACAGCGGATCGGACGCATCCCGGCCGCTGGTGATCCCGCCCTCGGCTCGGACCACCGCCACGGCGGGCACCAGCCCCCAGCGCGAATCCTCGACTTCCCGGGGCCGGATCCCGGGGATGGCGGCGGCGCTGTCGCGCCCGCACAACCGGTTGAGCTCGGCGCGCGCGTCCTCCTCCCAACCGAGCCGGTCCAGCAGGCCGCGGGCGCGGGCCTCGGCGGAGGTAAAACCACGGCCGTCGCACCAGGCCAGCACGCTGTCGGCGGGCAGGCGGCGACCCTCCGCGAGCACCCGCACCAGGAGGGCGTACTCGGTGCGCACCAGGGAGTCGATGCCGGCGCGCTGCGCGGGTGTGGCGCTGTCGGTGTAGGCCGAGTGGAAGCTGGACTTGTAGTCCCCGGCCACCGCCGCGTCCCAGCGGATGCCCAGTTTCTCGTAGGTGCCGCGCAGTCGTCGCACCTCCATGGCCACGCCCAGCCCGGCCACGGTGGAGAGCCTGGGCGCCACCACGCGGTCGCAGGCCGCCGCCACGCACATCTCCGCCGGCCCGGTCATCTCGACGGCGAGGTAGGCCACCACCGGCTTGCCCGTGGCGCGCACGCGGCGAAGCGCGTCGCGCAACTCGTCGCCGGATGCGGTCAGCGGGCCCAGGAATCCGCGCCCCAGCGGGCCCACCCGGAGCAGCACGCCGGTCACGCCGGGATCCTCCTCGGCCTCGCGCAGCCTCCGGAGGACCCGGGGGAGCGCGTGCCCGCCGCCACCCAGCAGCGAGAAGCCGGCCTCCTCCTCCCCCAGCGGGCCGCTCACGTCAATCACCACCGGTCCCCTTCGGGCCAGCGCCGCCGGCGCGCCCGCCAGCCGGCGTTCCCGGCCCGTCACCCCCACCGATTGCTCCGCGGCCACGCCGCCCGATCCGGACCGCACGGCGGCGTGCAGGTCGCCGCGCGGTCCCCGCAGTGAGACCCCCAATGTCACGTGCGCGCCGCGCTCCTGGCGGCGCGGCTGGTAGGCGGCCGCCAGCTCCAGCCAGGGAGCGGGGACCGCGCGCGCGCCCAACCGATAGCGGTTGGTGCGATAGCCGCCCTCGTCCCAGGCCAGCTCCGCGCCCAGCGTGAGCCGCGGTCCCACGGGGCGCGCCGAGAGCCCGAAGAGCTGATGCCGCCGCTCGAGGCCCTCCGCCGCGCCCGCGTTGCGGAGCACCCAGGAGACAGAGAGCTGCGGCGCGGGCCGCGCGAAGAGGCCCACGTCGAAACCGGTGCCGATGCCCGGACCCCGCACGCTCTCGCGCAGGGAACGGAACACGTACCCCGCGCCCGCCGCCGGCCCTCCCAGGGAGCCTCCCAGCCGGAGCTCGCTGCGCGGCACGCGGGGCGCGCCGTCGTAGGCGTAACCCAGCGCCGCGCCGCCACCGCCGGAGGCGAACACGCCGCGACGCAGACCGCCGCCGGAGAAGACCCCGCGCAGGTCCCAGCGCCCGCCATCCGGGGCGGCCAGGAGCGCGGGGTTGCCGAAGAGGGCACGCGGACCGTCCAGGTCGGCGGTGAGGATCGCGGGAGCGATGTCGGCCGTGGCGTCCTGCGCGCGGGCGGCGGGCGGGGGCGCCGCGGCCAGGGCCAGCATCACCAGCAGCGCCGGCGCGCCAAAAACGCAGAAGCCCACGCCGGCCTGGCGTGAGCCTCGCTGCCGCGGTCCCGGGGCGGGAATCACCGCGCCCTGCCTCACACCGAGAACCGGATGTTGAGGATGTCTCCGTCCTGGACCACGTACTCCTTGCCTTCCAGCCGCAACCAGCCCTTCTCGCGCGCGTGCGCCAGGGTCTTCGCCTCCACCATCTGCGCGTAGGAGATGACCTCGGCGCGGATGAACCCGCGGGCCAGGTCGGTGTGGATCACGCCCGCCGCCTCCACCGCGGCCGCGCCCTTGCGCACCGTCCAGGCGCGCACCTCGTCCTTGCCCACGGTGAAAAAGGAGTGCAGCCCCAGCAGGTCGTAGGAGGCGCGCAGCAACCGGTCTCGCGCCGCTTCCTTCAGTCCGATCATCTCGAGGAAGGCGGGGCGCTCCTCGGGGGACAGGGCCACGATCTCGGACTCCACCTTCGCGCTCAGCGTGAGCGCCGCGGAATGGGGACCGGCGTGCAGCCCCGCCTCCAGCGCGTGGCCCTCGGCCAGCCGGTCCTCGGCCACGTTCAGCACCACCAGCAGCGGCTTCCGCGAAAGCAGCTGGTAGCCGCGCAGCAGGCGCTCGTCCTCCGGTGAGAAGTCCAGCGCGCGAAGCGGCTCCTCCTGCGCCAGGGCCGCCACGCACTTCTCCAGCAGCGGCATCTCGCGCGGATCCTCGGGCTTCTTGCCCACCCTGTCGGCCCGGCGGACCTTTTCGTGGCGCGACTCCAGCACCACCTGGTCGCTCAGGATGGTCTCGGCCATCAGGTCGGCCAGCTCCGCCCGTGCCGCGCTCTCCAGCTGCGAAGGGTCCTCGATCGAGAACAGTCCGGCCACGGCCACCAGCGCGTCGGCGGCGCGCAGCGCCTCCGGCACTTCCGTCCCCCCGCCCTTCTTCTCGTGCCTCTCGGCCTCGGCGTACTCCACGCGCGCGCGGATGGTCTTGTGCGGCTCGAACATCCTCGAGAGCACGTCCACGCGCCCGTCGGGCACGTCGGCCGTGCCGAGCTGGCGGCCGAGGCGCACGGGTGGGCTTCCTTCGGTGGCTGGGACGGAATGGACGCGGCCCGGACGGGCCGCGTTCGCGCGCGAATCTTAGGCTCGCCGCGGGGGGGTGTCAACGCGGAGCGGAGCACGGCGGGGCGGAGCACCGCGGGGCGCTGGACACGTGCGGCAGGGGACGGACGCTTCGGGGGCGGCGCCCGTGGGCCCGCCCCCGATGGTGCTCGAACTTCCCGGCCGTCGCGAGACGCTCAGGCCGCCTTTTGCCCCGCGTCGGGCTCGGCCGGCTCGATCATCACCGGCCAGCTGACCCCGGCCAGGGATCCCACGTAGTTCTCGTAGTCCCGGGCGAAGGAGTCCACCAGCGCCGCGGCGGTGTGCAGCGTGCCCGAGGACCCGCCGGTGGCCGCGACCAGCGCCTCGATGGCGCGCAGCGCCTCCGTCAACCGCTCCGCGCCGGGCAGGTGCAGCATGCCGTTGGGCGGCGCGCCCAGGTGCAGGCGGCGCCAGAAGTCCGCCATGGCGGCCTTGGTGCGCACCAGTTCGTCGGAGAGGTCGTCCACGGCCTGGCTGCGATCGGCCAGCACCTCGGAGAGGTTCTCGTTGTAGTTCGAGAGCTTCTCGAACAACTCGGAGGCCGCCAGGCCCTGGGCGATGGCGTCGGCCGCCATGCCCAGGATCCGCACCCGCTCCGTGGGAAACGCGTAGCGCTCGGTCGAGCCCAGCCACAACACGCCCACCAGGCGCCCCGAGGAGGCCAGCGGGAACAGGCAGAAGGAGCCCTCGCGCAGGAACGAGGCCGCTCCGCGGCAGCGGGCCTCCAGCGCGCCGTCGTGGACCACCAGCGGCTCGCGCCGGCAGGCGGTCTGCCCCACCGGCCCTTCGTTGAGGAGCACCTCCAGCGCCGCTTCGTCCGGGCCGCCGGTGCGCAGCTCGCCGCGACCGGTGCCGCAGCGCCACACCAGTTCCTCGCCCTCGGCCATCCACAGCGCCGCGTCCTCCAGGTCCTGCTCGTCCACCAGCGCGTGCAGCACCTCGAAGCCCAGCTCGTGCCCGTCCACCACGCGGCTCAGCACCTCCGAGAGCCGGCGCAGCAGCGAGAGCTCCTGCACCCGGGCCTCCAGCTCGTGCGCCGCGCGCTCCAGTCCCTTCAGCAGATTGGCGCGCTCGACCTCCGCGGATTCCATGCGGCGCGCCAGGCTGTTCGCGGCATCCCTGCGTGCCGCCGGGTCGGCGTCGGGCCGGCCCAGCACGTCCAGCATTTCCCGATCCTCGCGCACCATGGTCAGGACCCCATCATGGAGCGGGCCGCCATCAGGCGCGCGGGCAGGTCCGCCTTGAGAACTTCGAGCGTCGCCTCGTCCACACCCAGGATGCCGGCCCAGGCCGGGTCCCAGCGGGTGTTGTCCACCTCGAGCGTGGGCGGCTCCTCACGCCCGAGCAGCGACTCGGCCGCCGCCACCGACGTCACCAGGCGGGCGTTCGCCAGCGCCTTGTGCGGCCGGTGGTGGAACGCGATGATCTCGGACAGCTCGCCGGAGAACTTCCAGCGCTCGGCCAGCCACAGGCCCACCGAACCGTGATCCGCGGCGAATGTCTCGCGCTCCCATTCCACCCAGTCCTCGCACGCGTCGGGATCGAAGCCCTCCATCACCTGCCCGTACTCCTCCTTCAACGCGGCCGCCACCGCCAGCTTGCCGATGTCGTGGAGGATGCCGCCGCAGAATGCCACCTCCGGCGGGACGCCGCCCACGGTGCGCGCCACGGCCTCGGAGGCCACCGCCACGTGCACGCTGTGCTGCCAGAACCGGTCCATGTCGAAGCCCGGAACGGACTCGCGGAAGCTGTCCACCACGCTGGCGCCGACGGCCAGGGACTTCACCACTTCCACGCCCAGCACCACCGTGGCCTCGGTCACGTTGGAGACCTGGCGGCTTCGCCCGTAGTAGGCGCTGTTGGACATCTTGAGAATGCGGGCGGTGAGGCCGGTGTCGGTGGCGATCGCCTGCGACAGGCGCTTCGCGGAACAGTCCGGGTCGCGCAGGGCGTCCCAGATCTGCTGCAGGACGGTGGGCATCGTGGGCAGGCCTTCCAGCTTGCGGATGCGCCGCTGCAGCTCCAGGTGCTCGGAAGCAGTGTGGTCCATCGTGCCTCGGGAGTGAGGGTACGACATGAACGGGCGCGGCCCTCGCAGGGTGCGGAGCGCGCGCGGGGGCAGTCGGGTTCGCTGGGGGGGATATCGGAGGCGCAGGGGGGAAACTTGAGGTGGCGGGATGGGACTCCATGGCCCCGGGGAATGCGCTCCCCGCGGCTCAGATGCCGGCCGGAGAATCAGAGCTGGACGGTCTCCCCGCGGGCGGGGGTGAACACCCTGGGGAAGCCGGTCTCGCGCAGCTTGCCTTCGAGCGCCTGCTGCGCCAGCGGTTCCCCGTGCACCAGGTAGATGCGCCGGGGCTTCACCAGCGAAGCCAGCCGCAGCAGGTCGGCCTGATCGCCGTGGGCGCTGAAGGCGTCCATCACCACCACCTCGGCGCGCAGCGGCACCGTCTCGCCGTAGATCTTCACCTCGGGGCGGCGCTCCACGATGCGCCGCCCCAGGGTGTTCTCGGCCATGAAGCCCACCGCCAGCACCATGTTGCGGGGGTCCTCGATGGTGTTACGCAGGTGGTGCAGCACCCGGCCGCCCTCGCACATGCCCGAAGCGGACACGATCACCATCGGGCCGGGCGCGTCGTTGAGCCGTTTCGACTCCTCCACGGTGCGCACCGTGCGCAGCCCGGACATGCCCAGCGGGTCGTGGTGCGATTTCAGCTGGGCGTTCATCTCTTCGTCGAAGCACTCGGGGTGGGCGCGCACGATCTCGGTCACGTTGGCGCTCAGCGGGCTGTCCACGTAGACGGGCATCTTCGGCATGCGGCCGGCGTCGGCCAGCCGGTGCATGCAGTACAGCAGCTCCTGCGTGCGCCCCAGCGAGAAGGCGGGGATCACCACCTTGGCGCCGCGGGCGGCGGCGCGGCACAGGGCCTCCCCCAGCTGCTCCTCGGCGTGCGCCAGCTCGTGGTGCAGCCGGTCCCCGTAGGTGGACTCGAGCACCAGCACCTCGGCCTCGCCGGGCGGCTCGGGATCCCGGAGGATCGGGAGGCCGCTGCGGCCGACGTCGCAGGCGTAGACCACGGAGCACGAGCGCCCCGCTTCGCTGAGCTCCAGCCGCGTCAGCGCCGAGCCTAGGATGTGGCCGGCGTCGAAGAACCGGACCGTGACTCCGGGGACCGGGCCGAAAGGCTCGTGGTAGGGGTGGCCCGCGAAGCCCTCCAGCACGCCCAGGGCGTCGTCCGTGGTATACAGCGGCTCCACGTAGGGAGCGAAATGCCCGCGCTTGCGCAGGAACTTCGAGTCCATCTCCTGCAGGTGCGCGCTGTCCTGCAGCATCACGTCGCACAGGTCCGCGGTGGCGCGGGTGCAGTGGACCGGACCGCGGTAACCGCGGCGGAAGAGCGTGGGGAGGTTGCCGGAGTGGTCGGTGTGCGCGTGCCCCAGGACCACGGCGTCGAGGTTTCGCGCGTCGTAGGGAGCACGGGCGTTCTTCTGCCATGCCTCCTCGCGGCGCCCCTGGAACAGGCCGCAGTCCACCAGGAGGCGGTGGCCGTCCGACTGGATGAGGTGGGCGGACCCGGTCACCTCGCGGGCCGCGCCCCAGAACGTCCATTGCATGCGGCTGAATGTAGCGGCGCCCCCCGCGGCGCGCAACGCGGAATCGTCCGCGGGTCTTGAGATGCGGGCCGTGCCTCGCTTACAATGGCGCCGCTCACCCGTCCCGAACCACAGGAGTTCCCGAATGCACCGAAGCACCCGGGTCGTGCTCGCCGCCGCGCTGCTGCTCGCGGCGCTGCCGGCATCCGCGGCGCCGCGCACCGCGCGCAAGCCCCCGGTGTCGCGTACGCCGGCCCCGGGCCCCGCGTGGCTTCGCGCCCTGGGCGCCAGCCTGCCGGAAGCCGGGCTCGAAGCCGGCCTGGATGCCTGCGGGCCGCGCCTCAACGACTGCTCCGAGGCGGGTGTGCGCGCCGCGCGCGCGGCCATCCGCCGGGCCCGGTCGGCGGTGCGCGGCACCTCGCCCGACGCCGCACTGCTGCGCTCCCGCCTGGCCCGTGAGTCGTTCGCGTGGAATGAACTGGACTTCCGCGTGCGCCGTCCCGGCGCGGTGCTGCCCCTGGAGGGCCTCCTGGACGCCCTCACGGTGCAGGCCGTGCCCTTCCCCACCCGCCTCGAATGGCTGGGCTCGCGCCTGGGGCAGCTGCCCCGGCGCCTGGCCCTGGCGCTGGAATCGCACGGGAAGTACTCGCCCGAGATGGTGCGCTACGGGATCCTGGACGCGGCCACCACGCTGCGGGCCCTGGAGCGCATCCGCCGCTACGCCGACACGCTGGAGATCCCGCCCGAGGTGCAGGCCGGAATCCGCAACGGCTGCGAGCAATCCCGCGGCATGGTGGAGCGCTACTCCGACTTCCTGGAGCACGATCTGCTTCCCGGGGCCTCGGAGGACGCGCGCCCCGAACCGTCGCTCTACCGGCGCGTGCTGGCCGAGGGCTATGGCTACCCCGAGAACCCCGCGACGCTGGAGGCGCAGCTGTCCCGGGCGGTGGCTTCCGCCCGCCGCGAGACCGACAGCCTGGCCGCCTGCCTGGACCGCTCCCTGGGTGCGGCGGCGCTGGTGGAGATCCTCAAGGGATCCCACCCCGGCGCCGCCGAGGTGCTGCCCGCGGTGACGGCGGTCTTCCGCGGGGCCGAGGAAGGGGCGCGCTCGCGCTGGCCGGGACTGCCCGCCGCACCGCTGGAAGTGGCCCCCATGGACTTCGGCGGCCGGGTGCAGGGCCAGGTAAGCTCCTACGCCCGCCCCCGGCCGCTGCGGGCCGCCTTCGAGGAGCCGCTTTTCGGCGTGGCGCTGGTGGACCCGGCCTGGCCCAGCGACGTGCAGGAGACATTCCTCAAGCAGCTGAGCTTCTATTTCGACTCGGTGCTTGCGGCGCGGCATGACGTCCCGGGCGAGACGATGCTGGGGCGGGTGCACGCGGCGGGACCGGGCGAGCGAACATGGGCCGCCGGCCCGCACACGTTCCAGGCCTGGGGCGTGTTCGCCCAGCAGCTGGCATCCCGCAGCGGGGCCTTCGTGTCCGTCGAGTCCCGCCTGTTCGAGGCGTGGACCCGGCTCACCGCCCTCGCCCGCGCCCAGCAGGACCTGCGCCTGGGACAGCGGATCACCGACACCGAGACCGCGGTGTCGGAGATGGGCAAGGCCACCGGGATCGACCCCTCGGTGTGTCGCGGGTACCTGAAGGAGATTCTCGAGAACCCGGGGCGCCAGGCCGCCGTGGGGCTGCGCGCGCTCGCCTACCGGGACGCGTTCGATGCTCTCCGCGCGCGCGGCGCGTCGGAGACCGAGGCCCTGTCGAAGCTGGCCGGAACCGCCCTGTACCTTCCCACGGACCAGGCCCGCCTGTTGGGGCTGGTCCCCTGATGCCACCGGAGAGACCCGAATGAACCTCGATATCCTGGTGTTCGGTCCCCACCCCGACGACGCCGAGATCGGCGCCGGCGGCCTGCTGCTGCGCATGAAGGCCGAGGGCCGCACCACCGGGATCATCGACATGACCCGCGGCGACATGGGCTGGGGCACGCCCGAGGAGCGCGACAAGGAATGCGAGGAGGCCGGCAGGATCCTGGGCCTGGACGTGCGCGAAACCCTGGGGCTGCCCGACTGCCGCGTGGAGGATGACTTCGAGACACGCTGCAAGGTGGCGCAGGCGATCCGCAGGTACCGCCCGCAGATCGTGATGGCCCCCTACTGGGAGCTGCCCCCGGGCCGCGGCCTGGGGCACACCGACCACATGAAGACCGGGCTGGCCGTCTCGCACGGGTTCAACTTCGCGCACCTGCGCAAGATGCCGGTCGAGGGCGAGCCGTACCAGGCGCGGGCGCTGTTCTACTACTTCATTCCTCCCGGCGTGCGGCCCACGTTCGTGGTGGACGTGACCCAGTGGGCCGAGAAGTGGCGCGCCGCGCTGGAGTGCCACCGCACGCAGTTCGCCAACCCCGAGAAGCCTCAGCTGCACGGCATCCCCACGAACTTCCTCGACTGGTTCGAGGTGTTCGCGCGCCAGCACGGCTTCGCGGTCGGGGCCCGGTATGCGCAGGCGTTCCTGTCGGTGGCGCCGCTCAAGGTCAACGATCCGATGGTGCTGGTGCGGGACGTCGTTCCCCGCCCCTAGGCGGGGCCCGGCGCAGGGAGATTCCGCGCGGCCCGCGCCAGCCGCGCGGCGCGGCGGCGGATGCGGCGGGACGGGGGCGTCACGATGGTGACCCGTGCTGGGATCGAACCAGCGACTCCCTGCTTAAAAGGCAGGTGCTCTACCAACTGAGCTAACGGGTCTTCGACAAGGGAGGATGGGAAGCGGGATTGGGCTTCGGGATCCAGGCGCCATTTTCCCCGCAGCCAGAGCCCCCTGTCAACCGAACCGCCCGGGCCGGGCACGCCCGGCGCCCCCGGTCCGCCCCCCCAACCAAGGTGGCGCGCAACCCGGGGCGCCCCCCATACGTCCTTACCTATTGGCATTACCCCGGGGCAACCCAGTCGTCTCCACCTCCAGGAGGGAAGGGAACCATGGTCCGAACCCGAGTCTTCCACGCGGCCCTCGCGGCGCTGGCGCTCGTCGCCTCCGCGATGGCCTCCCCCGCCGGCGCGCTCCAGGATTGCCGGCTGATGCGCCAGCCGGACATCCAGGGCGATCGCATCGTGTTCGTATACGGCGGGGACCTGTGGGTGGTCCAGCGCGCCGGGGGCCTGGCGGTGCGCATCACCAGCCATGACGGCCAGGAGACCTTCCCCAAGTTCGCCCCCGACGGGCGCAGCATCGCCTTCACCGGCGAGTACGACGGCAACGTGGACGCCTACACGGTGCCCACCGACGGCGGCGAGCCGCGCCGCCTCACGTGGTACCCCGCGGCCAACCAGGTGATGGCGTGGTACCCGGACGGAAAGTTCGTCCTGATCCGCTCCCACCGCTCGCCGGAGCGCACCGACCGGTTCTTCAAGGTGCCCGTGGGGGGCGGCTTCGAGGAGCAACTGCCGCTTCCCAGCGGCGGCTACGCCGGCTTCTCCGAGGACGGCGGCCAGCTGGCCTTCGTGATGCCGGCCTACGACAACCGCACCTGGAAGCGCTACCGCGGCGGCAACGCGGCGGACATCTGGCTGTACGACTTCGCGAAGAACACCTCCGAGAACGTCACCCGCGACTGGGCCGGGCCCGACGAGTGGCCCATGTGGCACGGCAAGACCGTGTACTACTGCTCCGATCGCGGCGGCCGCCAGGCCAACCTGTGGGCCTATGACACCGGGAAGAAGACCCACCGCCAGGTGACCACCTACACCGACTATGACGTGCGCTGGCCCAGCATCGGGAGCGACGCGATCACGTTCGAGAAAGGCGGCTACCTGTTCGTGATGGAGCTGCCCTCGGAGAAGATCACCCGCGTGCAGGTGCTGGTGCCGGACGACAAGCCCGCCACGCGTGCCGAGTACCGCAACGTGGCCGACCGTCTCTCCAACTTCGACCTCTCCCCCTCCGCCAAGCGCGCGGTGGTGGAGGCCCGCGGCGAGATCTTCACCGTGCCCGCCGAGAAAGGCGACGTCCGCAACCTCACCTGCAGCCCGGGCTCGCGCGAGCGCGCTCCGCAGTGGTCGCCGGACGGCAAGTGGATCGCCTATTTCTCGGACCGGAGCGGCGAGTACGAGATCCACGTGTGCGGCAGCGACGGCAAGACGCCCGACCGCCAGGTGACCAGGGGCGGGGGCACGTTCCGCTACTCCCTGTCGTGGTCGCCGGACTCCAAGAAGCTCGCCTTCTCCGACAAGACCCGCACCCTGTTCTGGTGCGACGTGACCAGCGGGGAGATCCACAAGGTGGACCAGGGCGGGTTCAGCGAGCTCCTGGACTACAGCTGGGCCCCGGACTCGCGCTGGATCGCCTACGGCAAGGACGGCGCCAACCAGCTGAGCCGCATCTGGGTGCACTCGCTGGAGACCGGCAAGAGCACCGCCCTGGGCGACGGCATGTCCGAGGACTTCGCGCCCTCGTTCGATCCCGAAGGCAAGTACCTGTTCTTCCTGTCGCGGCGCACGTTCCAGCCGCAGTTCGGTTCGTTCGAGCTGAACTTCCAGTTCCGCGACACCGACGGCATCTATGCCTGGGCGCTGCGCGACTCGGTGGCGTCCCCGGTGGCTCCCCAGAGTGACGAGGAGTCCGGTGACTCCAAGGCCGACGCGGCCGCCGGCGACAAGGGCAAGGACTCGAAGGATGCGAAGGATGCGAAGGACACCAAGGACGCCAAGCCCGCCGCGCCCAAGCCGGTGGCGATCGACTTCGCCGGCATCCAGGGTCGGGTGGCCGCGTTGCCGATCGCGGCCGGCCGGTACGTGGGCCTGCAGGCCTTCAAGAACAAGATCGTGTTCCTGAAGACCGACCGCGTGAGCCGCGACGCCGACGCGGGCGGCGCCAACAGCATCCATGTCTTCGACTTCGACAAGCGAGAGGACAAGACCGTCCTCGCCGCGGTGGACGGCTTCGCCACCAACAAGGACGGCTCGAAGCTCTTCTACAAGGCCGGCGACAAGTTCGGAATCGTGGACGTGGCCGAGAACAAGAAGGTCGGAGACGGGAAGGTCGAGACCGCCTCGCTGATGGCCACCGTGGACCCGAAGCTCGAGTTCATGCAGATGTTCAACGAGGCCTGGCGCCTGGAGCGCGATTACTACTACGACCCCAACATGGGCGGCCTGGACTGGAAGGCCATCGGCGAGCAATACCGTCAGCTGGTCCCCTTCGCCGCGCACCGCTCGGACCTCAACTACATCCTGGGCGAGATGGTCGGCGAACTGAGCACCTCGCACTCCTACGTGGGCGGCGGCGACCTGCCGCGGGTGCGGCGCACCCCGGCGGGGCTGCTGGGCGCGGACTACGAGCTCGACGCCCGCAGCGGCTGCTACCGCTTCTCGAAGGTGCTGCGCGAGCGCGACTGGAATTCGAAGACCCCGGCGCCGCTGGCCGAGCCCGGGATCCGGGTGAACGACGGCGATTACCTGCTCTCGGTCAACGGCATCCCGCTGCGCGCCCCGCAGAACGTGTACGCGGCGTTCGTGGGCACGGTGGGCAAGCAGACCCGCATCACCGTCGGCAGCTCCGCCACCGACGCCTCGCCGCGCACCTACACGGTGGTGCCCATCGGCGATGAGAGCTCGCTGCGATACACCGCGTGGGTGAACGGCAACCGGCGCAAGGTGGAGCAGGCCACCGGCGGCCGGATCGCATACATCCACGTGCCCAACACCGCCATCGAGGGTATCCAGGAGTTCAGCAAGCAGTACTACCCGCAGATCGACAAGGACGGCATCATCGTGGACGAGCGCTTCAACGGCGGCGGGTTCATTCCCGACTTCTTCGTGGAGCGCCTGAGCCGCACCACCATGAGCTACTGGTCCAACCGCGACGGCGAGGGCTTCCGCACCCCGGGCACCGCCATTGACGGGCCCAAGTGCATCCTGGTGAACCAGTATGCCGGCTCCGGCGGCGACGCCTTCCCGTACTACTTCCGACTGCACAAGCTCGGACCGGTCATAGGCAAGCGCACCTGGGGCGGGCTGGTGGGCATCAGCCACGGCAACGACCTGGTGGACGGCGGCCGCGTGACCATGCCGGACTTCGGGATCTACGACGTGGACGGCAAGTGGGTGGTCGAGAACCACGGCGTGGACCCCGACATCGAGGTGGAGAACGCGCCGCACGAGATGGTGGCGGGCCGCGACCCGCAGTTGGAGCGCGCCATCCAGTACTGCATGGAGCAGTTGAAGGCCAATCCGGTGAAGCGGCCCGCTCGGCCGCCGTACAAGATCCAGGAGGGCCTGAAGTAGGTCCGGCATTCCTGCCTGCCATCAGCGCCGAGGGGGCGGCCGCCAGGCCGCCCCCTCATCATTGCTCGCTCCGCACGGCATCCTCGCAGACCTCTTCCGGGGTGTGGGTTTGCCCTGCTTCCTCGCAGACCACTTCCCGGGAGTGGGCTTGCCCTGCGTCTTCGCAGACCTCTTCCCGGGAGTGGGCCTGGCCTGCGTCTTCGCAGACCTCTTCCCGGGCGCGGATGTACCCCTCACGGCCCGCTCGTCGCGCCATCCTGGCGCGACATCGCTGCGGCTGCTCCCTCCTTCGCCCTCCTGGCTACGTCGGTCGCAGACGCACCGTGAGGGGTACATCCGCGCCCGGGAAGAGGATTGTGCTGTGCCGTGCGGCCTCCGTCCGGAAGAGGATGTTGCCGTGTCGCGCGACCACGCTCCGGAAGAGGATCTTGCTGTGCCGTGCGGCCTCGCGCCGGAAGAGGATGTTGCTGTGCCGCACGGCCACCCCCCGATCAGAGTCGGGGACCTCAACGGCGGGAGCTCCCACCCGGTGCGGGCCGGGGCGGCACACCTTCGGCGGCGACAGGCATGAGTGCCTGACCCACGGCGCTGCGACTGTGAAACTGGAGCGCCAGGCCGCGCCGAGCGACGCGGCACGCCCCGGCACTGCAACGCTCGGCACGGCATAGCCCTCTCCCGGGGTGCGGGTGCACCTCTCACGGTGCGTCTGCGACTGACGAAGGCAGGATGCCGAAGGAAGGAGCAGCCGCAGCGAAGGCAAGCCAGGATGGCTTGCCGAGCGGGCCGTGAGAGGTGCACCCGCACCCCGGGAGTGGGCTGGCGAAGAGACGAGCGGAGAGCCGCAGGCGCCCGCAGCGCTTCAGCGCCCGGGCATCCTCACGTCGCGCAGCCACAGGGTGCTGTCGCGCTCCGAGCCGACGGAGACCAGGCAGATCGGCACGCCCGTGATCCCGGCGAGCCGGTCGAGGTAGCGCTGCGCGTTGAGCGGCAGGTCCTCCCAGCGCCGGGCGGCGGTGGTGGACTCGCCCCAGCCTTCCCAGTCTTCATACACCGGCTCGGCGCACTCGAAGTCCTCCATGTCCACCGGCATCTCGCACATCTCGCGGCCGTCCACTTTGTATGCGCGGCAGATGCGCAGCGGCGAGATGCCGTCGAGCACGTCCAGCTTGGTGACGGCCATGACTTCCAGGCCGTTCACCCTCGCGGCGTGGCGCATCGCGGGGGCGTCGTACCAGCCGCAACGCCGGGCGCGGCCGGTGGTGGCGCCGTACTCGGCGCCCACCTCGCGCAGGTGATCGCCCAGGCCCTGGGCCAGCTCGGTGGGGAACGGGCCGTTGCCCACGCGCGTGCAATAGGCCTTGGCCACGCCGATCACCGTGCCCACCTTCGTGGGGCCCAGTCCCACGCCCACGAGCGCCCCGCCGGCCACCGCGCTGGAGCCGGTGACGAATGGGTAGGTGCCGTGGTCCAGGTCCAGCATGGTGCCCTGGGCGCCCTCCAGCAGCACGTTCTTGCCGCGCGCGAGTGCCGTGTGCAGCTCCAGGCTCACGTCGGTGACGAACGGGGCCAGCCGCTTCCCGTACGCGGTGAACTCGTCCAGCAGCGCATCCACGGAGAACTCCGTCGGGCGCTCGTTGGCGGGGCCGCGCAGCGAGGCGAAGCGGGCCTCCAGGCGGTCGCGCAGGCGGACCGGGTGCAGCAGGTCGGATATCCGGATCCCGGAGCGGCCGCTCTTGTCGCGGTATGTGGGGCCGATGGCCCGCCCCGCGGTGCCGATGCGCTTCTCCCCCAGCGCGGCCTCCTCCACCTGCTCCAGCCAGCGGTGGTAGGGCATCGTGACGTGCGCGGCGGGGCTCACGCCCAGGCGGCCTTCCAGCGGGAACCCGGCGCTCTCCACCTGCTCCACCTCGGCGAAGAAGGCCCGCGGGTCGATCACCACGCCGTTGCCCAGCAGGCAGCGGATCCCCGGGCGCAGCACTCCCGAGGGCAGCAGGTGCAGGATCACCGTAGTGTCGCCCACCACCACCGTGTGCCCGGCGTTGGCCCCGCCCTGGTAGCGCGCCACCACGTCGGCGTGCTCGCACAGCAGGTCCACGATCTTGCCCTTGCCTTCGTCGCCCCACTGGGCGCCCACCACGATCTGACAGCCCACTGCGTTCCTCCGCGCCACGCCTCTCAGGACGGGCGCTTCACGGCCTCCGGGTTCACGGCGTCCCTCGCGCCGCGCCCCAGCAGCGCATCTCTCACCTGTTCCGCGATCCGCACGCCCACCCCGTCCTGCGCCTCCGCGGTGGAGGCGCCCAGGTGCGGGGTGACCACCACGTTCGGAAGCGCCAACAGCGGATGGTCCGCGGCGGGCGGCTCCTGCTCAAACACGTCCAGGGCGGCCCCGGCCAGCCGGCCGGACCGCAGCGCCTCCAGCAGCGCGGCCTCGTCCACCACGCCGCCGCGGGCGCAGTGCACCAGCAGCGCGCCGGGCTTGATGCGCGCGAACTGCGCCGCCCCCAGCAGCCCGCGCGTGCCCGGAAGCAGCGGGGCGTGCACGGTCACGATGTCGGCGCGTTCCAGCAGCTCGTCCAGCCCGGCCCAGGCCACGTTCTCCGGAGCCGGGCCCGCCGCGCGCGGCGGGTCGTGCGCCAGCACCGTCATGCCGAAGGCGCGCGCACGCACCGCCACGGCCTCGCCGATCCTGCCGAATCCCACGATGCCCAGGGTCTTGCCGTTGAGTTCCGAACCGGCGAAGGCCGACTTCTCCCAGCGGCCCGCGCGCAGCGAGGCGTGCGCCTGGGGCACCTTGCGCACCAGCGCCAGCATCAGCGCGAATGCCAGTTCGGCCACGGCCACGGTGCTGCCCCCGGGCACGTTCATCACCGGGATGCCGCGGCGCGTGGCGGCGGGCACGTCCACATTGTCCACTCCCGCGCCGGCGCGGCCGATGGCGCGCAGCTTCGGCGCGGCCTCGATCAGATCGGCGGTGGCCTTGGTGCCGCTGCGCACGATCCAACCCTCGGCCTCGCGCAGCTTGTCGCGCAGTTCCGCGGGAGTGGGCCGGGGCAGGTAGTCCACCTCGAAGCCCGCGGCCCGCAGCACTTCCAGGCTCGCGGGCGCGACCGGGTCGCTGACCAGCACGCGAATGCTCACGAGGCGATCCCCGTCCCGCCGGCGGTCAGCACCTTCTGCGCGGCCTTGAGCCCGGCGCCGCCCGGGGCGGCGTGGCCCAGGGAGAGCAACGAGTCCTCGATGGCTCCCACCACGGCGAGGATGTCCGCCGGGCAGTACACGCCCAGGTGGCCGATGCGGAACACCTTGCCCTTCAGCTGGTCCTGGCCGTTGGCCATGCGCATGCCGTGGCGGCCCAGCACCGCCTTGATCAGCGCGTCCGAGGTGATCCCCGCCGGCGCCACCACGGTGGTGAGCGCGTCGCTGGGCACCTGGGGATAGATCTCGAGCCCCAGCGCGACCATGGCCGCGCGCGTGGCGGCGGCGTTGCGCGCGTGCCGCGCCCAGATGTTCTCGATTCCCTCGGCGCGCATGCGGTCCAGCGTAACCAGCAGGGAACGCACCAGCGAAATCGGGGGCGTGAACGCGGTGTCGCCGGATTCGCAGGCCTTCAGATTGCGGGCGAAGTCGAAGTAGAAGCGCGGCGTGGGGCACTTCGCCGCGGTCTCGCGGGCCCGCGCGCTCACCGAGAGAAACGCCAGCCCGGGCGCGATCATGAAGCCCTTCTGCGATCCGCCCACGGCCACGTCCACACCCCAGTCCTTCACCTTGAGCTCCATCGCACCCAGCGAGGTGATGCCATCCACGACGAACAGCGCGCCGGCCTCGCGCGCGGCCGCGGCCAGCTCGCGAACGTCGTTGCGCACCCCGGTGGAGGTCTCGCTGTGCGTGGCGAACAGCACCTTCACCCCGGGGTTGGCCTGCAGCGCCGCGCGCACCGCGGCCACGTCGGTGGGCCGACCCCACTCCACCGGGATGTCCACCGCCTTCGCGCCGCACACCTTCGCCAGCGCCAGCCAGCGGTCGCCGAACTTGCCGCCGCGCGCCACCGCCACCGTGTCGCCGGGGCCCACCAGGTTCACCACCGCGGCTTCCATGGCGCCGGTGCCGGAGCAACCGAACATCAGCACCGGATCGTCGGTCTGGAAGACGTAGCGCAGGCCCTCGAGGGCGCGCGCCAGCTCGGCGCGGAACTCGGGCGTGCGATGGTGGATCAGCGGCCGCGATTCGGCCAGCAGGGCTTCGGGCGGCACCTCGACGGGACCGGGAGTGAACAGGCGTTCGCTCATGGGGCAGGCTTCCTTTCGCGCGGCGAGTCTAGCAGCAAACACGGCCTTCCCTAGAAGAAATGCACCAGCAGCTCGTGCAGCGATTCGATCCGAAGGTCCACGCCCTCGGGCGGGCCCTCGGGGCAGCGGCGATGCGGGTCCATCAGCACGCCGTGCCGCACGGCGGTGGCGGCGCGCCGCGCCAGGCGGATGTCGCCTTCGGGCGAGTCGCCCACGGCGATCACGAAGCCGCCGCTCTCGAGCGGCACCTCGCGCAGCACCATCTCGTAGAACTCCGGGCCGGTCTTCTCGTACGGGTCGCCGATCACCAGCCGCTCCACCCACGGCCGGACGGGGGCGAGCAGTCCCTCCAGGCGGCGGCGCTTGGCGTCGCGCGAGGCGCGCGGGTCGTAGCGCCAGCCGGTCTCCGCCGGCTGCAGTCGCGAATCGGAACTGGTCACCAGCGCCACGCGGTATCCGCCGGCGTGCAGCTCGTGCAACGTGGGCGGCACGTCCTCGTACAGTCGCTGCGCGCCGCCCAGCGCGGTCCAGTATTCCCCGGCGGCCTCCGCCAGCGCTTCGCGCGGCAGCCGCGCTCCAGCCTCGTCGGCGGCCATCTCCAGCCAGATCTCGCGGGACCAGCGCGAGGGCCGCGGGCCCTCGGACGCCACCTGCGCCAGCCGCCTCTCCGCCTCCGCCTGGAATGCCTGCCCGGCGGCCGTCGGCGGCCGGAGCCAGCCCAGGAACGAGATCTGAAAGCCGCGATCGAAGGTGGACGTGAACTTCGATGCACGATTCTCACCCACGTGCCGGCGCGCCCAGTGTTCCACCGCGCGCAGGCCGGCGGGGTGAGCCGAGGTGAAGTCGAGGATGGTGTCGTCCACGTCCAGCCACAACAGCGGCGCCGGCCCGGAGCCTTTCAGGATTCGGTGGAGAGGAGGCATGGAAGTCCTTGGGGATACCCGGGTTGACCATTCGGACCGAAGCCCGGCGACGGGCCGTGGCGGCAAAGAAATGCGGGGCGGCCGGGCGGCCGCCCCGCGAACATCCCGCGAAACGGAGTCTCAGCTCCCGCGCACCAGGAGCATCTTACGCGAAATCACCCGCCCCAGCGAGGTGGCCCGCGCGAAGTAGATGCCGCTTCCGGCAGGCACGCCTTCACGGGTCCGCCCGTCCCAGCGCAGCTCCATGCCGCCACGCGGCGCACGGCCGCGGAAGAGCTCGGCCACGCACCGGCCCGAGACGTCGTAGACGGCTGCATCCACGTCCGCGGAGAACTCCAGCGAGAGGAAGATGCGCGTGGAGAATGTGAACGGGTTGGGCCGGTTGGGCTGCAATCGCATCTCGCCCGGTCCGCTGAGGGACAGTGCCGAGCCCACCTGGCCCACGCGCAGGAGCACCGCGTCCGGGCCGGCGAACTGGGCCTCCGATATCCTCACGCTCCCGGAGCGTTCCACACCGGGCTTCAACCGGAGGTGCGCAACGACCTCGATGGGCTCGCCCGCTGAGAGCCGGCTCACCGCCCCCGACCGCGCGAGGCCCACGAGCACGCGGCTGTACCGCACGCTCGTGGCGTACAGCCAGGATCCGGCCTCCCCGGAGATATCGACCGAGCTCACCTCGTAGGTCTCGGGCGGATAGAGGAGCGCCACGCGCGCACCTCCCAACTCCCCCAGGCCGGAGAGCCGCATGGTCACGTTCTCGCCCGCGGCGGTCATCACCGGAGGATCGAGCTCCAGCCGGACTCCAGGCGCGGGCCGCAGCGCGGCACTGTCCACGAAGCATGCGCCGCAACTCCGATCGGTGAGGATCCGGCGAATACAGCAGCGCACGTCGCCGACATCGAACAGGCTGTCCCGGGTGCAATCCAGGCGGCCCGCGGCGGAGTCCGGACACGTGGCGATGCCCGCGGCGCACT
This sequence comes from Candidatus Eisenbacteria bacterium, assembly GCA_016235265.1. NCBI lineage: Bacteria > Candidatus Eiseniibacteriota > Candidatus Eiseniibacteriota bacterium. The sequence goes on from JACRLI010000015.1 coordinate 291,948, forward strand.
GGGCCATGAGGGTAAGGTCGCGCACGTCGAGGATCCCGTCCGAATTGTAGTCGCACGGCTCGGAGGCGCGGATCAGGAATGCGTCGGGGAACATGGGCTCCCCGGGGGAAAGATGGCATTCGCCCGCCCACCGGCTCGATCCGTCCGTGGCCGACAGGCTGTTCAGGTAGAGCGAGGTGAGCGACTCCAGGGCGATGTCGGAGTCGGCCGCGACGGTGACTCTCAGGATCGCGGACGCGGGCTCGCCAGCAGGTGTTGCCGGGATGGACCGGCCGCCGGGAGCAGTGAGCTTGAATGAGATGCCCCCCCATTCGGCGTTCGTTTCCAGGCGCATTCCCGCGGCCGGCCCGATGGCCTCGACTCGGACGAGTCGAATTCCACTGGGGCTGTGACTCGACGTGCCTGCCGACACCACGTCGAACTCCCCCCAGAGCTCCGCGAGAGCCATCGGTGACCGCACGGCCAGGTCCGCGGTCACGCTCTGACCGCGCTCGAGGAGGACGTCCTGACCCGGGCTGGTCCCGGGGCGGACCCAGGTGCCGCGCAGGCAGTCGCCTTTCCGGCAGGAATCGGAGACCACGAAACTCAGGCTGTCGGCAAAGAGGTTTCCGGGCTGGACGCTCAGCCCGCAGGACACTCGGGCCACCTGGACCGTGAGCGCGGTGGGCCCCGCTGGCTGCGGTGGGAGCATCGCATAGGCGTTCCAGTACGCCGAGCGGCGGGCCGATCCTCCGATGGGGCATGCGCCATCGTCCACCACCAGGCGCACGATTGGCGGCCTGCCGGGCCCCTGCGAGAGCAACTCGGTCCACAGCAGGGAGTGACGATCATCAGGGAACTCCCCGCGTATCGAGACAGGGAGGCTGTCTCCCGAGGAGTAGCAGTGGCCGTCCCCCCGCTCTGTGGGCCAGGACCCCACGACTGCGCCCAGCACGTAAGGCAGGTGGCCGGGGGTCACGGGGGGGTCGCCAGCCACCACCCGGAACGGCACGCGCGCGGTCCACACTTCGGGCGCAGGAGGGACTGCCGCTGCGAGGGGCAGCGTCTCCCGACCCGACTGCGACAGCCAGCTCGGCAACCACACTTCCAGGGGCAACACATAGTCACCCGGTGGGAGTTGCCGGAAAGAGCCTAGGCAGGACCATCTCGAGAACGTGGTGTCGCATTGCGTGGCTCCTCCAGCGATCGTCACGAAAAGGGTCGGGAGCACCGGCGTCCCGTCGGAGAAGTTCCACCCTCCCCATCCGGCGCCCCGATACCTCCAACCGCAGGTGCTGGGCACATGCCCGGCCAGTGAGATCGTGACGCGCTCATCCGGGCGCACGATCGCGGGTCCCGGCCAGGCCGCCGAATTCCCGATGGCTATGCGATCGAGGAACGGTATCGGAGACCCAGGGGTCGAATCACAGTGATCCTCGACGTGGAAGGACACGGCCCCGGTCCCCCACAGGTCTGTAATTGGCTCCGCATGGTCGTAGGCCTGGAATTCAACATTGAGGCTGTAGTCGCCCGGTGTGAGTGCCGGAAGCGTCACGCCTCCTCCCCATGGAGTCAGCACGTCGCCACCATAGTTGAACTCGAAGTGTGCCACGATGCGCAGCGTCGGCAATGCCGGCCGTTCCTGGGAGCCATAGACTCCCGCGATCAACTCCGCGTGGTCAAAATGCCAGTTCAGATCCGGAAACCAGCCGCTGAACGCGACCGGAATGGGCAGGTGCGGACACACCACCGTCCGGTTGGGATCCGGAAGCGTGGGGCCGCCGACCCACACCGACTCGACATAGCCGACCACACTTCCACGCCAACCGGAATCCGGCGCGGCGGTTGCACCTGCAGCAGCGCCCGCACTCACCTGGACTGCCACGAGGACAACGAGAAGGACCTGCGGCCAGGACCTCATGCTTCTCCCTCCCGGGATCGATGGGAGACGGCAGCGGGGCGGCCGGGAGGCCGCCCCGCGCACTCATGGCGGAATGGGACTTCAGCTCCCGCGCACCAGCAGCATCTTGCGCGAAATCACCCGGCCGAGCGAAGTGGCCCGCGCGAAGTAGATGCCGTTGGACGCGTACGCCCCTTCGGACACGCGCGCGTCCCAGCCGAACGGGTGGCTGCCCGCCGCCAGGCGGCCGCGGAAGAGCGTGGCCACCCGACGACCCGTGACATCGAACACTCCCACGTCCACGTCGGAGTCCTGGTCCAGCTCCAGCGAGAAGCGGGTGGCGGTGGAGAACGGGTTGGGCCGGTTGGTGGAGAGCGACAGCCGCGGCGGGGCCACGATCCATTGCGGCTCCGTGCCCAGGCTCACCGTGAGCGGCACGCCGTCGGGGCCGCTGAACTGGCTGCCGGCCACCGCCAGCTGGCCGCCATGCGAGGCGCCCGGCTTGAGCGTGAGGCGCAGCACCATGTCGAGCGGCCCTCCGGCCGCGGCCCGCGCCTTCGCGAGCGCCCCCGCGGTGATCAGGGCAATCCGCACCTTGCCGTCCTTCACCTGGTAGAGGTGCAGCCAGTTGGCCGCATCCCCCGGGAAGTCCATGCTCGCGACGTCGTAGCGATCGGACGGGTAGCTCACCTCGAGCTTCGCCGCGCCCACGCGCGAGCCTCCCGCCAGGTGCATGGTCAGCTCGGCGCCGGTGGAACTCTTCACCGGGGTGTCGAAGGAGAGCTTCACGTCCGGCTCGGAGCGCCAGCCGGAGTCCGGCACGCACTCGGGGCATCCCCCGCCGGTGTCCAGCAGCATGCCCGTGGCGCAGCACACCACGTCGTCGATCGTGAGCGTCGCGGAGTGACTGCAGCCGGCGCGGGCCACGGCACTGTCCGGGCACGTCCCTTCCCCGTTGATGCAGCGCACCATCAGCACCAGGTCGCGCACGTCGGAGGCCCCGTCGGTGTTGAGGTCGCAGGGGTCGTCCAGGCAGATGGTGAACGCGTTGTAGTACATGTCCAGGCGCTCGTAGGGCGGGGGCATGCACTCCGTCACCCCGCCGCCGATCGAATCGGCGCCCAGCAACTGCCCCGCGGTCAGGAACATCCGTTTCGTGTTGGAGGCCACACCCACGAGATCGGTGTCCGGGTAGAGCGTCACCCGCAGGATCTCCGGCGCGGCCTGGCCCGTCCTGGTGGCCGGGATGAGCGCACCGTGCTCCGCGTACATCACGAACTTCACGCCCTCCGCCGTGCGGTTCCAGCTGAGGTGCATCCCGGAGGCCGGCCCCACGGCCTCGATCTTCTGCACGAACATGCCCGGCGGGTAGAGCATCAGCGTGCCCTGCAGGCCCGCGAGCGCCACCGGGGAGCGGGCGGTGAAGCCGGCCTCCACGGTGCGGCCGGGCGCGGCGTGAGCGTCGCACAGCACGTTGCTGGAGGTGTGGACCCATCCGCCGGTCAGGCATTTGGATCCGGGGCAGTCGTTGGACACCTGGAATGGGAACGTCGCGCGGTACTGGGGGGGCAGGTTGTCAGGGTCCCCGCAGCGGAGCTGCTGTTCAACGACCTCCAGGGAATAGCGGAGCGCCGGGAGGGCCGGGAGCATCACCCGCGCCTCCCATGGCCGGGCCTGCATGAGGCAGGGCACCCGGGTGCAGTCCCCGTCGTTGATCACGATCCGCAGCGTCGGCGGCCAGGGCAGCGGGCCCATGCTCGCCGACGGGATCACATCCACGCGCCGCAGCGAGATGCAACTGTGCGGGAACGTGCCCCGGATGAGCACCGGGATGCTGTCACCGGCGGCGACGCAGCCGGCGTTCATGTAGTCCGTGAACTCCGGACCGATCACGACCTGGTCCACGTAGGGCAGCGGACCGGACGGCGGCGGCGTTGGCACCACCGTGGAATCGCACGACTTGCTCACCGCGAAGGCGAAGCCGGCGGTGAACACGCTCTCCACCACCCCCGCCGCGGACGGGAAACGCATGACCAGCTGCATCGGCAGCTGGTAGCGCCCGGGTGGCAGGCCGGGGAAGAACACCTGTCCGGCGAAGGGCTTGAGCCACAGCGGGCAGGCGCCACCCTGGTCGCGGCGCACGATCACGCGCACGATCGGCAAGCAAGGCGCGGCAAAGCAGAGGACCGTCTGCAGCTCGATCCGCTCGAGACTCCAGCAGCCGTCATTGAAGTGACCATCCACGTACACCGGGAACGAATCCCCGGGGCATACCGTGGGCACGGTGGGATCCACCGGGCTGGGCCAGCCGATCCGCACGTTCTCCACGAACGGCAGCGGGCCCGGCGTGGGCACCGGGGGCGGCGGGATGGTGGAATCGCAGGCCGGGGACACGAAGAAGGTGTGCATCGTCTCGTAGGTGCCCTGCCTCGGGCCGTCGAGCACCACCTCGACCAGCTTCACAGTGAACGTGCCGGCGTTCATGGTAGGAAGGTCGAACCCCTGGCGCCATGACTTCATCATGGTGGCGCAGCCCGCCGAATCCCCGAACGGGGCCACCGAGACGGTCACGGTCAGCGGCATGGCCCCCGGCGGACTTGCGGACACCACTCGGCCGCACTGGTCCGGGAACTCGCCCAGGAGCACCAGGCGCGTGGGGCGGCCGGCGCACGGCTGGGGCGGATCCATGTAGATCCCGAGGACATAGGGCAGCGGCGGCGGCGGCGGGGCGGGCGGCCCGATGATCCCGGTGTCGCCGGGAGCGGGCCCTGTGACCTGGGCGGCGGCGGGCATGGCGAATGCGGCCCAAGCCAGGACGGCGACCAGGGCGCACAGAGACATGCGGGCGCGAAGCCCGCGCGCGGAGACTACGGGGTGGTTCGACTTCATCTCAAACCCTCCTGTGGGGAACGGCCGCCGCAGCCCGGGAGGGTCACCAGGGGCTGCACATCATCACCAGCTTGGCCCTGTGTGGCATGCCGGTCAAGGGGTTCCGGAGGCCGGTGGGGCCCCGGGGCATGGGAAATCCCGCCGGGGCCTGGCCGGCCCGGGCGTGGGGAATCCCGGCGGGGCCGGCACGGACGCTTCCGCGGGCCCCAGCCGGGAGGGTTGCCCCCCAAACTCCCCCGTGTCTGGTACAATCCGAACCTGCGCCGGGTTCCCCCGGCGGCAACACGGCCTGCCTGAAACCCGAACCCGCGAGCGGACTTTGGCTTCCACGTTCCTCGAACAACTCCGGGCCCGTCCCCTGCTGGGCGACGGGGCCATGGGCACCCTGCTCTTTCTCCGCGGGGCGCCCTACGACGCCTGCCTCGACGAGCTCACCATTTCCCGCCCGGAGCTGGTGCAGGCCGTGCACCGCGACTACATCGCGGCCGGCGCGGAGGTGCTGGAGACCAACACCTTTGGCGCCAACCGGATCAAGCTGGAACGTCACGGGCTGGGCGAGCGCGTGGTGGACCTCAACCGCCGGGCCGTGAGGCTGGCGCGCGAGGCCCGCGAGATCTCCGGACGCGACGTGTGGGTGGCCGGCTCGGTGGGCCCCCTCGGGAAGGCCTCCGACGGGCCCACGGGGCTCACCCCCGCGCGCATGGAGGGTCTGTTCCGCGAGCAGGTCGAAGGCCTGCTGGAGGGCGGCGCCGACCTGCTGGTAATCGAGACCTTCTGGGACATGGACCAGGCCCTGGCGGCCATCCGCGCCGCGCGCGCGGCGTGTTCGCTGCCGCTGGTGGCGCAGATGACCTTCACCGAGGAACTCACCACGCTGCGCGACATGACCCCCGAGGACGTGGCGCGCCTGCTGGAGGATGCCGGCGCGGACGTGATCGGCGCCAACTGCTCGGTGGGCCCGCACGGCATCCTGGAAGTGCTGGAGCGGATGGCCTCGGTCACGCAGCTGCCGCTCTCGGCCCAGCCCAACGCCGGCCTGCCGCGCATCATGGACGGACGCGTGGTCTACATCGCCAGCCCGGACTACTTCGCCGAGTACGCGGTGCGTTTCGTGGAAGCCGGAGCGCGCCTGATCGGCGGCTGTTGCGGCACCACCCCCGCGCACGTGGCGGCCATGCGCCGCACTCTCGACGAGAAGCACCCCGAGGCACGCCGCGGGCACCCCGCGGTGACCGTGGTGGAGGCCGCGCCCGAGCCCGAGGCCGGCGAGCCCACCGCCGGGGAGAGCTTCGCGGACAAGCTGGGCCGGCACTTCGTGGTCAGCGTGGAACTGGATCCCCCGCGCGGGCTCAACCCCGCCCGGCTGATCCAGGCGGCCCACCTGATGCGCGAGGAGGGCGTGGACGCGGTGAACATCGCCGACAGCCCGATGGCGCGGGTGCGCATGAGCGCGCTGGCGCTGGCCTACCTGATCCAGTCGCGCGTCGGGATCGAGACCATCCTGCACTTCACCTGCCGCGACCGGAACCTCATGGGGTTGCAGAGCGACCTGATCGGCGCGCACGCCGCGGGCATCCGCAACATCCTGGCCCTGACCGGGGACCCGCCCTCGGTGGGCGACTACGCGCAGGCCACCGCGGTCTTCGACGTGGACTCGGTGGGCCTGCTCGGGATCATCCGCCGGATGAACGACGGCTTCGACGTCAACGGCACCTCCATCGGCTCGAAGGCGCGTTTCCGGCTGGGCTGCGCGGTGAATCCCGCCTGCGAGGACCTGGACGGCGAGATCGTGCGCTTCCGCCGCAAGATGGACGCCGGCGCCGAGTTCGCCATGACCCAGCCGCTCTACCAGCTCTCCGACTGGCTGCGCTTCCGGGACCGCCTGGGCGAGGTCCGGATCCCGATCCTGATGGGGGTGCTGCCGCTGCACAGCTCGCGGCATGCCGAGTTCCTGCACCACGAGGTGCCGGGCATCTCGGTCCCGGATTCCGTGCGCGCACGCATGGGCGCCGCCGGCGCCGACGGGCTGGCCGAGGGGGCGCGGCTGGCGACATCCCTGCTGCTGGAGGCCCGCGGCGCCCTCGACGGCGTGTACCTCATGCCCTCCTTCGGTCGCTACGAGCAGATCGTGGACGTGGTGCGGGCCGCGCGCCAGGGAGCGGCCTAGTCCTTGGCCGGAAGCCCCGCCTCGCCCGCCCGCCGCGCCTTCGCCTATCTCGTCCCCTACCGGGGCCGCCTGCTCGCGGGGGCCGTGGCGCTGACCGGCGCGAACCTGCTGTCCCTGCTGCAACCCTGGGTCCTGCGCCACGCGGTGGACAGCGTCGCCCGCTGGACTCCGGGGGCCGGACCGAAGCTGCACCTCTCCGCGGGCGCCGGCGCCGCGCTGCTGGCCGACGCGGGCTGGATCCTGGGCCTGGCCGTGGCCGGCGGCCTGTGCCGCTTCGCCATGCGCTACCTCATGATCACCGTCTCCCGCGAGTGCGAGCGCGACCTGCGCGCCGACTACTTCGCGCACCTGCTGCGCCTCTCTCCCGGCTACTACCAGAAGACCCGCGTGGGCGACCTGATGAGCCGCGCCACCAACGACCTGTCCGCGGTGCGCATGCTGTGGGGCCCCGGCGTGATGCAGGGCCTGCAGACGGTGGTGACGTTCGTGGTCGCCCTGGCGCTGATGATGCGCATTGACTGGAAGCTCACGCTGCTGGCGCTGATCCCGCTGCCGCTGCTCTCGCTGGTGATGAGCCGCGTGGGCGGGGTGATCCACGACAAGTTCGAGGAGATCCAGGAGCACCTGGGGCGCATGAGCACGCGGGTGCAGGAGAACCTGGCCGGCGTGCGCGTGGTGAAGGCCTACGTGCGCGAGAGCGACGAGATCGCCTCCTTCGAGAAGCTCAACGAGGACTACGTGCGCCGCAACATGGGCCTGATTCGTCTGATCGGCTTCTTCTACCCGCTCTTCGGACTGCTCTCGGGCGCCGGGGGCGCGGTGGTGCTGTGGTTCGGCGGCCACCAGGTGATCGCGGGCAAGCTCAGCATCGGCTCGTTCGTGGCCTTCAACTCCTACCTCATGATGCTGGTGTGGCCCATGATGGCCCTGGGCTGGGTGGTGAACCTGTTCCAGCGGGGCACCGCCTCCATGGGGCGCATGGCCGCGGTGATGGACCAGGAACCCGAGTTCGTGGACCGCGAGGGCGCCCCGGAGCACCCGCTCACCGGCGCCATCCGGCTGGAGAAGCTCTCCTTCCGCTATTCCCCCGACGCCGCGTGGGCGCTGCGCGACGTTGATCTCGAGATCCCCGCGGGCCGGACCGTGGCCATCGTGGGGCCCACCGGCTCGGGCAAGAGCACGCTGCTGACGCTGCTGCCCAGGCTCCGCGAGGCCACCGAGGGCCGGGTGCTGCTGGACGGGGTGGACGTGCGCGACCTGCCGCTCAAGAGCCTGCGGGGCGCGTTCGGCTGGGTGCCGCAGGATACGTTCCTGTTCTCCGAGACGCTGCGCGAGAACATCCGCCTGGGCGGAGAGGACCACACCGCCGAGGAGGCCGCCGACCGCGCGCACCTGGGCCAGGACCTCGAGTCCTTCCCCAAGGGTCTCGAAACGGTGATCGGCGAGCGCGGCATCACCCTCTCCGGCGGGCAGAAGCAGCGCACCGCGCTGGCCCGCGCGGTGGCCCGGCGCCCGACCATCCTGGTATTGGACGACGCGTTCTCGGCGGTGGACACCAGCACCGAGGAGGCCATCCTGCGCAAGCTGGTGCCATTCATGGCCGGGCGCACCACGCTGATCGTCTCGCACCGCGTGTCCACGGTGCGCCACGCGGACCACATCGTGGTGCTGGACCGCGGCCGGATCGTGGAGCAGGGCCATCACGACGAGCTGCTGCAGATGGACGGACTGTACGCCGGCCTGGCCCGCCGCCAGCGGCTGCTCGAAGAGCTGGAGACCGAGGCGTGACCGCCGGGGCCCGCCGCGCCGGCGCGTACCCGGGACACGGACCGCGGACATGAGCGAGCTGCACGGCGAAGAGGAAGTCTTCGGCAAGGCCTATGACGGCCGCCTGATGCGCCGCCTGGTGCGTTACCTGGTGCCCTACCGGAGGTGGGTGGCCGCGGCGCTGGCGCTGATGCTGCTGGACGTGGCGGTGCAGCTGGCGGTGCCGGCCCTGTGGCGGGCCACCATCGACCGGGCGCTCGGCGCCCACAACGGCCCGCTGGTGGACCGCTTCGGCATCACGCTGGTGGCGCTGCTGCTGGGCGGATTCCTGGTGCAGTACGCCCAGACGGTGGTGCTCCAGCGCACCGGGCAGCGCATCATGTGGGACCTGCGCCGCCAGCTGTTCACGCACCTCCAGACTCAACCCCTCTCCTTCTTCGACCGCCAGCCGGTCGGCAGGCTGATGACGCGCGTCATCAACGACGTGGACGTGCTCAACGAATTGTTCACCTCCGGCATGGTCACGGTGATCGGGGACGTGTTCATGCTGCTGGGGATCCTGTGGGTCCTGTTCAGCTGGAACGCCCGCCTGGCGCTGCTCACCTTCTCGGTGCTGCCCCTGATCTTCGTGTGCACGGTGGTGTTCCGCACCAGGGTGCGTGACTCGTACCGCAAGATCCGCACGCTGATGTCGCGCATCAACAGCTTCCTGCAGGAGAACATCTCCGGGATGGTGACGGTCCAGATGCTGGGCCGCGAGGAGAACCGCCGGCACAAGTTCGCCGCCATCAACGAGGCGCACCGCGACGCCAACGTGGAGAACGTCTGCTACTGCGCGGTGTTCTTCCCGGTGATGGACTTCCTGGGCGCCCTGGCGCTGGCGCTGCTGGTGTGGTTCGGAGGGCGCCAGGTACTGGACGGCGCGCTCACGCTGGGGGCGCTGGTGGCCTTCTTCCAGTACGCGCAGCGCTTCTTCCGGCCCATCAACGACCTGGCCGAAAAGTACACCATCCTGCAGTCGGCGATGGCCTCCGCCGAGCGGGTATTCGACCTGCTGGACACCGAGCCCGCGCTGAAGCCCGCCGCCGACCCGAAGCCGGCCGGCCCGCTGAAGCAGGCGATCCGCTTCGAGGACGTGTGGTTCGCCTACAACGGCGAGGACTTCGTGCTGCGCGACGTGAACCTGGCCATCCGTCCGGGCGAGAAGATCGCGGTGGTGGGTGCGACGGGCTCGGGCAAGACGACCCTGGTGCACCTGCTGGCGCGTTTCTACGAAGTGACTCGCGGGCGGATCACGTGGGACGGCGTGGACATCCGCGAGCTCAGCACCGACCAGCTGCGGCGGAGGATCGGCTTCGTGCAGCAGGATGTGTTCCTGTTCTCGGGGAACATCCGCGACAACATCGGTCTGCGCAACGCGGAAATCTCGCCTGGGCGGGTGGAGGACGCGGCACGCGAGGTGCAGGCGGGCGTCTTCATTGACCGCCTGCCGGCGGGGATGGACACGGCGGTGAACGAGCGCGGCACCTCGCTCTCCACGGGCGAGCGGCAGCTGCTGGCGTTCGCCCGTGCGCTGGCCTACGACCCCGAGGTGCTGGTGCTGGACGAGGCCACCTCCAGCGTGGACCCGGAGACGGAGCACCGCATCCAGGAGGCGCTGGAGCGGCTGCTGCGCGGGCGCACGTCCATCGTGATCGCGCACCGGCTGTCCACGATCCAGTCGGCGGACCGGATCCTGGTGTTCCACCGGGGGAAGCTGCGGGAGGCGGGGACGCATTCGGAACTCATCGCGCGCGAAGGGATCTACGCCCGGCTGGTCCAGCTGCAGTACGGCGGCGCGATCGGGTGACGCCGCCCGGTTCATCCTTCGATTTCGCCTGACCTACGTTCGTGCGCGCTCGTACCTCGGGTGACCCTCGTCGTCCCGCTCTCCGGTCTCGTGGAAACCCATCTTGCGCAGCACCGCCCTCGAGGCGGCGTTGTCCTCGGCGACGTGCGCCACCACGACCTCCACACCCGGCTGGGCCAGGGCCTAGCCGGCCAGGCCTCGGGCCATTTCGGTGGCCAGGGGCGTCGGCCATCCCTCCGGGGGGCCATCCTTCGGGAATGCGCGCGTGGAGAAGGCCGGCGAGCGCGGACGGGGTCTGCAGCTCCGCGCGGATCGTGGCCGCGGTGGCGGGCACGAGTTCCAGCCTCGCGGTGCTCAGGATCACGCGGGAATGCACCTCAGGGGTGGGCCGCCCGACAGCGTCGGAAGAGGATCCGCGGCACCCACGGCGCCGCCCGGCACGAGTGCCGCCGCGAACGCGGCGCAGAACAGCAGGGCCCTCATGGTGGGGACCTCCGGGATCGGGAACTCGAACGGGGCCGGCCTACCAGCCCTTCCGCTCGCGCAGCGAGCGGATCTGCGCGGCGTGGTGGCGGCCGTGCCAGGCGTACAGGCCCAGGGTCGTATCCAGGGCCATCAAACCCAGGTCGGGGTGACGGAAGGTGCGGTGGAACTCGGCGTCGCCCATGGCCTCGAGCAGCAGCATCCAGCGGGCGTGCAGGGCGTCCAGGAGCGCCAGCGACATCTCCACCGGGGCGGTCCGGGCGTCGGGCAGCCCGGCCCAGCGGGCTTCCTCGTAAGTCTTGACCGTGGGCGCCTCCTCGGTGAGCGCCAGGCGAAAGCGGGTGTAGGCGTTGAGGTGGCTGTCGGGCACGTGGTGCACCACCTGCCGCACGGTCCAGCCGCCGTCCCGGTAGGGCGTGTCCAGTTGGGCCTCGGTGAGGCCGGTCACCACCGCGCGCAGCCCGGCCGGGGCTTCGGCCACCTGCCGGAGCCATTCGGCTCGCAGCGCGGGCGGGATCTCCGCGGGGCGCTGATAGCGGCCGATGGGATAGCGCGGGTCGTTCTCGGGCATCAGTTTCCTCCGGGGCGGATGGCGCGCACGCGGCGGCGCGTGCGGCGCAGGTAGTGATCCTCGCTGGGCAGCACGCTGATGGTGCCGTCGATTTCCAGGATGGCGGTGTGCACCTTCCCGATGCTCTCGAAGCCGTGCTCGCGGATGGCCTGCAGCACCAGCTCCTCGGTCAGTTCCGCTTCGGCCATGTTCGCGGGGATGAACTTCCCGTTCATCACCAGCACCACCGGTTCACCCTCCAGCACCCTGCGGATGGTGCGGTGGTTGCGGGTCAGCATCCCGGTCCCGTAGTTGAGCGCCAGGAGCGTACCGGCGGCCACCAGGCCCGCGAGCACGGAGGTCTCGGGGCCCACCATGGCGTTCTGGACGGCGTTGGAAATGAGCAGGATCAGGACCAGGTCGAAGGGCGTCATCTGGCCCAGCTGGCGGCGACCGGTGAGGCGCATGCCGGCCAGGATCACCACGTACACGATGACGCAGCGCAGGATGATCTCGAAGAGCGGGGCGTGCAGCCCGAGCGTCTCTGCGAACTTCACGGGGCTCCTGTCCGCGGCAGGCTCCGCGACGCGGGGCGGCCGGCGACGTGCCCGGCCGGGGAAGACTCCCCGGCCCTAGAACCCTTCCTTGCGCAGGTCGGTCTCGAGGAACGCCACCAGCAGCCTCACCGCCGCCTCGACGTCCTTGAGGTCCACCATTTCGTTGACCGTGTGCACGTAGCGGCACGGGATGCTGAGGCAGCCGGAAGGCACGCCCTCGCGCACCCGGTGGATGCTGGAGGCATCGGTGGAGGCCCCCTCCAGCGCCAGCACCTCCATCTGGTGGCGGATCTTCTCGCGCCGCGCGAGGCGCACCATGAGGTCGCGGACCTTCGGGTGGCCGATGTGCCCGCCGTCCTTCACCTTGATGGCCGCACCGCCGCCCAGCTCCACCGACATGGGACGGCACTCGGGCAGGTCCCCGGTCAGCGTCACATCCACCGAGAGCGCCACGTCGGGGTCCAGCGCGAAGGCCGCCGGCTGCGCCCCGCGGCAACCGACTTCCTCCTGCACCGTGAACACGAAGGCCACGTCGTTGGGCGACTTCTTGAGCCGCCGGGCGGCCTCGATCAGCACCGCGCACGAGACACGGTCGTCCATGGCCTTGCCGATGAAGCGACCGCCCAGTTCCACCGGTTCGCGGTCGAAGCAGGCCACGTCGCCCACCTTCACGTGCTTGCGCGCCTCGGCGGCGGTGGCGAAGCCGAAATCCACGTACATGCGGTCGATCTTCCGGTCGTCCTTGTTGCCGCGCTCCTCCTCCATCACCACGCCCACGCGGCCGTCGGCCAGCCGCACACGCTGGGTGGCCAGGTTGTCCACGCGCAGGCCCCCGATATTGGAGAAGCGCGCGAAGCCCCGGGCGTCCACGTGGCTCAACACCAGCCCGATCTCGTCCATGTGGGCCGCGATCATCACCCGGGCGCCCTTGCCCGGCCGGCGCGCCACCAGGTTGCCCATGATGTCCGGGGCAACCGAATCCACGTGCGCCCGGACTCGACGTCGCACCAGCGCGGCCACCCGCTCCTCCTCGCCGGAGGGCCCGAAGGCGCGCGAAAGCTCGCTCAGCAGTTCGATCATGACTTCTCCCCGCGCGGCCCGGCGGGCCGCTTGAGGGCGGCCAGCCCAGGCAGGGCCGCGCGCACCAGTTCCAGTGTGGCTTCGATGTCGGCCCGGGCCGCCAGGGCCGAGGGCGCATGGATGTAGCGGCACGGCACCGAGACGCTGATGGAACGCGCCCCGCCCCCGGCGCGGTGGTATTCGCCCGCGTCGGTGCCGCCGATGCCCGGGCGCTTCTCCTGCCACTTCACGCCCGCGGCCACGGCCGCTCTCTCGAACACTCCGAACACGGTCCGGTCGCTGATGGTCGCCCCGTCGCGGCGCGTGAGCACCGGCCCCCCGCCCAGGAGCGGGTAGGCGCCCAGCGCCTCCCCCCGCTTGCTGGGGGTGTCGGCGGCGGCGGTGCCTTCGAGCGCCACGGCCACGGCGGGCTGGAAGCGCTGGGCGGCCACGCGACCGCCGCGCATGCCGATTTCCTCCTGGGTGGTGAACGCGGCCACGAAGCTGACCGGCGAGGCTGAGGCCACCAGTGCGGCCAGCAGCGCGCAGCCGGCGCGGTCGTCGAACGCCTTGCCCCGGACCAGCCCGCCGGCCCAGGACTCGAAGGTGGCGTCGAAGGTGACGGTGTCGCCCACCTTCACGTGCTTCTTCGCCTCCTTGTCGTCGGCGGCGCCGATGTCGGCGACCATGTCGTCGAGCATCACGGTGCGCGAGGCCTCCTCGCCCTTGGCGAGGTGCGGCGGCTTGGCCCCCAGCACGCCCTGGATGGCCTTCTCGCCCACCCGCACGCGCTTGCCGGAGAGCAACCGGTCGTCGAGACCGCCCACCTTCTGCAGGCGCAGCATGCCGGACTTCTCGATGCGCACCACCATGAAGCCGACCTCGTCCATGTGCGCGCCCAGCAGCAGGCGGACGCCGTCCCGGCGGCCCCGCTTCTCGACCAGCAGCGAGCCCATGGAGTCCACTTCCAGGCGGTCCACGTGGGGCCTGAGGTAGTCCTTGAGGATGCGGCGCACCGGCGCCTCGTCGCCGGTCACGCCCCGCGCGTTGGAGAGCGCTTCGAACAGCTCCCACGGGAAGCCCCTGCGCGCGACCATCAGTCGCTCCTCCCCGGGAGGCCCTTCTCGAGGCGGACCGCGTAGATCGCCAGCAGCCGCGCGACGCGGTCCAGGTCCACGAGGTCGAGCGTCTCCACGGCGCTGTGCATGTAGCGCAGCGGCACGCTCACCAGTCCGGTGGGCACGCCCTCGCCGACCGTGTAGATGTCCCGGGCGTCGGTGCCGGTGTCGCGCGGAGCGGGCTCCACCTGGTGGGGGATCTTCGCCGCCTCGGCCGCCTCCACCAGGCCGCGGAACACCGCGGGGTGGACGTTGGGCCCCAGCGCGATCGGCGGCCCGCCTCCCAGCTTGAAGGTGCGCCAGTCGTCCGCTCCGGGCCCCTCGCCGTGGGTGACGTCCAGCGCCACGGCCACGTCGGGGCGCACCGCGTAGGCGCTGGTCATCGCCCCCAGGCACACGCGGCCCACCTCCTCCTGCACCGTGGCCACGCCAAACACGTCCAGCGCGTGCGGCCGCCGGGAGAGTTCCTCCAGCGCCAGCAGCATCGCCACCACGCAGGCGCGGTTGTCGAACGCCCGGCCCGCCACGCGGCCGCCGAGCAATTCCACCAGGGGCGCGCGGAAGCTCACCAGGTCGCCCACGCGCACGGCACGGCGCACGGCCGCAGCCGGCTGGCCGGTGTCCACGAACAGCTCGTCGAAGGTGTAGGGTTTCTTCGCGTCGTTGGGCGCCTGCAGGTGCGGAGGGACGCTCCCGAACACGCCGGGAAGGCGCTCGCGTCCGTGCACCCAGACGTCCTGCGCCGGCAGCAGCCGCGGCTCCACCCCGCCCATGGGGTGCACGCGCAGGAAGCCGTCCTTGCGCACCTCGGTGACCACCAGGCCGATGGCGTCGGCGTGGGCCGCCAGCATCAGCCGGCGCCGGGCGCCGCGGACCTTGCCCTGGCCGGGCAGCAGGGCCACGCAACTGCCGACGCGATCGTGGCGGACCTGGGCCCCGAGGCCGCGGGCCTCCTTCTCGAACCACTGCGTGAGATCGGTCTCGTGCCCCGGCAGTCCCGCGATCTCGGTGGCCCGGCGCAGAAGCCCCACGATGCGTTCGCGGCGCGCCACGGAGAGCCCCTTCGAGCCCGCGGCGCCGGCAGGGCCCTTCCCCGCCGGCCGTTTCACCGGCGCAGCCGTTCGCTTCACTCGCGATGCGGCGCGTTTCAGTGCGATCATGGTCCTTCGCCCCCGGATGGGCTTCGAGACTGGGGTGGTCCCGCCCGCGTCGCGGGCGCCGGCGCCGGTGGCCACCCATGCGGCAGGGCGGGCCACGGGAGCACGGGCAAGGTGACTGCGAGATTCTACGCGCCCGCCGAGGTGGGGTTCTACCGTTTTCTGAGGAACCCGGGGCGCCGGCGGGAAGAACGGCCCCGGCAGGCTACGGAAGCAGGCGGGCCGGGCCCCGCTTCTGGCTGGGGTGACGCTCCAGGTACTCCCCCACGCCCCGGGCGATGAGATCCGCCAGGTCGTCCTGGAAGGACTCGGAGCGCAGCCGCGCCGCCTCCCGGCGGTTGCTGATGAAGGCCGTCTCCACCAGGATGGATGGCACCTGCGGAGACTTGAGCACCGCGAAGCCCGCCTGCTTCACCCCCCGGAACACCAGGTCCTCCCGTCCCGCGAGGGACTGCAGCACCACGTCCGCGAGCTCCGAGCTCTTCTTCAGCGTGTCGTTCTGCCGCAGGTCGAACAGGATCGACTTCACGTCGTCGTTGCCCGCGGGGAGCTGGCCATACAGCTGGTCGGCGGAGTTCTCCGCCTCGGCCAGCTCACGGGAGGCCTCGTCGGTGGCGCCGGTGAGCGAGAGGAAATACACCTCGGTGCCGCGGGCGTCGCGGTCGCGCGAGGAATTGCAGTGGATGCTCACGAACAGGTCGGCCTGGTAGCGCTCCGCGATCAGGAAGCGGCGCCGGAGCGGCAGGTCGTAGTCGCCGTCGCGGGTGAGCACCGCGCGGATCCCGGGCCGGGCGTTCAGGCGATCGGCGACCTTCCTGCCGATGGGCAGCGTGACGTCCTTCTCGCAAAGCCCGCCGGGGCCCACGGCTCCCGGAGCGTCGCCGCCGTGCCCGGGGTCGATCACCACCACGCGGGCGCGGGATTCCAGCACCGTCTGGATGGCCTTCTCGCGCTCCACCACCTGCTCGGGCGCCACGTAGCGGGTCACGTCCACCACCACGCGGTGCGGACGCCCGGGCACCTGCGACAGCGCGAACACCCGCACCGCCGTGGGCCGCGTGAGCCGGATGGTGGCCTTCACTCCCCCGCCGGTCATGGACCGCAACGTCACATCCTCGACGGCGCTGTCGCGGACCGAGACCTCGGAGAGATTGGCGATCAGCGCGACGCCGGCCACGCGCACGGTGACCTGGGTGGAATCGTCGGAGCGTTCCACGGAGAAGTCGGCGGCGTCGGAAACATCGAGCACCAGCCGGGTGACGTCGGGGCCGGTCCAGTGGCGCACCCCGGTCACCCGCAGGGGACGGGCCGCGTGCGCGGACGGCGCCGCGCACAGGAGCGCCAGCGCCGCCACGAGCATGCCGATCCCGGATGCGCGGGGGTCCCGTCGCATCCCGGTCCTTCCACGCGGCATCCCTGCCACGCCCTGCCCTCCCGGATACCGGCGACCTGGGGCGGCGCCGGTCACTGCTTCGGCTTGACGGCGATGTACTGCGCCGCACCCTGCCGGTTGAGCAGCATCACGATGGGCTTGCCGGCCCCGCGGGCCTTCTTCATTGCAGTGGAGAAATCCGCCGTCGTCAGGATGGCCGCGCCGTTGACCTCCTGGATCAGGTCGCCCTCCTGGATCCCGGCCTGGTCCGCCGGGCTGCCGTCGTCCACGGCGGTCACCATCACCCCCGGCTGCTCCTCCCCACCCGCGACGCGGCCGCGCAGCGCGCGGGAGACGCCCTGCTGGCCCTCCACCTTGAGCCCCAGCCAGTCCTTCGAGGGGCTGACCTCCGGGGCGGCCTTCACTTCCTCGTCGTTGCGGGAGGCCAGGGTGACCTGCATCTCCTGCTGCCGCCCGTCGCGCACCACCACCACCGGGACCCTGTGGCCCACCGGGGTGTCCGCCACGATGCGCCGGAACTGGCCGACGGAGGTGATCTTCTGACGGTCGAATTCGGTGATCACATCTCCCTTTTCCAGCCCGGCCTTGAGCGCGGGGCTGCCCTCGGTGACGGCCGAAATCACGACCCCACTGCCACCCTTGAGGCCCAGGCCCTCGGCCAGCGTCTCGTCCAACTCCTGCGGGCCCACGCCCAGGAAGCCGTGGGTGACCGGCTTGCCGGAGGCCAGCTGGTCCCGCAACTTCAGCGCGATATTCACCGGGATGGCGAAGCCGATTCCCTGGCCGGCGGGGTTGATGGCGGTGTTGATGCCGATCACCTGGCCCTTGATGTTGCACAGCGGGCCGCCGCTGTTGCCGCGGTTGATGGCGGCATCGGTCTGGATGAAGTCCTGGTAGCCGGGCCCCTCGTTGGGGGAGTCGCCGATGACCAGCCCGGCGCGGCCCTTGGCGCTGACCACGCCCACGGTGAGGCTGCCCTCGAGCTCGCCCAAGGGGTTGCCGATGGCGATGGCCCAGTCACCCACGCGCATTTCGTCGGAGTTGCCCAGCTCGGCCACCGGGAGGTTGGCGCCCTCGATCTTCACCATGGCCAGGTCGGTGAACGGGTCGCGCCCGAGCAGCTTCGCCTTGAAGGTGCGGTGGTCGAGGAGGCGAATGGTGATGTCGTTGGCCCCCTGCACCACGTGGTTGTTGGTGAGGATGTGGCCTTCCTTGTCGATGATGAAGCCCGAGCCGCTGGACGGCAGCTCGATGCTGCGCCGCCGCGGCGAGTCCTCGGGGAAGAAGCGGTGGAACAGGTCGCCATAGGGAGTGGCCTCGCCGGTGTTGACGCGGCGTTTCACTTCGACGCTCACCACCGCGGGCTGGACCTTGCTCGCCACCCCCACAAACGGACTCTCCAGCGAGCCGCCGCGCAGCGACGTCTCCTGGGCCCGGGACACCGATTGGAGGTTGAGGTTGCTCGAGAGCGTCAGGCCCACGGCGATGCCGCCTCCCAGCAGCAGCCCGCCAATGGCCAGGTTTCGAATGCGATTCGGTGACATCGGTGGCTCCTTGAAAGCCGACCCCGGCCAGGCCGGGCCCGCACTGTTGCGTCCGGGGAGCGGCGCGGGCGGGGAAGCCCCCCGCCCGGGCCCGGCCCGGTGCATTCCATCTTGTGGGTTGGATGAACCTCGCCCGTCGGGCGATGCGCCCGGGGCGCCCCCCGCGCGGGGCGGAACCCTCGAAAGGACAGTAGGAAACTCGCGCCTGCCCGGTCAAGGCGACCCCGGATCCCCCGCGGTGCAGCGCGACAGCCGATCCTGCGTCGCGGGCGATCCACCGGTCCGCCCGCAGACCACTGGCATGACTCCCGGCATAACTCCCGGATAGTCCCGCCTGCCCCGCAGGGCTATACTGCCGCCCATGGTTGACGGTTGCGCCTACTTCTTTTCTGACGCCCACCTGGGCCAGCGGGATGCCTCGGGAGAGGCCCGCAAGCGCCACTACCTGCAGCAGTTCCTTGCCCACGTGCGGACCCGCCCCGGGCCGGTCTACGTGGTCGGGGACCTGTTCGATTTCTGGTTCGAATACCGCCACGCGGTGCCGCGGGGCCACTTCGAGGTGCTGTCGGCGCTGATCGAGACCCGCCGCGCCGGGGCGGCCATCACCTATGTCGGAGGCAATCACGACTTCTGGCTGGGGGATTTCCTGGCCCGCGAGGTGGGGATGGAGGTGGCGCTCGAGCCCATCGCCCGGGAGATCCAGGGCCGGAAACTGTACGTGGCCCACGGCGACGGGATGATGCCCGGAGACCGCGGCTACCACGCGCTCAGGGCCATCCTGCGCAACCCGTTCAACATCGGCCTGTACCGCTGGCTGCACCCGGACCTGGGAATCCCGCTGGCCAAGGCCGTATCCAGCCTCTCCTACCGCAATCACCACCACCACCCGCCCCCCACCGGCGAAGCGATCTACCGCGAGGTGGCCACGCCCCGCCTGGCGGCCGGCCACGACGCGGTGATCCTCGGCCACTTCCATCTTCCCTACCACCACCGCGAGCCGGGCCGCGAAATGGTCGTCCTGGGGGACTGGATGACGCACTTCACGTACGCGACGCTGGAGGGCGGGGTATTCCGGATGTGGCGCTGGACCGAGGACGGCCCGCAGTGCCTCCAGGGCGGACCGGAAGGCCCGCCCGGCGGGGTCAGCGCCCCAGGTAGGTGATCGCGATGCGGGAGCTGGAGCCGAAATCGTTGCGGTAGGGCACCATGGCGTATTGCAGCTGGAAGCCCCGGCCGCGCACGCCCAGCCCGAAGCTGAAGCCTTCCGAGTCGTATCCGGTGCGATAGCCACCCTGGACCGAGAGGAACCCGCGCTGGGTGAACTCCGCGCCGAAGAGGGCATGCGTGCGGTCGTCGCCGCGGGTCCTGGCCAGGTCGGCGGCCAGCGTCAACTCGCCCCCGCCGGCGGGCAGGATGTAGGAGACCCCGCCCTGCACGGTGGTGGGCAGCGCGGTCCGCTTCGTGTCGAGGGTCATGCCCTGGCCCAGGTGACGCACGGCCGCCCCCACGCTCAGGTTGGGTATGCCGGGGAAGTACCGCGCGCCGAGGTTGAGCGCGAATCCGGTGCTGTTGTAGGCGTCCATCTTGGTGGCGAGGTACTCCAGCCCCACGCCCAGGTCCAGCTTGTCCGTGGCGCGGAAGCCGAACGCCGCGGTGGTGACCAGGTCGTAGTAGCCGAAGGTGCCCACCGAATCACCGCTCACGTCGGTGCCCAGCAGCGGGTCGCTGTTGTAGACCGCGCCGAAGCTCAGTCCGAAGGTGCCTTCCTTGAACCGCTTCACCGCGCTCACATATTCCTGTCGGATGCCCTCGAAGCTCTGGTGGTGGGTGGCCGAGATCTGCAGCTTGTCCAGCCGCGAGAGCCCCGCGGGATTCCAGAAGGAGGCGGTGGCGTCGTCGGCCAGCGAGGTGAAGGCCGAGCCCATGGCCTGGGCGCGGGCTCCCGGGCCCATTTCCAGCGACGCGAAGCCCGTGGGCGTGTCCTGGGCGGCTGCGGGGGCCGCCGCCAGCGCGGC